>DASRUE010000178.1:0-13354 GCA_035687895.1 Bacteroidota bacterium | reverse complement strand
TTGCGATCCTGGGGAACGCTGCCTGGCTGTTCGTTATCTGGGCTTACTGGGTTGACCGACATCGCGTGAACAAAACGTCGGAAGCAACGTCATGAAGTACACATTCCTCTTGCCACTGATCGCCGGGTTTCTTTGCCTGGCATCGGCGCAAACCACGACTCCCCCCGGGTGATGCCCAACGATTATCCGGTTACACCGGCGGTGCGCATTCTTCGAGAGAAGAACATCGCCTTCGAGCCTCACCTTTACACCTACGAAGAACATGGTGGGACAAGAGCCTCCGCAGATCACTTGAAGATGGACGAACACAGCATCATCAAGACTCTCGTCTTTCAGACCGACCAACGTGAACCTCTTCTTGTCCTTATGCACGGCGATCGGGAGGTTTCTACGAAGCAGCTCGCGCGCTTCCTCGGCGTAAAGAGCGTCACCCCCTGCGATGCAGCCACCGCACAGCACCACACCGGTTATCTCTTTGGCGGTACAAGTCCGTTCGGCACCCGCACTCCACTTCCTGTGTATGTCGAGCACACCGTCTTTGACCTTCCGCGTATTGTCATCAACGGTGGAAAACGTGGATTTCTTGTTGCGCTTTCGCCGGATACGCTGCGTCTCGCTCTCAACGTCACTCCAGTTGCCGTTGCCATTTCCCGATGATCAGACTCCAAGCCCCTTGTATGAAAGCTCTCCTTCGTCTCGTGTGCATGTCCACGATCGTGTTGAGCTGTAACGAGTCAACTCTCGACCATCCGGAATTCGAGCGGTACTTCCGGCAGTATAGTGTAGAGGGATCTTTCGTCTTGTATGATCTTCAGAACGACGCTTATACATACTACAATCTCGAACGATGCAAGGAGCAGTTCATTCCAGCCTCAACATTCAAAATCCTAAATTCCCTTGTTGCCCTCGAAACAGGGGTTGTTCAGGACGAGAATACTGTTCTCCCGTGGGACGGCGTCCGGCGCGCACCGGCTGCGTGGAACCAGGACCAGGACATGAAAGCGGCAATTAAAAACTCAACGGTTTGGTTCTACCAGGAGCTTGCGCGCCGTATCGGAACGAAGAGGATGCAACAGTACGTCAGCCAGGCGCGTTACGGTAATATGAACATTGCCGGTGGGATCGATATGTTCTGGTTGACGGGCCAGCTCCGCATCTCACAAATGGAGCAGGTCCAGTTTCTTGTACGCCTTTACAAAGAAGACCTCCCGTTCACACGCCACAACATGGAGATGGTAAAGAAGATCCTGGTCCAGGAGGAGACGCCGGTTTACACGCTTCGCGCAAAGACAGGATGGGGCGAACAAGACGGGAAGAACATCGGCTGGTACGTTGGGTACATCGAGCGGGAGGGAAACGCCTACTTCTTTGCCACCAATATCGAGTCCGAAAATCCGGACGAGAGCTTGTTCCCGGGCGCACGTACCGCGATCTCACGCCAGATTCTGCAGGACCTTGGGCTGTTGTAGAGGAACGGTGCCGGTTTCCGCGATACCATCTTGGAACTTCCGCCGCCCCCCTTCTTCGTGAATTGTTGGAAGATCTATGGAGGCTTGCATGAAGGTGTCAGCACATAAGGTGGAGATCATAGAATACCGTCCCGAGTTCCGGGAACACTTCAAACGATTGAACCTTGAATGGATCGAGACTTTCTTCATTGTTGAGCCCCCCGATGTTGAGGTCCTCTCCGACCCCGAGGGATACGTGCTGCAGAACGGAGGTGCCATCTTCTTTGCGCGGCTGGAGAATGAAATCGTAGGGACGTGTGCGCTGATTCGGCGCGACGCAACCACGTACGAGCTTGCAAAAATGGCCGTCACACCGGAAGCGCAGGGGAATCAGATCGGCAAGAAACTTGGTCTTGCGGTAATAGCAAAAGCTCGTGAACGCGGCGCCCGTGCGGTCGTCCTCGAAACCAGTGATCGTCTCGCACCCGCACTCGCGCTCTATGCAACCCTGGGGTTTGTCCGCGCCGACCCTCCCCGAGAACACCACTCCCCATATCAGCGTTCGAATGTCTTTATGAGACTCGACCTGACGCCGGCATAAGTGTCTTCTTCTCCCTCGCTTTCCCGTATTTGTTGCTTTTCAGGCCATTTTTCCTAAATTGAACTGTGGCTGAATGCAGGCCGCTTCCACGTCTGGTCCGCGCTGTTCACGTGTTCATTCCCGGCAGGTATGATCCTCACTGACACAAAGATCCTTCAGGAGATGGAGAAAGGAACCATCGTCATTTCTCCTTTCGACCGGAAGTACCTTGGCTCGAATTCCTACGACGTCCATCTTGGCAGACATCTCGCGGTATACAAGAGCGACATCCTCGACGCAAAAGTTCACAACCACGTCGAACACTTCGAGATCCCCAATGAAGGGTTGATCCTTCTTCCCCACCGCCTTTATCTTGGTGTGACGGAGGAATACACGGAAACCCATGCACACGTCCCCTTCCTCGAAGGGAAGAGCAGCATCGGGAGACTGGGAATCGATATCCACGCGACAGCCGGCAAGGGTGATGTCGGGTTCTGTAACACCTGGACGCTGGAGATCTCTGTGAAGCAAGCAGTGAGGATCTACTACGCCATGCCGATCGGACAGCTTATTTACTTTGAGCTGTCGGGAGAGCTCGGCACTTCGTACACAGCAAAGGCGTCTGCAAAGTATAACACCCGGACGGACAAGCCGGTCGAGTCCATGATGTGGAAGAATTTCACAAAATGAGATTGCCCGTTACGTAGGAAGAAGAGGTAACCATGTACGCACGATTCCGCGCACTCCAGTGTATACTCTGTCTCGCTGCATTGTTCATTCCTGTTCACACATCTGCGCAGCAAAAGCGTCCGCTCGCGATGGATGATCTGTTCGCTATGAAGCGCATCTCTTCACCCGCTCTCTCGCCAGATGGAAAATGGGTTGCATTCACTGTGACCACCCCGGACACGGAGTCAAACAAAAACACCACCGACATCTGGCTTGTCGCATCCGGCGGCGGTACACCACGCCAGCTTACCAGCCACCCCGCAAATGACCAGAAAGCAGCATGGTCTCCGGACAGCAAAACTATCGCGTTTGAATCCACGCGTTCCGGCAAATCACAAATCTGGCTGATCAGTGTCGATGGCGGAGAGGCCCGACAGTTTACCTCCATCTCCACAGAGGCAAAACTGCCTGTCTGGTCCCCTGACGGATTGTTGATCGCGTTCGTCTCGGAGGTATTCCCGGAAAACTCCGACAAGCCTTTTGAGGAAAGTGAGCGATTGAATGCGCAGCGGGTCGAAGAACTCGACCATGGCAAGGTAAAGGCAAAAGTGTTTACCGGACTCCTCTACCGGCACTGGGACAGGTGGGTGGATGGGAAGCGTAAGCATATTTTTGTTCAGCCAGTCGCGGGTGGAAACCCGCGAGACCTGACGCCCGGCAACCGCGATGCCGTGCCGACATCGGAGACTTTCTCCAAAGGAATAGACTACGCCTTCTCCCCTGACTCCAGGGAGATAGCATATACTGCAACACCGGTGCCTGTTCATGAGGAAGCCTGGAGTACCAATCACGACATTTATGCCGTGCCAGTCACCGGGGGCACGCCGCGGCAAATCACCACAAACCCCGCCGCCGATGGGTACCCGCGGTATTCACCCGACGAGAAATACATCGCCTATCGGGCGCAAGCGCAGCCCGGCTTTGAGGCAGATCGCTGGCAGTTGTTCCTCTATAATCGCGCAACAGGGAAGCAAGAAAGTCTGACGGGGTCTTTCGATGTAAGTGTCGAGGCACAGCTCTGGTCCCCGGACAGCAAACGTCTTTATTTTGATGCAGAAGAGAAAGCGAACAAGCCGATCTTCACCGTTTCCATCGCGGGGAACGACATAAGAGAAGTCTACGACCGCGCAGTGAACGCAGACATCAGCATTACTCCGGATGGTAGGAAGCTTGTTTTCACTCATGCAAGCGCGGCCCGGCCGATAGAGCTCTACAGCGCAGCAACCGATGGGAAGAATGCCGCCCCCATCACGAAGATGAATGATGCCCTGTTCGCTGAACTGGATATCCCGGAACCTGAGAGCATCTGGTACGAAGGCGAGGGTGGCACTAAAGTGCAGGCGTGGATTTTCAAACCTCCCCAGTTCCGACTCTCACGGAAGTATCCTCTCGTGTACTTGGTTCATGGCGGCCCACAGGGTGCTTGGATGAATTCCTGGTCTTACCGGTGGAATCCCGCTCTCTGGGCAGCGCAAGGATACGTTATCATGGCGCCAAACCCGAGAGGCAGCACCGGCTTCGGTCAGCAGTTTACCAACGAAATCAGTCATGATTGGGGAGGCAAGGTCTTCGTCGACCTGATGAAGGGGCTTGACTACGCCGAACAACTCCCGTACGTCGACCGGGCCAACAAGGCGGCGGCAGGTGCTTCTTACGGCGGCTATATGATGAACTGGTTCCAGGCGAAAGCCGGCGGGAGATTCAAAGCACTCGTCACACACGATGGGGTCTACAACTTCGAGAGCATGTACGGAACGACGGAAGAAACATGGTTCGATGAATGGGACCATGGCAAACCGTGGGAAAACCCGGAGGAGTTCAACAAGTATTCTCCCCACAGGTATGCAAAGGACTTCAAGACCCCCAATCTCATCATTCACGGTGAGCTTGATTTTCGCGTCCCGATCGGTGAGGGGATGCAACTCTTCACGGCGTTGCAGCGTCAGGGTGTTCCATCGAAGATGCTCTACTTCCCGGACGAGAATCACTTCGTGAGTAAGCCGGCCAACAGCGCGCTCTGGCATAAGACAGTGTTCGAGTGGCTGAAGGAATACCTGAAACCGGAGGCCGTTGCACAGTAGGGCGCCTCCAAGTGTGTTTCATTCATTATCATTCACGACGAACAATAGCGGAGGACATATATGAAGGAACAATTCCGAAAACAAATTATTGAGATGCTCACGCAGGCCTATTGGATGGAGCTGGAGACGGTCACCAATTACATCGCCAACTCCGTCGATCTTGATGGTGTGCGCGCAGAGGAGATAAAGAAATCGCTCGCCGCCGATATCACCGAGGAACTCCTGCACGCCCAGAACATGGCAAAGCGTGTGAAGGAAGTGGGCGGACGCGTTCCAGGCTCGGCGGGATTCAAGTCCATGCAGAAATCCCTTCAGCCTCCTCAAGACAGCACCGATGTGGTGTCCGTTATCAGGGGAGTTATCGAAGCAGAGGACGGCGCGATTGCTCACTACGGAAAACTGATCGAGCTCGCAGGTGAGGCACATGACTATGTCACACAGGACCTGTGCATTACACAACTCGCAGACGAAGAGTCGCACCGCGTTATGTTCGCCGGCTTCCTGAAGGAGTACGCGAAGAGTTGAGGTCCATTTCAACATCGATCAGACCACACACCGTCCAACAATCACAACATAAACATGGTTGACGCAATCAAAGAACGGAACCCGAAGCTCGCAGCATGGGTCGATGAGATGAAAACGCTATGCAAACCGGGACTAGTGCACTGGTGTGATGGTACGGAGGAAGAGTACAACAGGATGTGCGAGTTGCTGGTGAAGTCGGGGACATTCAAGAAGTTGAACCCCGAAAAGCGACCGAACAGCTTCCTCGCGCTATCCGACCCAACCGATGTTGCACGCGTGGAGGATAGGACGTTTATCTGCAGTATGCGGAAGCAGGACGCGGGCCCCACGAATAACTGGGTGAACCCGAAGGAGATGAAAGCGACGCTGAGGAAACTGTTCGAAGGATGCATGCGTGGCAGGACGATGTACGTTGTGCCGTTCAGCATGGGGCCGCTTGGCTCTTCCATCTCCCATATTGGGGTGGAGATTACCGACTCTCCCTACGTTGTTGTCAGCATGAAGATCATGACGCGCATGGGGGCGAAGGTGCTGGATGTTCTTGGAAACGGCGAATTCGTACCGTGTGTACACTCTGTCGGCAAGCCGCTGGCAGCCGGAGAGAAGGATGTCGCATGGCCGTGCAACCATGACCACAAGTATATCGTGCACTTCCCCGAAGAGCGGGCGATCTGGTCGTTCGGCAGCGGGTATGGCGGCAACGCCCTGCTCGGCAAGAAGTGTTTCGCTCTGCGCATCGCCTCGGCAATGGCGCGCGATGAAGGATGGCTAGCGGAACATATGCTCATTCTTGGAGTCGAGTCTCCCGAACGCGAAAAGACGTATCTTGCAGCAGCTTTTCCCAGCGCGTGTGGCAAGACGAACTTTGCGATGCTCATTCCGCCGAAGGCGTTCAAGGGATGGAAGGTGACAACCGTCGGCGACGACATCGCATGGATCAAACCCGGTGCCGATGGAAGGCTGTACGCGATCAATCCTGAAGCTGGATACTTCGGTGTCGCACCCGGGACGTCCGAGAAATCCAACCCGAACGCCATGGCAAGCATTCGAAAGAACACCATCTTTACTAACGTTGCGATGACGCCAGACAGTGACGTGTGGTGGGAAGGAATGACGGATACACCTCCACCTAGGCTCATCGATTGGCGGGGAGGAGAGTGGACTGTGCAGAGTGGAGGACCTGCCGCCCACCCGAATGCACGGTTCACTTCACCGGCAAATCAGAATCCCGTCATTGATCCAAACTGGGAAGACCCGGCCGGTGTTCCCATCAGCGCGTTCATTTTTGGCGGACGGAGAAGCTCGGTAATTCCTCTGGTGTACCAGGCGGTCAACTGGAACTTCGGCGTCTATCTGGCAGCAACGATGGGCTCCGAAACGACAGCAGCAGCAGGTGGACAAATAGGAGCTGTCCGCCGCGATCCAATGGCCATGGTGCCCTTTGTCGGTTATCATATGGCGGACTATTTCAACCACTGGGTGCAGTTCGGAAGAAATATTCACAATCCCCCGCGCATCTTTGGCGTGAACTGGTTCCGCAAGGATGAGAAGGGCAAATTCATCTGGCCGGGGTTCGGCGAGAACATGAGGGTCTTGAGTTGGATCGTCAACCGCGTGCACGGTCGTGGATATTCGATCGAGAGCCCGCTTGGGTGGATGCCGCGCTACGAGGATATGAATTGGGAAGGGCTTGAATCCATGACACCCGAGACATTCAACAAGCTTATGTCGGTGAGTAGTGAAGAATGGAAAACAGAAATCCTGTCTCATGAGGAGATGTTCTCAAAACTCTACGACAAGCTCCCCCGCGAGTTCATTTTCATGAGAGAATTGATACATTCCGCGCTCTGGCGATCGCCGGAGAGGTGGAAACTTGCACCGGAGTGAGTGCGCTGGAACGTCTGAGTGGAATCGAACGCTCTTATCACTGCCGAAACACGGATCCCTTGCCACCGTCAGGACTATCCAGGATCCGATCTTCGGACTTCATGTACCAACTTCCTGCCCCGGCGTTCCGGAGGAAGTCCTGAACCCGCGCAACACCTGGAAGGACAAGTCAGCATACGATATAAGGGCAAAGGAGCTGGCTGAGAAGTTCAAGAAAAACTTCGAACAGTTCGCGGCCACATCCACACCCGAAGTGAGGGCTGCAGGACCACGGTGAGTGAGTGACTGCGTTCTCGATAAAAGCCTCCGGTATTATCTCGGGGGCTTTTCTCTTTTGGGAATGAATCCGTATCTTCCACTATGAACAAGCCTTCGTATAGGACCTGGGGAACCGACATCGATGCAGAAGCAATAGCACAGATGGAAGCGGCAATTGGCCTTCCGGTCGCCGTCGGTGGTGCGTTGATGCCTGACGCGCACGTGGGCTACGGTCTTCCGATTGGCGGTGTACTGGCAACAGAGAATGCCGTCATCCCTTATGGCGTCGGTGTCGATATCGCGTGCAGGATGATGATGACTATCTTTGATATCCCTCCCTCAGTCCTGAAATCGAAGCATGATCTGTATGTCTCTGCCATTGAAAAGAACACCCGCTTCGGCGTCGGAGCCGAGTGGCGCCAGCCGAAGTCCCATGACGTGATGGACGAGAACTGGAACGTCAGTCCCGTTACGCGTGAGATGAAAGATAAAGCCCACCGCCAGCTCGGCACGTCAGGTTCAGGCAACCACTTTGTCGAATTTGGTGAGCTGACCTTTGACGAAGAGGTGCTCGGGATCAGTCCGGGAACGTATCTTGCCCTCCTCTCCCACAGCGGCAGCCGGGGGACCGGCGCACAGGTAGCCGACTATTACACAAAGGTTGCAAAGAAGCTCCACCCGGAGCTCGAGGGCGCGGCGCGTAACCTTGCGTGGCTTGACCTCGACGAAGACGGTGCAGAATACTGGGTCGCGATGGAGCTTATGGGAAAATACGCCTCCGCCAACCACCACGTCATACACAACGCGATCGTGAACTTCCTCGGCCATCCGATCCTCAAGCAGATCGAGAACCACCACAACTTTGCCTGGCGTGAAAAGCACGGGGGAAGGAACGTTGTGGTGCACCGGAAGGGTGCAACTCCTGCAGGCAAAGGAGTTCTTGGCATTATTCCCGGCTCGATGGGAACACCCGGATTCTTGGTGGAAGGTCTTGGCAATGAAGAGTCGCTTTCCTCCACATCGCACGGTGCAGGACGACGGATGTCCCGCACGGCAGCCAAGAAGAAGTTCACGTGGAAAGAAACGAAGGAGTTTCTGCTGAAACAGGGAGTGGAGTTGTTGTCCGCAGGACTCGATGAAGTACCCTGGGCATACAAGAACATCAACGACGTCATGGCGGCCCAACTCGATCTTGCCCGCCCTCTTGCGAGGTTCATGCCCCGGCTCGTGAAGATGGCCCCTGCAGGCGAACGACCGGAGGACTAGAAGCACGGTTGAAAAATCTAACCGCAGAGAACGCCCGCCTCCCGCAAGCACGTTGCGCGTGCGGCGGGCGATCTCCGTGGTTACTTTCCATCTTTTGGGGAGTTCACTGTACGTCCGATTGACAACTCGAACTACAAAGACCAGCTTGCTTCCACATTCACCAATTGCTACATTGGTGGTGCCTTCCGCACTACAATGATCCGAACACAAATTGGCAGTACAGTTCTCGCCCTTCTTCGTGGCGATATCACCCAACAGGAGACCGACGCGGTGGTAAACGCGGCAAACTCAAGTTTGCTTGGCGGCGGGGGCGTTGATGGCACAATCCATCACGCCGGTGGGCCTCAGATTCTGGAGGAGTGCAAGACCATCCGCGCCCGGCAGGGTGAATGCCCAACGGGAGAGGCTGTGATAACATCCGGCGGCAGGCTGAAAGCGCGCCATGTGATCCATGCAGTGGGACCGGTCTGGCGCGGGGGCGGCCACAACGAAGACAGGTTGTTGAGCAACGCGTACCGCAACAGCCTCCGCCTCGCTGTGGAGAACAACATCCGAACGATCGCTTTCCCTTCCATCAGCACCGGTATCTATGGCTTTCCGATTGAACGCGCCTCGCGTATTGCGTTCACTACTGTCGAAGAATTTGTAAAGTGTCACTCTGAAATCCAGGAGATTAGATTCGTGACATTCAGCCAGCATGACTACGATATCTACGCGCCGCTGTTTAGAGCCACTCAATAATCCCGACCAACTGTCGACAATGCGCTTACCATTCCACCATCAACCACAAGGAGCTGTCATGATCTCACATTACCCGAGAGGGATCATTCTTGCGCTGGTTGTACTCGCGAGTCTCCCGCTGATTCTGCTGTCACAGACGAAACCCACCGACGGGATACGACAGAACACTCCCAACGTGCACGCGTTCATCAACGCCCGGATCGTGCAGGCACCGGGAAAAGTGATTGAGAAAGGAACGCTCGTCCTCCGAAATGGCGT
The DNA here is from genome assembly GCA_035687895.1 of Bacteroidota bacterium. Lineage (GTDB taxonomy): Bacteria > Bacteroidota > Ignavibacteria > UBA10030 > UBA6906 > JAERML01. The sequence continues at coordinate 3,581 of DASRUE010000178.1, read as the reverse complement.
GATACAATCTGTCGGGGCTTCATCTCCCCCGGCCGACGCGCGCGTGTGGGATATGGCGGGATTGACGATCTACTCTGGTTTCATCGATGCGTTCTCCGACTACGGCATGCCGAAGCGCCCCGAGCCTGGTGACGCGCAGCCTGAGAAACCTGTCGAGAAGCGGGGACCGTCATACTGGAATGGAAATGTCCTTGCCGACCAGAATGCTGCCGAGCTATTCGCACCGGATCCGAAGGCAGCTGAAAAGCTCCGGAGTCAGGGATTTACCGCAGTGTTGGTTGCACCGCAACGGGGAATCATCAAAGGAACGACCGCATTGGTCAACCTTGGGAGTGGTCAAACGAACGATCTTATCATACGGCCGGCGGTGGCGCAGGATATCGCTCTCGCCGTCAGCCCTGGCGGTGATGACTATCCCGGTTCGCTCATGGGCGTTATCGCGCTCATCCGCCAGTCGTTTATGGACGCAGACTGGTACCAGAAGGCGCACGCGGCATTCGCAAGGAACCCATCCTTGCAACGGCCGGAGACAAACGCGCCGCTGGCTGCGCTCAAAGAGGCTGCCTCTGGAGCTATGCCTGTGATCATCGAGACCGGCGACGAATTGGACGCTCTGCGCGCACACGCAATCGGGAAGGAACTCTCCCTCAACATTCTTCTGCGCGGCAACGGCCATGAATACAAACGCCTCGACGCCATCAAGGCGACGCAATGCCCCATCCTTCTCCCGGTGAACTTTCCCGATGTTCCGGCGGTGCAGACTCCCGAAGAAGCTCTACAGGTAACACTGGAGAGTTTGCGCTACTGGGATGCGGCTCCTGAAAATCCTAAGCGACTGCAGGAGTCAGGGGTAACGTTTGCCTTCACGTCGGCGACTCTGAAGGACCCTTCCACGTTTCTCACACAGGTGCGGAAGGCGGTGGAACGGGGACTCGCTCCTGATGCGGCTCTAGCCGCCCTTACCATCACTCCCGCAAGGCTCTTTGGCGTGGAAAAACAACTTGGCTCTCTTGAACCCGGCAAGGCAGCACACTTCATCGTTACCAGCGGCGATCTCTTTGCAGAAAAGACAGTCATCAGAGAATCGTGGATCGACGGGAAAAGGTATGAAGTTAAGCCGTTGCCCAACATCGACCCGCGTGGCAGATGGGATCTGAAGTTCTCAGGCCAGGCAGTCAACGACACAATCATGCTAGTCCTGAAAGGTGAACCGGACGCTTTGCAGGGAACGATCAAACGCCGGAAAGAAGCAAAGCTTGCAACAGCAGTCCTGTCGGGGGGAACACTCTCCTTTTCCTTCGCGGGAGACTCGGTCGGCTTTGTTGGGGTACTCAGGCTATCGGGAACAGTGTCGGCAATTACCCTCCTGGGAACCGGCGAGTGGGCCAACGGAGTTTCATTCTCCTGGTCGGCAACGCGCATGGGTCCGTACATTCCAGACCCCGACACCACAAAGGTCAAGCCTCGCCTGAGTGCGTCGTTTTCTCCTGTGTATCCGCTCGGTGCGTTTGGGAGAGCGGCAATCCCGATCCAGCCGGCATCAGTCATGGTGAAGGGTGCAACCATCTGGACGAGCGGACCGCAAGGCTTGATTGAGAATGGAGACATGCTGGTGCAGAAAGGAAAGATCGTCAAGGTAGGAACCAACCTCACGTTGCCGTCGGACGCACTCGTCATTGACGCGAAGGGAAACCACCTCACTGCCGGCCTTATCGACGCGCACTCACATATGGCGGCATCGGGGAGCGTCAACGAAGCCGGACAGGCGATCAGTGCAGAAGTACGGATCGGCGATGTGGTGGACTGTGACGACATTGACATCTACCGTGCGCTTGCGGGTGGCCTGACCGCTGCACACATCCTGCACGGCTCGGCGAATCCCATCGGCGGACAAGCACAGCTCATTAAACTCCGCTGGGGAATGTTGCCCGATGAAATGAAATTCGATGGAGTGCCGCCAACCATCAAGTTTGCCCTCGGCGAGAACGTGAAGCAGTCAAACTGGGGAGACCGTTATACGACGCGCTATCCACAGACGCGCATGGGCGTGGAGCAGATCATGCGGGACGAATTCCAGGCAGCTCTCGACTACGAAAAAGCCTGGCAACGGTTTGAAAAGGACAAAATGGGAATACCCCCCCGACGGGACCTCGAGCTCGACGCCATCGTTGAAATCATTCGCGGGAAGCGTTTCGTCCATTGCCACTCATACCGTCAGGATGAGATCCTGGCGATGATGCGTGTTGCGGAAAGTTTTGGCTTCCGTGTTCGCGTGTTTCAACACATCCTTGAGGGATACAAGGTCGCCGATGTCATGGCGCAGCATGGGGCGGGAGGGTCGTCGTTCAGCGACTGGTGGGGGTACAAGTTGGAGGTATATGATGCGATCCCATACAACGGAGCGTTGATGTATGATCAGGGTGTGCTGGTCTCCTTCAACTCCGACAGCGATGAGCTTGCGCGAAGGATGAACCTCGAAGCAGCAAAGGCAGTGAAATTCGGCGGCGTGCCGAAGGAGGAAGCCCTCAAATTTGTTACCATCAATCCCGCCAGGCAGCTCAAGGTGGAGAACCGCATTGGTTCCCTTGAGCCGGGAAAGGATGCGGACTTTGTGATCTGGAGCGGCGACCCGCTCTCCACCTACTCGATCTGTGAACAGACGTGGATTGACGGCCGGAAGTTCTTCGACCGGCAAGAGGACCGGCAGTTGTACGCCGAAGCCCAACACCAGCGCGCCGTCCTGGTACAGAAAGCCCTGACGGCAAAGAAATCAGGAATCGAGGACACTCCACCGAGGCAGCCAAAGAAGGGCGATACGTATGACCACCCACATCTCGAAACCACGTTCGGGGAGGGCAACTGACATGAGAACTCCAGGATTCTCTTTCCTGCTACTCACTCTCTGTTTGGTCATCACGACATCTCATCGCAGTGATGCTTCGGGACAGATCCCCGCGAAGAAGCAGGATCATCCTATTGCTATTACAAATGCGACGATCCATCCGGTGACGGGGCCGGACATTGTCAACGGTACAATCGTTTTTGAGGCTGGGAAAATTACTGCGCTTGGCACAAACCTCCCGATCCCACCGGGGGCGGAGACCATCGATGCAACCGGTACGCATATCTATCCGGGGCTGATCAGTCCCGACACATACATCGGCCTGACGGAGATCGGCGCCGTCCGTGCGTCCAACGACCGGAACGAAGCCGGTCGCATCAACCCAAACGTCCGCGCAGAGGTCGCGGTCAACCCTGAATCGGAGATCATTCCCGTCACTCGCGCAAACGGCATCACCCTTGCTGTCTCATCGCCTGCCGGCGGTGCGATTTCAGGAACCGGGGCCGTCCTGATGCTCGACGGATGGACGTGGGAGGAGATGACGTTGAAGGCACCGTGCGCGCTCTACGTCAATTGGCCTTCCATGACAATCACGAAATCTCTCTCAGGCAAACCAACAGAGGAGGAACAACGGAAGAAACGCCAGGAGGCGTTGGATGAGATCGCCAACGCGTTCAGTGATGCGCGTGCGTACGTGCAGGCAAAGAGCGCGGAAGAGGCGAAGGGGATTCCTTACCAC
>DASRUE010000177.1:0-6802 GCA_035687895.1 Bacteroidota bacterium | reverse complement strand
AGGAACAACACACCCCGGGGAGCGAGGACCGCAGCGAAGGCTGCCAGCGACCGCTCGAGATCCTCTTTTGTCAACAGATGAGCGAGCGAGTTTCCCATGGTGAAAACCGCATCATACGGACCCGGGGCGAGAGTAGGAAGTGATTGAAATGATGATTCCACCAGGTGTAAGGGAAGCTGCATCTCCTTTGCATGTGCACCCGCAATCGCCAGCATGTTTGGAGAGATGTCAACAGCAGTGACTTCGACGCCCAGCCGGGCAAGCAGGAGTGAGTGAAATCCCGTGCCGCACCCCGCGTCCAATGCCGTCCGGATTCCGTGCTTCTCGACCAGCATCCGAAAGAACGGCCGTTCATGGACGAACCGTTTCTCGAAACCGGTCATCGCATCATAGTCCGGCGCCAGCTTGTCGTAGAATTCCGTGACGCCATGTTCGAGGGAAGCATCCATGTCAATCATTGGGCCCATACTGTGGTACCTCTCCGCGGAAATGCTGGTAGACAGGTGCGTTGAGTTCCTGAAACCTCCGCAGGTACTCCTCCTTTGAGATTCCGTTTTGCCAGTGCCCGACGAGCACTGCCAACCCCGTGACTGCAACAAACACACCTGCCACCAGGGTACCGAGGACCCATGTCTGCACCGGCCTCGCCTTTGCGCTCACCCGCAGGTCGAGCGTCTCCTTCACGGGGCAGACCTGTACACATGCAAGACAACTCGTGCATTCATCACTCCAGACCCGCCCGACCACGTCGTTCGGGCGGACACGTCCGACCTTGTGGACTTTGATATTGGATGGGCATGCTTTCGTGCAGAGAGCGCAGTCGGTACATGTGGACTTGTTGCGCGTAATCTTCAAGGGACTCAGCCACCCGACAATGCCGAGCAGTGCGCCGTACGGACACAGGAACCTGCACCAGAAGTTCTTCACGACGACAGAAAAAACCAACAGGATGATAATAGTCCAAAGCGCGAATATGGAGATGTCCGCGAAGAACAGGTACATCTTGATATCTGCGACCTTGTTGTATGGACTGTGGATGAATTGCCTCAGCGAGGGCATGTCCATCTGCCAGATGGAGGAGACGAAGAAAAACAACAACAGGTACTTCAGTGACCGCAACGGGTAGTCCAGCCAACGGGGGGTGGTGAGGTTGCGCTTGAACAACCTCTGCCCGAGCATCCAGAGTGACTCGCTCAATGTTCCAATCGGACAGAGCCAACTGCAGAAGGATTTCTTGAGAGCGATACTGACGCCCACGATGGCGAGCAGGATGAAAATGGCTGCGGGATGGATGTTGTTGATGATCCCCGTCTGGATCCAATACTTCAGGCTCATCAACGCGCTGATAGGGAGGAAGCCCTCCGCACCCGGTGGACGCGAAACGAACGGTCCCTGTCCTCCGGACGTTCCCCACTGCATGAAGAGATAGAACTCGATACCGATCCAGATGCAGAGGAGAACAAAGGCAATCTGAATTGTGGAGCGAAGGAACTGGGAGTCCTCTTTCAACCGCCAGACGAGCCGCTTGTACCACACCGACTCGAGCGAGAAATTGACCCGTGGTTTCCTGAGGCCAGGCGGGATCTTCTTGACACCCCTCCCCGACGCCGCGACCTTGCCTCGTTCAGCAAGTTCAGAGGTGCTCGCCCGATACGATACAATCTTCTCCGGGTCGAGAGTCGTTTCGTCAAAGGAGATCGGGCTATGCATAGAGGGCGTCAGGCTCATTTTTCAATTCTGAGAACTCGTTTCACCCTCTGGTTCAGATCATCCATTTCTGCCGTAATTTGGGTATCTGCCGGGGGCTGGGTGACATGGACTCAACATCGGTGCCAATTCGGACTGTTTAGTCTTAAATAGATCCAAATTTTTTTAGCCGGTTACAGTCCTGTACTCGGACTTTCTCATATCCTTTGCCATTTCGGCGATGTTCTTGCTGACGAGCATATCATACACACCGTCCCTGAGGACAGCCCACTTATCATGCACAGCACAGGGGTTTCTTCCGGAGCACTCGGGAAACCCGAGAAGACAACTTTTTGTGAATTCCACACCGTCAATCGCTTCCACAATGTGAAACAGAGTGATGTTTTTCGCAGGAATCCCAAGGCCAAAACCACCTGTCGGGCCCTTCAACGACGCGAGAAGGCCTTTCCGCGACAGGTCCTGAAGGATCTTTGCAAGGAAGTGATAGGGGATGTCGAGCTTGTCCGTCAGTTCTTTAATTGACGTCATCTGATCCACTGGCTTCAATGCCAAGTATAATACGGCTTGGAGGGCATACTCACATTGACGGCTGAAAATCAGGCTCATGATATTAAGACTATTTTATCTGAATATAAGACGTTCCCGTTAGTTTGTCAAGTGAAAAGATGACCTGCCTTTTGTCAATCACCCGTAACCGTAAAAACAACATTCCTATTTCTGGGTCGATTGTCGAAATCGATCAGAACGATTTGCTGCCACGTTCCAAGGAGCAAGCGTCCGTGCGTGACCGGAACGGACAGGGAGGGACCAAGCAGCGCCGCGCGGACGTGAGAGAAGCCATTTCCATCGCCCCACCTGGCGTCGTGAGCATAGTGCTGCTTTTCGGGTACGAGACGTTCGATTGCCTTTTTCAGATCATCAACTGCCCCGGACTCGAACTCTATCGTGGTTACACCGGCGGTGGATCCCGGCGTGAATACCAGCAACACCCCTTCCTGCACGCCTGAACGCCGGAGGGCCTCTTCCGCTCTGTTCGTCAGGTCGTGGACGTCGTTGTGTCCTTGAGTCTCAATCTGAACTGTGGACGAGTATGTTGCCATGAGCGATAGGCATGAAGAAGCTACGACAGTACCGCCGGACATTCACATGACAGGAAATGGAACTAACCGTTCTTTCTGTCTTCCCAATGAAAGAGATGCAACATCCGGTGTAACGCCGGTGCAACGATAAGACCTGCTGCTATGAGAAAAACCAAACCAGCATAGAGGGCATAAAGTCCCGCAAATAGTTTCCCGCCATCTGTTTGTGGAGATTCGACGGGACCCATGCCGCCAAGCAACATGGCAGCATTGAGGAATGCATCACGCCAGGGTAATTCCTCGTAGTAGTGATAGCCAAGCATTCCAAGGAATAGAGAAACGACAATCAATGCCAGAGAACCGAGAAGATGCATGATCAGGCGACGCACAAAGTGACGCCGTGGTATCGGTTTTTGGTGCCGCGGTTCGTACATGTGAATGTTCCCGGTTAGCAGCTCAACAATGGGTTACGACTAATTGCCGTCGTGGCGATTCAGATGTCCCCGATTTGTCCGTAATGGATGTATGGCATGAGACCATCTTCTGGTAGCTAGACTCAATCTTCAAGATGGTCGGATAACGTCTACCGGCACCACGCAACACCGCACTCAACTCTTATATATCATAATGAGTGCGAACGTGTTATGTGCCGTGCAGCCTCTGGCGACCAACCGAGCTTTTCAAACATAATTTTACCGTTTAGGAACAATACCCTCGGGGACTGAATGAATTTCGGTGACTCTCTCCTCTAATCTCGGCTTGATTAGAGGAGAGAAAAGGGCATAAGCAAAGAGCAATAAGAATGCAACCCCGATGAGTGATACAATCGCTTTGCCAATCTTGAGTCCGTACTTCCCGAACAGATTTGACAACAATGCTAAAAACTGCTTCTCCAGAAAATCAGAAACCCAGAACAACAGCGCAAAAAAAAGAACGATGCCAACAATTACCGCGATCATAGTGAATACAAGTTTGAATATCTCCATGACAAGTGAACCTAAAGGTGTACCAAGGCGGGATTGGACTGATTGGACGCCTTCAATAGCGCCCGATAGAGTGAAGTCAGATTGAGCGGTGCCTTGATAAATAATCTGGCACGTCGCTCCATCGTCCGTGTCGAGTATGTCAAAATCCAAAACAAAGGATTTGGTGGGTGATGAGCCATCTGGAATAATCTGAAGCTTTGTTAGACTTCTTGATATTGCGAGCACTCTAGCCTCTATGATTTCTATCGTGGAATCTGTCGAAATAACCCGCAATTGCTCAAGAATGTTTGATCTTCTGATCGACTCGTTTCCTCGATTCCAGAAGTAGAAGCGAAGCACATATAGATTCGAGTGGATCTCCGAGCCATCTGGCTTAAGAACTCTTATTGGTGCCCGGCTGACACGTTCGGAACTCAATATTTCGGCTCGATTTGGATCGATGAGAAATATTGGTTCACGCGACCTGATGGATTCCACGAAGAAAATATATGATAAGTATATCGCAAGGAGTGCGATGCCTGTGCCTACCAAGAACTGCCAATATTTTCGTGTGAATTTCCTTAGCCTAGTTAACATTGAGAACCGAATTGATATGACCTAAAAATGATTGACTTGGCTGCATGGTACATAACGTTCACCGCAACCACGCAACGCCGCACTCTATGCTTTTTTGGGTTGGTGAGAACGAGTGCGGCGTTGAGCGAATTCAATGCATCTTGCCAAACTCCGAATCAACCAAGCCTACATAAATGAATGAGCGGCGTGGTTGCGGTTGTTATGCGTTCGTTTGCGGCGCTCCCGGGTTTACCAAGATACGATGAATCTACTTGCTGGGACTCGTTGGCACAAGATTGAAGCCCAGCTGTTCGGCCCAATACAGATCATTGCTCGCTATCCACTCGTCCACGATCTTGCCTGCTGAAACATGGATGATACTCATGCCCGGAACAACCACAGCTTTGCCTGTTGGAGGGTGTGATCCTGAACCAGTGTTCGTCGCTCGAATCGTCCAGCGGACCGTGACTGCGTTTGGAGCATAGATGACTTCATCGAGAGTGATATGAAAATCTGGGTATGCTGTGCGCCAATAAGTAATGCTGTTCTTCAACGAGTCCAGACTGTGCACGGCGTCGAATCGAGGTGTCATACGGAGTTCGAATTGACTGCTCACAGCTTCCTCGAGGCCATTGAAGTCTCCAGTATTCCACGCACGAACGTATGTATCCACAAGGGGTTTGAGGCGTTCTGATGGGCCCGGCTGTCCACAGCTGGCGAACAAGAGTGACGCTGAGAGAACCAAACCGGAAACCGCAATACTGGCAGGTAAACGGGAAATGGTCATGAGTACACCTCCCTTGGTGCTAGGTTGTGAATCCTTGGTGCGCCGCAAATGACGCATGTTTGTAGCGTATAGCCGGTGGCTAATCGCTACGTTGTGGGTTTATCCCACTTCTGGCTGTCACCACCCTCAGGCCTTATGCTCTCTCACATCCTCAGGACGGAACTTGGTCAGCTTCACCACGTGAGCTTTCGCACGTTGCGCTGTCGGCACCACCATCAACGCTTCAGCTTTGCTGGTTGCCTCAACAATCACCCAGCCCGTGTGGTCGCCATCCTTGCATCCCCAGTCGAACCGGGTAATGTATCCCGTCGCCTCAATTTGTTGAAGCACACGCATGCAGTCTTCGTCGGTGTGCGGCGAAACAATCAGGTAGCGCTCCATGGGGTTCCTCTCATGTTTGTGTAGAACAGTTCGACCTCTCCCCGCCCCCTCCTTAAGAAGGAGGGGAGAGTGTGGCTGGTGCCGGGCTCTCGCGCCCTTGAATCGTCCGGGTGATCCTCTCTAGTACTGCGTCAGGAAATGCGTAGACGTCGTCATTGCTGAACCTGATAACGCGGATGTCGAACCGCCCCAGGTACTTCGCTCGTTCGGCATCGTACTCACGTGCCGCTTCTGAGTTGTGACTTTCGCCGTCCACCTCAATGGCCAGCTTGAGTTGAGGTGAATAGAAATCAAGGACGAACGCACCAACACTGTATTGCCGGCGGAACTTGTAGCCGAGAACTTGCCGGCTCTTCAGTCGAGCCCACAGGATTTCCTCCGCTCTCGTCATGTTGTTCCGCAGAAACCTCCGTTTCGATTTCTCTGAGGTTCTGTTGAAAAACAATGTCATGGTGCCTGCCTCTGGTTCATTGGCCGATTCCAACAAGACCTCCCCTTCGTAAGGGAAGGGAGGGGTGGGGTCAGCTTGTGCTCTCCACCACCACCGCCACGCCCTGTCCCACGCCAATGCACATCGTTGCCAGTCCGTAGCGAACGGTGCGGCGGTGCATTTCATGAAGAAGTGTCGTCATGATCCGCGCGCCACTGCAGCCAAGGGGATGACCAAGGGCAATGGCGCCGCCGTTGGGGTTGAGCTTCTCCATCGGGATCTGCAGGTCGCGTACCACGGCAATCGATTGTGCGGCGAAGGCTTCGTTCAGCTCGACGAGGGCAATGTCCTTCATTGTGAGTCCCGCTTTCAGCAACGCCTTCTGTGAAGCAGGCACAGGCCCGATTCCCATGTAGCGAGGGTCCACGCCGGCGATGCCTGTTGCCACAACACGGGCCATCGGCTTCAGACCAAGTCCCTTTGCCGTTTGCTCGCTCATTACTAACACCGCGGCTGCGCCGTCGTTTAGAGACGAGGAGTTGCCAGGTGTGACCGTGCCACCCTTGCGAAACGCTGGCTGTAGGGCAGCAAGCTTCTCCAACGATGTGTCGGCCCGGGGGCCCTCGTCGCTGTTGATCGTTGTTACGTGACCCTTTTTTCCAGCGATCATCACCGGTACGATCTCGTCTGCAAATTTCCCCGCCTTCTGTGCTGCCACTGCCTTTTGGTGACTCGCCAGCGCAAACGCATCCTGCTCTTGCCGCGCGATCCTATATTTCTCTGCCACGTTCTCCGCAGTCTCTCCCATGCTCTCCAGCGGGAACATCTCCTTCATTTTCGGGTTCGGATAACGCCAGCCAAGGGCAGTGTCGTACGC
>DASRUE010000176.1:0-22360 GCA_035687895.1 Bacteroidota bacterium | reverse complement strand
GGACGAGGAGGAGAAACCCGCAAGAACGCCAAGAAGGATGAGCGTGGAGATTCCCGCGAGGACATAGATGGTGGCCTTGGTGAGCAATTCGCGGAACGTGGATGCGATCAGCGTGAGAATCCTCATGAAGCCACCTCCCGCTTGATCAGGTTGATGAACGAATCTTCCAGGCTGCTCTTTACCTTTACCACCGAAGTGATTTCCACGCGGTGCTTTCGGAGAAGGTCGATGAGTGAGTTCAGTGCGGTGACGTTCTCAATCGTTGCGGTGATGAACTCCGCTCCGGGTGTGAGGTGCATCGAACGTGCGGCGGCTTCCGTCTTCAGGTCTTCCGGAAGGGAAGACGCAATACCTATCTGATACTGGGACCCTGTGGTGGTCAGCTCCTCGACTGTCCCCACCTTGAGAAGCTTTCCTCGATCGAGGATCGCCACACGGTCGGAGATCAATTCTACTTCTGAAAGGAGGTGCGAGTTGAGGAAGATCGTTTTGCCTTGATTCTTCAGATCCAGGAGGATGCCACGTATCTCCTTTCTTCCAACAGGATCGACCCCGTCAGTCGGCTCATCCAGGAAGACGACTTCCGGATCGTTGATAAGAGCCTGAGCGAGCCCCAGGCGTTGCATCATGCCCTTGGAATATTTCTTCACCTTCATCGCGCGCCATTCTGTGATTCCCACCAGTGCCATGAGAGAAGGAATTCGCTTTTGGAGGGTTGCATTCTCCACGCCGCTTAGCCTGCCAAAGAGGCTAAGGACTTGTACACCGGTGAGATATCCAGGATAGCGATGGTTTTCAGGGAGGTAACCGATGCGCTCTTTCACCTTATTGTCCGGAAGCTCCTTCCCGAGGATACTTGCCCGTCCGCTCGTTGGTCGGGTAAGAGAAAGGAGGATCTTGATGAACGTGGTTTTCCCGGCTCCATTTGGACCGAGCAAACCGAACACCTCGCCCTTGTTTACCTCGAGAGAAAACCCATCAAGTGCCGTGATGTGTTGTTTTGAGATGCCCGTTCGGTACACCTTTGAAAGAGAATCAGACTGGATGGCGTGCATGGAGAGGGGGTATTATGATTGGTGTAGGATAATAGTGAATCACCGAGAGGGAATCAATTGCATTCTCGCCCTGGAGTGGTGCACTCATTGACTTTCAGCAGTATCGTTGGTATATTCAGACAGTTGATGGTTAGAGAATCGACGAATCTCCCGGAACCGTCGGGAGGACATTCTTGTTAGGAAAGACGCGCGCAAGTGCATTTTTTTTGGATTGAAATCGGACGTAATCGGTCGGATATCTAAATGGTCAGGCTATCTAAGAAAGTGGAATACGGTCTTATCGCCATAGGGCACATTGCTACTCGCCCCCATGGCAGCATGGTGACCGCAAAGGAAATCGCCGAAGCGTACCGCATCCCGTATGAACTCCTTGCCAAGGTATTGCAGAAGTTGACCAAGGCCGGGCTGATCGTATCGTATCAAGGGATGCACGGCGGGTACACCCTCGCGAAAAACCCGGAAGACATTCCTGTCGCAAGAATCATTAACGCCATTGAAGGGACGCTCCCGATGATTGCGCAGTGCATGTCCGAAGGTCCCGATAGTTGTGGCGTGTACGAGGTGTGCACCATTAAATCACCGCTGACAAAAGTCCAGGCGAACATCGAGCGCGCATTTAATTCGATGACTCTCTCGGAGATTGTGTGACGATGAAGCTGCCGATCTATCTCGATAATCATGCAACGACGATGGTTGACCCGCGTGTGGTCGAGGCGATGATCCCGTATCTGTCTGAACAGTACGGTAACGCAGCGAGTAACCATCATGAGTTCGGTTGGAAAGCAGGAGCGGCGGTGGAGCTGGCAAGAAACAGGGTAGCCCATCTCATTGGTGCAAGGAACGATGAGATTGTGTTCACGAGCGGCGCCACGGAGTCGATCAACCTGGCATTCAAGGGAATTGCTGAAGGCCATCACAGCAAAGGGGAACACATTGTTACCGTGGCGACCGAGCACAAAGCGGTGCTTGACACTTGCAAGACGCTCGAAAAGCATGGATTCAAGGTAACGCATCTCGGGGTCGACCACCACGGCATTGTTTCGTTGGATGACATTAAGCGGGTCTTAACGGAGAGAACAATTCTCGTGTCGGTGATGCTCGCGAACAACGAGATCGGGACGATCGCGCCGCTCGCACAAATCGGTGCACTCTGCAGAAGTCGCGATGTGCTCTTTCACTCCGATGCTTCGCAGGCAGTGGGGAAGATACCCGTCGATGTGGTGGATTTGAATGTCGATCTTCTTTCATTTACAGGACACAAGATGTACGGGCCAAAAGGAATCGGTGCCCTCTACGTGCGGGCATCGGGTCCACGCATGAACCTGATTCCACAAATGGACGGCGGAGGACATGAACGAGGCCTCCGATCAGGCACGTTGAATGTGCCGGCCATCGTTGGCTTTGGAAAGGCCGCGGAACTTGCAGACGCGGAGCTGAACGATGATGCGTCACGAACAGCGGCTCTTCGTGATATGCTCGTTGAAGGAATCACGTCATCTCTTGATGACGTTGCGGTGAACGGCCATCCCACGGAACGGCTGCCACACAATGCAAACATCCGTTTCCGTCATGTGAAGGGTGACATACTCATGATGGACATGAAAGACATTGCCGTCTCCTCGGGTTCGGCGTGCAGTTCGGCGTCTCCTGAACCGTCTCATGTGCTGACAGCTATCGGGTTGAGTAGGGAAGATGTTCTCTCTTCAATCCGGTTCGGTCTCGGGAGATTTACAACGAAAGAAGAAATCGGATACACTATTCAACGTGTAGTGGAAGTTGTAAAGTCGGCACGTACACAGATGTTGCACCATCAATTTGTCAATTCCTGAAACCAAGAGAAATATGACCATGAAAGAACTTGACTACGTCCTCAATAACGAGAAAGAGGTTCTTGGCTTTCTTAAATCCAAGTACCCGTTGTATCACTTATCGAACGTCTTCTTCCGGGATATACAGTACGGAATCCAAGTCTTTCTCATAAGGAAGAAGATGGAGATAGGCTATTCGGATGCTGAGAAGATCGCCTGGGCGTTTGTAGCCCGGCTTGAGAAGGAGAAGATCCTGACTTCAATTGACAAGCAGACGTGGGTGCTCCAATATCCCGAGTTTAAGAAGCCAACAACCACACCTGCGCCGGCGGCGAAACCAGCTCCTGCGGCAAGGCCTGCCAGTCAGGCAACTGCTGCGCCACGCCCGGCTGCACTTCCACCTCTCAAGAGTGGTACGCCGGCTCCGACCCGTTCACCGTTGCCGCCGCTTAACAGACCCGTTGCCGGAGCTTCAAAACCAGCGTCTGCTCCAACGGTGGTTGTGCAGGCAGTTCCGGCAGAGGCAAGTGCAACCAAAATTGTGGAGGCGCCGGCACCAGCCCCGAAACCGGTGCTGCCCGCTTTTGCACCTGCTTCAAGTCCGGCAGGAACAAGGAAACCACTGCCGCCAATCAAAAGCTCGACGCAGGCCGGCAGCAAGAAGTGATTCGGGCAAAAAAGAAACGAGTGAACGATGACAACTGAGAACAATACAATCGAAGAACTAGCGAACCGCGAGTATAAGTATGGGTTCGTGACCGATATCGAAGCAGATAGCGCTCCACGCGGCCTGAACGAGGACATTGTCCGGCTCATCTCTTCCAAGAAGAACGAGCCGTCGTGGATGCTCGAATGGCGGCTGAAGGCGTATCGTTATTGGCTGACGATGAAGGAACCTTCGTGGGCAAATATCCACTATCCGGCAATCGACTATCAGGATGCAATCTACTACTCGGCGCCCAAGCAGAAGAAGAAACTGGGGAGTCTTGACGAGGTCGATCCCGAACTGCTTAATACATACAAAAAGCTTGGCATCTCGCTCGCAGAGCAGGGGCGTCTGACGGGCGTTGCCGTTGACGCAGTGTTCGATAGCGTCTCGGTAGCAACGACGTTCAAGGAAAAGCTTGGCGAGCTTGGCATCATCTTCTGTTCGTTCTCTGAGGCTGTGAAAGAACATCCTGAGCTTGTGAAGAAGTATCTCGGCTCCGTTGTGCCGTATACCGACAACTTCTTTGCAACGCTGAACTCGGCGGTGTTCAGTGACGGCTCCTTCTGTTACATACCGAAAGGTGTCCGCTGTCCGATGGAGCTTTCGACATACTTTCGCATCAACGCGGCGGATACAGGACAGTTTGAACGAACACTGATTGTTGCTGAAGAGGGGAGCTATGTCAGCTACCTTGAGGGCTGTACGGCACCCATGCGCGACACGAATCAGCTACACGCGGCGGTGGTTGAGCTGGTGGCTCTTGACAATGCGCAGATCAAGTACTCGACCGTGCAGAATTGGTACCCCGGTGACAAAGAAGGCAAGGGCGGGATCTATAACTTCGTGACCAAGCGTGGCAAGTGTGCCGGTGTTCGCTCGAAGATCTCCTGGACGCAGGTTGAGACCGGTTCGGCGATTACCTGGAAGTATCCGGGCGTCATCCTCCAGGGCGATGATTCCGTGGGTGAGTTTTACTCCGTGGCTGTCACCAACAACTACCAGCAAGCGGATACCGGGACCAAGATGATTCACATAGGGAAGAACACGAAGAGCACGATCGTCTCTAAAGGAATCTCGGCTGGCTTCGGAAACAACTCGTACCGGGGACTTGTCAAAATTCAGAAGAACGCGGAGAACGCACGCAACTTCTCGCAGTGCGACTCGCTCCTTCTCGGCGACAAGTGCGGCGCGCACACATTCCCATATATCGAAGTAAAGAATACCTCTGCCCGCGTGGAGCACGAAGCCTCCACTTCCAAAATTGGTGAGGATCAGATCTTCTACTGTAAGCAGCGGGGAATCTCCGGCGAAGATGCGGTGAACATGATCGTGAACGGCTTCTGCAAGGAGGTGTTCCGGGAACTCCCGATGGAGTTTGCGGTCGAGGCGCAGAAGCTGCTTGGTGTCAGCCTGGAAGGAAGTGTAGGGTAAACAGAATCATTGACGAATACATAGGAAGCAAAATGCTGGAAATCAAGAATCTGCACGCATCTGTCAACGGAAACGAAATTCTGAACGGGATCAACTTGAGAGTGAGTGCTGGCGAGATCCATGCTATTATGGGGCCGAACGGCTCTGGTAAAAGCACGCTTGCCGGTGTGCTCGCAGGGCGCGAAGCCTATGAGGTCACCGAAGGCGAGGTCACCTACATGGGCAAGGACCTTCTGGAGATGTCGCCGGAAGACCGGGCCCGGGAAGGAATCTTCCTTGCCTTTCAATATCCGGTGGAAATCCCCGGCGTTACCAACACGTACTTTCTCAAGGCTGGACTTAACGCAATTCGAAAACACCGTGGCCTGGAGCAGTTGGACGCTGTGGAATTTCTGAGCTTGGTAAAGAGCAAGATGGAGCTGGTGGATATGGACTCAAGTCTCCTCAACCGTCCCGTCAACGAGGGGTTCTCTGGCGGTGAGAAGAAGAGGAATGAGATTTTCCAGATGGCAGTCCTCGAGCCGAAGCTTGCGATCCTCGACGAAACGGATTCCGGACTTGACATCGACGCGCTTCGGATTGTGGCGGATGGCGTCAACAAGTTGCGGAGCAAAGACAACGCCGTAGTGGTGGTCACCCACTATCAGCGGCTTCTTAATTACATCGTACCCGACTTCGTCCATGTTCTTGTGGATGGGCGCATTGCAAAATCCGGCGGAAAGGATCTGGCGTTGGCGCTGGAAGAGAAGGGGTATGACTGGATCAGGGAAGAGGTCGAGAACGCCCAGGTGAACGGATAGGTGATGTTATGATTCAGACAAGCAACAGCACATATGATTGGGTCGCCTCGACATTCGAGGTGTTTGAAAAGAACCTGAACGGTGAGGCGCAAACGAATGTACACGCTTTGCGCAAGCACGCCATGGAGCGGTTCGCAGTGATAGGCTTTCCGACCACCCGTGACGAAGAGTGGCGCTTCACCAATGTTGCGCCCATAGCAAAGACCTGCTTCTCGCCCGTTCTCGCTTACAGCAGAGGAGCGACGGCTGCGGACATCGAACGCTTGAGCTTTGCCCGGTTGCGATCTCATCGGCTCGTTTTTGTGAATGGCCATTTCTCTTCCGAGTTGTCATCGCTGGAGTCTCTCCCTCATGGCGTCATCATCGGAAGTCTGGCCGCGGCGCTGAAATCTCACGACGACCTGGTGAATCAACACATTGGGAAATATGCCAGCACCGAAAAAGATGCATTTACAGCATTGAACACCGCGTTCCTCCGAGACGGGGCATTCATCTCAATTCCCGATAAGGTTGTTCTCGAGGACCCCATCCACTTGCTCTTCATCTCCACGGGCTCAGATGATTCGTTTGTGTCCCATCCGCGCAACCTGGTCCTGATCGGGAAGCAAAGCCAGATCTCGATCGTCGAGAGGTATGTGGGATTGAAGAACAACGTCTACTTGACAAATGCTGTGACGGAAATTCTGGCCGGCGAAAATTCTGTGCTCGAGCATGACAAACTACAGGACGAAAGCACGAATGCATTTCACGTGAGCAGCCTTCACGTCCATCAGCTCGAACACAGCAATCTCGTCTCGAATTCCATCTCATTTGGCGGAGCACTCGCCCGGAATAACGTGACCTCGATGCTGGCTGCGGAAGGTGTTGAGTGTACATTAAACGGCCTGTCTCTTGCAACAGGGCGGCAGCACGTGGACAACCACACGACAATTGATCACTCCAGTTCCCACTGCAACAGTCACGAGTTGTACAAGTCGATACTCGACGAAAAAGCCAGGGGCGTCTTCAATGGCAAGATCTTTGTGCGGAAGGATGCGCAGAAAACCGATGCCAAGCAGACGAACAAGACTCTGCTTCTTTCGGACGAAGCGACCATCGATACCAAGCCGCAGCTCGAGATCTTTGCCGACGATGTGAAGTGTACGCATGGCGCCACGGTAGGACAACTGGATGACGAGCAAATCTTCTATCTTCGCTCCCGCGGTATTGGTGAGACGGACGCGAAGGATATCCTGACCTTTGCTTTTGCAAGTGATGTGATCAACCGGGTGCATGTTGAGGCCTTGCGGAATCAGCTCGATGCGATGATCCAGGCTCGTTTGCGTCAGGGCAGATTATCGGAAAGCGTAGAATGATGAAGAACCCCGATGACACATTGATGGCTGAGTTCATCGAGCGGGTGGACGGGATCAAAGGATGCAGGTTCAACTTCCCGCTCCTCCGACAGAGCGTGAACGGGAAGCCGTTGGTGTATCTGGACAACGCCGCCACCAGCCAGAAGCCCCAGGTTGTGATTGACGCACTGATGCGGTATTACCAGGAAGAGAACTCCAATATCCATCGCGGCGTCCATTACCTGAGCGAGAAGGCGACGCAATCGTACGAGGCGTCCCGTGCAAAAGTGCGGAAGTTTGTGAATGCCGCGAGCGTCCAGGAGGTTATCTTTGTCCGTGGTACCACCGAAGGCATCAACCTGGTGGCCGGCAGCTATGGCCGGAAGAACATTCGGCAAGGAGACGAGGTGCTGATTTCTGCCATGGAGCATCATTCCAATATCGTCCCCTGGCAAGTCCTATGCGAGGAGAAGGGAGCAAAGCTCCGGGTCATTCCAATGAATGATGACGGCGAGTTACTGCTGGATGAGTACGAACGATTACTGGGAGAAAAGACAAGACTCGTTGCCATTGCGCACATCTCCAATGCGTTGGGGACGGTGAACCCGATCAAGGAAATGGTCGCTGTTGCGCATCGTAAGGGAATCCCGGTCCTTGTCGATGGGGCGCAGGCTGTGCCGCACCGGAAGGTGGACGTGCAGGATTTAGGCTGCGATTTCTACACCTTCTCCTCACACAAGATGTTCGGGCCAACAGGCGTTGGGATTTTGTATGGAAAGAAGCAATTCCTGGATGCCATGCCTCCGTACCAGGGTGGCGGTGACATGATCAAGTCGGTCACGTTTGAAAAGACGATCTACAACGACCTTCCTTACAAATTCGAGGCAGGAACACCGAACATTGCCGGCGGCATTGCTCTCGGTGCGGCTATTGACTATATGGGCATGCTTGATATGGAGGCCATCAGTACGTATGAGCATGATCTTTTGAACTATGCGACGGAAGCCTTGCGGGGGATTAATGGTGTTCGTATTATTGGCACGGCGCGCGAGAAGGCGGGCGTGCTATCGTTTGTCATTGAAGGGATTCACCCACATGACATCGGCACCATACTCGACGACGAAGGGATCGCGATCCGGACGGGCCACCATTGTGCGCAGCCGGTTATGCAGAGGTTCGGCGTTCCCGCCACCGCCCGTGCCTCTTTTGCATTTTACAATACAAAGGATGAAGTGGACATTCTCGTGAAGGGCATTCACAAAGTCATAGAGGTTCTCGGCTGATGTCGGCACTGCGTGAATTGTACCAGGAGGTCATCCTTGACCATAACAAGAGTCCGCGCAATTTCCGGAAGATGGAAGATGCCACACGGGCGGTTGATGGATACAATCCTCTGTGCGGTGACCACTATAAGATCTTCGTGAAGGTCGAGGGTGACGTCATTCAGGACATCAGCTTTGATGGAGCGGGCTGCGCGATTTCCAAAGCATCGGCATCGGTCATGAGCTCGGTCCTCAAAGGCAAGACCAAAGAGGAAGCGGAAAGACTATTCCAGCAGTTTCACAAGTTGGTCACCGGCGACATTGACGCAGAAAAGAATCTGGAGGCGCTCGGCAAGCTTGCTGCATTTGCGGGTGTGAGCGAATTTCCAGTCCGGGTCAAATGCGCGAGCCTCGCATGGCACACGATGCACGCCGCGCTGGAAGCCAGGGTCGAGACAATCTCGACGGAGTGAATGTTGCGAGGAGAACATTTCATGGACACCACATCCATTAGCACGGTTGAGCAAAGCCTCATCCATGCACAGGCAATCGACGCGATCCGTTCGTGCTATGACCCGGAAATCCCCGTGAACATCTACGAGCTGGGGTTGATCTATGAGGTGAAGGTCGCGGCCGACGGTGGAGTTCTGGTGGTTATGACGCTTACGTCCCCGCACTGCCCCGCAGCACAATCACTGCCGAAGGAAGTCGAGGCGAAAATTAAAGCCGTGCCGGGAGTGACTGCGGTGGAGGCAAAAGTGGTATGGGACCCGGTCTGGAGCACGAATATGATGTCCGAGGCGGCGAAGCTGACTCTCGGGATGCAATAAGAATCCACTGAATCCAACGACAAGGAGCACGACCGATGGAAGCAACGATGCAACCGAAACCGGCCACGAGCGAAGAGATCATGATCACGCCAAAGGCCGCGGCACAAGTCACGAAGGTGAAAACGGAGAACAATATCCCGGCCACCCATGGTTTGCGTCTTGGCGTGAAGGGTGGAGGTTGCTCAGGACTTTCGTACGTCCTTGGATTCGATGAGCAACCGAAAGAGAACGACAAGGTGATGGATGTGAATGGAGTGACGGTGTTTATCGATCCCAAGAGCCTGTTCTATCTTTCCGGTACCGTGCTCGACTTCAGCGACGGGCTGAATGGGAAAGGGTTTGTTTTCAACAACCCTCAAGCAGCCAAGACATGTGGATGCGGCAGTTCGTTTGGCGTCTAGTCTTGATCATGCAGTTCTGAGGGAGTTTTCGTATCTTTGCTGCACACGTTAGATGCTTTCTGCTGGACCGTTGGAGATAGCGCAACACCCGGATGCGCACTTCAACATTCTTCAACATGAACCATTTCACGACTGTACTGTTGATTCAGCCATTGCAGTTGCAACCATCAAACACCTCCTGGAGGAACCATGGAATTCACTGATATCCTGAGTATGCTTTTTCGCTGGCTGCACATCGCAGCGGGCATTTTATGGATTGGTCTGCTCTACTGGTTCAATTTTGTGAACGGTCCATTTGCGGGAACGATGGACGGTGATACAAAGAAGAAAGTCGTTCCGGAACTGATGCCGCGCGCCCTTTATTTTTTCCGGTGGGGTGCACTCTGGACCTGGGTGACCGGTCTGCTGCTACTCCTGTTGGTGTTCTACCACGGAAAGCAGATGTTCCCCTCGCAAGAACAACCGTGGACTCTTGCAAGCATCATCATGGTCGCTGTGACTTTTTTCATGTTCTTTGTCTACGACCTCCTCGCGAAGAGCCTGGGAAAGGATATTAAAGTATTCGGTGCCGTTGCTTTTGTGCTGATTGCCATTGTCGCGTACTTGATGTTCGGTTTTGGTGGGTTTGGTTATCGAGCGTACCAGATTCATCTCGGTACCATGTTTGGCACGATCATGCTCATGAACGTGTGGATGCGCATCTGGCCCTCACAAAGAAAGATCATCGGGGCCGTTAAAGAGGGGACAGCCCCGGACGCAGCGCTTGTTGCTCTCGCCGGCCAGCGTTCGCGTCACAATGTCTATATGTCCGTGCCGCTGGTGTGGACAATGGTGAATTTGCACACAGTCATTGTGGGAGAGGAGAATTGGTGGGCGATCCTGATTATCGTTGCGATCTCCTGGTGGTTTGTGAGTTGGATCTATGACAAGTCTGCCAAGGTGAAAGGACTTTAAGTGCCTCATAGGACCAAAGAAGTGCGGAGAACGCTCGCATGAAACGAAGGACGTTCATGAAGTCAACTGCCGTCGTCGGTGCTATGGCTGCCGTGGCTCAGGTAGCCGAATCGAATATTCTCTTGAATCATCTTACTACTACACCCGAAGGAGAAAAACACATGTACGAATGGAAGTTCAACCCCCGTCCTTACTCCGACGAGGATGCCAAGAAGTTGCTTGCCAGCGTCGTCGATGCAGAGACGACCGACTGGCACTACAACACGCATCACAAGGGATACGTGACTGCACTGAACAACATTGAGAAGGGACTGGAGAGTGCCGACCGTGCCGGGGCTAATGGCAACTACAGCGTGATTGGCGAGCTGAAGCGCCGGACGACTTGGAACCATGCGGGCACTGTACTCCATGACGTCTATTGGGAAGTAATGGGGGGTGACGGTGATATTATGAAGGGGCCGGAGATCAAGGCTGCAATCGAGAAGGAATTCGGTTCAGTCGATACGTGGAAGGCGGATTTCAAAGCGGCCGCTGTCTCAGCCAAGTTGAGCGGCTGGGGAGTGCTGGTATACGATATGCTCTATTCCAAGCGTCTGTTGAATGTCCTTGTCGATGAGCATCACTACGGCGCGATTTGGGGAGGTATTCCTTTGATTCCGGTGGACGTTTTTGAGCACGCATACTACCATAAGGATGGTCCCAAGCGCGCCGCTTATGTAGACAATTTCATCGGCAATCTCCACTGGGGCCGGATCAACGAGCGATACAAAAAGTACGCAAAGTAACCAGAACCGAGAGCAATCATGAAACGGACATGGCGTGATGTTGACGACATCGCACTCGACCTCGTGGAGAGGCATCCCACGGTCGATCCACTCACGGTGAAGTTTCAAGAACTGCGTAAGCTGGTGACCGAGTTGCCAAATTTCGGTGATGACCCTGATGCGGCAAACGACAGAATCCTCGAGTCGATCCAGGCTGCATGGTACGACGAGTACGAAGACTGACGCACCCACGATTCTCCACCACAACATTCTCCCGTATCGCACCCAGATGGTACGGGAGTTTTTTTTGTTCTTGAAGTTCAGGCCGAAAATGGGTATCATCTCTAAGAATATTGGCCTGATGCGATGCGCGAAGAATTGTTGCCATTGTTTCCGCTGCAGGTTGTGCTGTTCCCGAACTCGGCCCTTCCGCTGCACATCTTCGAGGAACGATATAAGATTCTGATGAATGAGTGCCTGGAAGAGGAGAAAGAGTTCGGAATCAACCTGGTACATGGAGACACTGTTTCTGACGTGGGATGTACAGCGGTGGTGAAGGAGGTTTACCGCCGATATGACGACGGACGGATGGACATTGCTGTGGAAGGACGCCGCCGCTACGAGCTCCAGCGATATGACACACTTGCAGCACCGTATCTTCTTGGTGTAGTGAAGTACCTCAACGTTCCGGATGAAGGTGTGGATGAAGATCTTGCCCACGCCACGGTGTCGCTCTATAACAAGCTGATCGCGACTGTGTATAGGGGAAAACTCCCACAGGTGTCGCAGGGAAAAGTCACGCGGGAACTCTCGTTCCTGTTGGCCCAGAAGTCGGGGATGGACCTCCTGCAACGCCAGCGGCTGCTTGAGACGCTCTCAGAAAACGAGAGATTGAGAATGCTCCACAGCTATCTCGCGGAAGTCTTTCCGAAACTACACGAGTATCAACAGATCGAACGGGTGGTGAAGAGTGATGGGTACCTGTAAACACATACAACCGGAGAAGGCATGAATAAGAAAACACGGGTCGTCCGCAGGAAGCACAAGAAAGCGATCGAACGGACCAAGGCCAAACGCCGTGCACTGATGGCAAACAAGAAGTCGTGAGAGCTGTAGGAAGGTGATCGAATCGGTCACCTTTTTGCTTTGAACGAATGCCGGAATCAATGGATACCACCACCGCTACCGAACAACGGTTCCTCTTTCGCTTTGGCCGGAAGGAGTATGATCTTGCCGGTCGCACCCACATCATGGGTGTGCTGAACGTAACGCCCGATTCATTTTCCGACGGGGGACGGTACGTGACGGCAGAGGCTGCAGTTGATCGTGCGCTCAGGATGGTGGAAGAGGGCGCGGATTTTATTGACGTCGGCGGGGAGTCGACGCGACCTGCGAGCCAGGCATATGGAGCGGGGGCAGACGTCGTTTCTCACGAAGAAGAGCTCCGACGCGTCATACCGGTAATCGAGAAGCTGACCGGTCAGGTCGATGTTCCAATCTCCATCGATACATACAAGTCTGCTGTTGCCCGGGCGGCACTCGGGGCAGGTGCTCTGATCGTAAACGACATCAGCGGGTTCACCTTCGATCCGGCGATGCCTGAAGTGATTGCGGAGGCAGGAGCCTCTGCGATCATTATGCACATCAAAGGAACGCCAAAGACAATGCAGCGGAACCCGGTGTATGAGGATCTGTTTGGCGAAATTTTCCGGGTGCTCGCGAACGGAATTGTTCAGGGCCGTCGCGCCGGGGTCGATCAGATCATGATCGATCCGGGGATCGGTTTTGGAAAGCGGCTCGAACACAATCTGCAGCTGATTGCCGGCCTCTCGAGATTTGCTCCTCTTGGTTGTCCAATTCTCGTTGGCCCTTCACGCAAATCGTTTATCGGCCAGGTGCTGGATCTCCCGGTAGACCAGAGATTGGAAGGCTCGCTCGCTGCTTGCGTTGCCGCCATCCTCCGCGGTGCCAACGTGATCCGCGTCCATGATGTGAAGGAAGCGCGGCGGGCGGCAATGGTGGCCGATGCAATAAAGAACTCAGGCGTGAACGGATAATAGCGGACTATGGAACTGTTCAAAATCGGGTTTCTTTCAATCGGCGTTGCTGACATCATCGACATTGCCCTGGTGTCATTTCTTTTTTATCGTCTCTACCTGGCGATGAGCGGAACGATTGCTGCCCAGATTTTCATCGGGCTTGTACTTATTCTCGCGTTCTCGTTCGTCGCGCAGGCGGCAAACCTGAAGGCAATGAGCTGGATCCTCCGGACACTGACTGACATCTGGGTGATCGCGTTTATCGTTCTCTTCCAGCCTGAACTCCGGCGGCTGCTCGTTCTCATCGGTCGCAATCCTGTCATCCGATTATTCCTGAAGATGAACGTGGACGAGTCCATTGATGCCGTCGTAGGGGCGGTAACAGAGCTCTCCAAGAAAAAGCATGGCGCGTTGATTGTTTTCATACGCGCAACCGGTCTGCGTACCTACGTGGAATCCGGCACTAAAATGGAAGCCCTCGTCAGCCGGTCGTTGCTTCTCTCCATCTTCAACCCGAAAGGGCCACTGCATGATGGGGCCGTCGTCATCAAAGATAGATTGATCGAGGCAGCGCGGTGCACACTTCCTCTTTCCAACCTTACTGCGTGGGATGGACGATTATTGGGAACGCGCCACCGCGCCGGACTGGGTATCTCGGAGCAGGCGGATGTCGTTGTCGTGATCGTTTCCGAGGAAACGGGGAGCGTGTCGGTTGCGGAGAACGGAACGTTGTACGGTGGAATGACGCCGGCAGTTCTCCGAAAGGAATTGAAGGTACGGTTGAATATCGACACTGAACGGTCATGGGGTTCTGTGTGGAAGGTTCTCAAAAACGCAAGTTGATATGGAGTGTTATCGTTGGGAAGATTTGACCTTGACCGTCAGGACATGATTGCGCTGCTGAAGGATCGGGGCATCACCGATGCCAGAATCCTTTCGGCCATGGCGAGGGTGGACCGACACCTGTTTGTCCCGGAGCCGTTCACCCGCAGGTCGTACGAAGACTCCGCACTCCCGATTGGGAAGGGGCAGACCATCTCCCAACCGTATACCGTTGCCTTCATGACGCAGGCTCTCGGCGTGAAACCGGGTGACAGGATTCTGGAAATCGGTACCGGCTCAGGGTATCAGGCGGCCATACTCGCAGAGCTCGGTGCCCGCGTATTTTCAATAGAACGGAACCTCGAGTTGCTTGCCGGGGCGCGCCGGTTGTTTGACCGGCTCGAGTATCGGATTGCCACCAAAGGGGGAGATGGGACCGTGGGGTGGAGTGAGTTTGCACCGTTCAACAGTATCATCGTCACTGCGGGAGCACCGGATGTCCCGCAGCCGCTTCTGAATCAATTGGCTGACGGCGGGAAGTTGGTGATTCCTGTCGGTGGACTGGAAACTCAGACTCTGATAATCTGCACACGTTTCGGTGACCGCTTCGATCGCAGGGAGGTCTATGGATTCAAGTTCGTCCCCCTCATCGGAAAGATGGGATGGGAACGAGGTGGTGCAGATTGATCGTCCCGCAGGTCGCCGAATCCCTCCGATAAGACAGTCCTAAACGCGCTATGCATCACTCCAAGGAACGGCGTGCGCTTGTGCTCGTCGGCCCAACAGCATCAGGGAAGACGGCAGTGTCACTTCATCTGGCACGACTTCTGCGTGGCGAGATCATCTCCGCCGATTCCCGCCAGGTCTATCGCCACCTCGATATTGGCACAGCCAAGCCTTCGAAGGAGAATCGACGAAAGGTGCCGCATCACTTTGTCGATGAGCTGCCGCCGAATGTGGACTTCAATGCAGGTGAATTTGGGGCCCGCGGCCGTGTGGTCATTGAGGAGATCTTCCTTCGCGGCCACACACCTCTTGTTGTAGGCGGTTCCGGTTTGTACGTTCGTTCATTGGTCGATGGCTTCTTTGAAGGTCCCGGCGCGGACCCTGATTTCCGAAGAGTGACGGAACACAGAGTGGCAGACGGCCAGATTGGACGCCTCATTGAAGAGCTTCGCGCGGTGGATCCAGTGGCTGCTGCAACTGCCGACCCGACCAAGCCTCGACGCGTGATCCGCGCGCTCGAGGTATTTCATAGCACCGGAAGGCCCATCTCCGAACTCCACAGGGAGCAGAAGACTGCAATTGGATTCACACCGATTCTCTTCGGCATCACGATGCGGCGTTCTCTTCTCTATCGGCGCATCGACGAGAGATGCGACGCTATGCTGCGCGACGGACTTCTCAAAGAGGTCGAGTGGCTTGAGAAGAACGGGTATGACCGTTTCATCAATGCGCTTAACACGGTGGGTTACGCAGAAGCATTTGCCTACCGCGCGGGACAGATTTCGTATGACGAAATGGTTCGGTTGTTCAAACAGAACTCCCGGCGCTATGCGAAAAGGCAGTTGACCTGGTTCCGACGTGATGAACGAATCCGATGGATAGACGCAGAAGGAAGGAACGAACTGAGCATGGCTGAACAAATTGCGAGGGACTTTGAACAGGCCCGCCCGCGAAGAGAAAAGACACCTGACCAAGACGAAGAAATGTAGTTTCAGGACAGGCATGAAGAAGTTTGCCGTTGATTCTGATTTGGATTTGAGGTACATTGGGGCATAATTTCGGGGCGTAGCGCAGCCCGGCTAGCGCGCTTGGTTCGGGACCAAGAGGTCGGGGGTTCGAATCCCCCCGCCCCGACTCTGCTCTATACGTACGTACGCTCATCTGGTTCGTCCGCCGTGGCCCTGAACAATATTTCAATCGTCATCCGCAAGCCTTGACAAGACAGGTCGTGTTTGCTACATTGACAATGGTCGATGTCGTGTACTCACACCATCTCATGTACGAGAGTTGGGCATCGAGAATCGAATTGGTCATTCGACTATCGGTGCTTGCCGCAAAACACTGGCCATGATCTAAGGAACCCGGCGTTGGTGCAGAAACCCGGATCGCTCCTCTCTCGTGCGTGAACATCTCAGCTGATCACCAAGGTGGTATTCAACTCACACTTCATGGGCACGCTCATGTCCGCTCGATTGAGGACAAATCTGATGCGCCTGTTGTTGGGCATGGTATTATCACTTGTGACCCTTTCATGCGACCAGTACCAGTATGCCTCGCCATTGCCGGGCATTCTCGAGGTTCGCTTGAGTGTCAAGAACAGCAGACAGGGGGATCTTCTCCCATTTAGTCCTGTGAACCAGTTTGCCTTCATTTTGAAGGACCTGCGGGCCACTCAACCGGGAGACGTCAGGCTCCCGGTCTACCCGGACATTTACGCCATCAGAAGGAACTCGAGCGGCGACTGGTTCAACTCTCTTGATACGCTCGCTCGAGACTCTGCGCTGATTCTTGGAGCATCCTATTCACCGCCTGAATCATTTACCGGAATTGAGATGTTTACAGAACTCGCGCCGTATCAGAACCAATTCGGCGGAGCAAATTATCCATATGCCGTTTCCATTGGAACCGGCTTCTTTCCCAGCGTAATCGAGGTGGTACAACCTCTTCCTCCCCCCCCGGCGTTCCGAAGACTCCCGCGTCCAGGGGAGGCACTGAACATCCAGGTGAATGAGGGGCGCTTGACGCGCGTGACAATCACGCTCGACCTCGACTCCACGCTTGTGCGAAGGACCGAGTTCTTCCTGGGGAATCTGGTGTTTTACGTATCGTCTGTACAAAACTTCTAGAATGGACCTCATCATGCACGATAAGAAACGCATTATTCGATTTCAGGCCCTCATATCCCTGGCGACCATTGCTGGATTCGCACTTGTGCTCTGGACATGCAAGTACCCGGAGGGTCCGGCGAATAGAAACACTGTGCCTGAAACCCGCCTTGCCAATGTGCCGGCGAATGACACCACTGCACTTTACATACGGCAGGGGACCTTTCCTGAACAGCAGCTCTACTGGCTTGGCGATGACCCCGATGGCTATATCATTGGATTTCGATATCGGTGGACCTCCACCCGTCCGAACGTCCCGTTCCCGAACCCACCCGACTGGACTACTGTCCTGAACATCATTAAGAATGGTTGGGAAAATTCCATTATCATCAGGGGAACCCCTGGTTCACTCTTTCGGGTCTACAACTTTCTGGCGACACTCACTCAGGATGATGCTGAGCTGCGCGTGATCGGTGACTCCCTGGCTACGCGCCGCGCATTCGCTGTCCCCTATCGAGCGGGCATCGTTGCGACAGATTCTATAGCGGGTGCTGATCGTTCGGTTATTCAGACCCCGACCACGGGAACTTTTATATTCTTCTCGCCGGCCGACAGTAATCTTCACAGGTTTGAGGTTGCCTCCATAGACAATAGCGACGAGATTGATCCGACCCCCGCAACGGTCAATTTCTGGACGCTCGTGTCGCCGGGATCTGTAGCCGTGATTGACATTATCCCTGCCCCCAATTCTATGGCAATCCGCACTGCGACAGAGCGATGGCTCGGACTGAAGTTCATCTACCGATCCCTCGACCCTAACAACTCTTTCGGGATCGATTTCTCGTACAATGTCGATGACTCGGCGAATGGTTGGTCGGAGTGGTCCGCCAGCACAGAGGCATATATCACCGCCCTGGAATTCAAACCGCTCGTGACCGGGCGCAGCAACCATGTTTTCTATGTCCGCGCACGTAACCGGTGGGGCGTCCTCAGTCCCATTGTCTCGCGACCATTCTCGGCAATCGTTCCACCAATTGATGAGGCAGGTTATCAGAAGCGGCTCCTGGTTATTAACAATGATCGAGACGGAAACGGCACGAGAGGGTTTCCAACAGTGGCACAAGTTGAGAGTGTTTATCAGGATGTGCTCAATTCGATTCCTGAGTTGGCAAGCAGATACTCCATATGGAGGACAACTGCTAATGGCAACAATTTTCCGCCGTTGGACACACTTGGGAAATACACTACCATTCTTGTGTTGCAAGAGCAGTATATAGCAGGGCCAGCTACCGCGGCACAGCAGATCTTCAATCCGGGTGAGGAAATTGCGGTGGGGAATTACTTGAATGCAGGGGGAAATCTTATTTGGAGTTCATCCTCGAACCCTATGCGGGGAATTTTTGACTTCCCCACCTGGGCGACGGACATCTTTCATACCATCCCTGTAACGCTCACTTCGCCGATCATTATGAATTCCGCCCTTGACTTTGTAGGGGTCCGAGGGCGGTCCGGGTCAGCCAACAGCTATCCAGATGTTCTTCTCGATTCGACCAAGCTCGCCGCAGATTCCATGGGGGCAATTCGATGGATTCCCGTCAACTTTCCCCGCGGGTTTGCGGAGACGATTACGTACTTCGACTCCAGAAGCGATGATCCATTCTTTGAGGGCGCCCCCGTCGGAATCCGGTTCCTTGCCCCGCCGCCGATTCCACCGGCACGCACAACGTATTCGGTGGTCTACTTCGGGTTCCCGTTGTACTATGCGCCGAGGGATGTCATGATCCAGACTTTGCGGCGAGCGTTCTTTGATGTCAAAGAAATCCCCGCCCCATAAGGAGAACTAGAATGACGTCGCATGTCAAAGTCATTGTCCGATGTGCTTTTGCCTTGAGTTTACTCCTGTCCAGTTCGTTGCCCGTATGGGGAGGCACAACGGGCAACATCAAGGGTAAAATCACGGACCTTACGACGGGTGAATCGCTCCTTATGGTGAATGTGCTGGTGGTGGGGAGTGGTCGAGGTGCAGTCACGAATGACAAAGGTGAGTACTCGATCACGGGTGTCACACCCGGTGTGTATGCACTCCGCGCGTCCCTTTTAGGATATCGAACCATTGAAGCAAAAAAGGTCACGATCAATGCCGACGAGACGACTGTTCTAGACTTCAAGCTTGCCAGCATCCTTATCGAGAAGGAAGGCGTCACAGTTGAAGGACAGCCACCCATGGTGGATGTGAAGAAGACGGCTGGTGATCAAACCTTTAACAAAGACAAGATAGAGCAACTCCCCAATCTTAAGGGTGTTGAAGATGTGCTTGGTCTTCAAGCCGGTGTTGTGAAGTTCGGCAACCAGTTGTTCTTGCGTGGTGGACGCGCAAACGAGACTTCGATCCTGATCGATGGCGTCGTGGTGAACGATGTCTCCGGTTCCAGCGGTCCCGCCGGCACCAGTACGGCAAACGAACAGTTGCAGCAATTGTATGCAGGTAATGCCACGGGCGGAGGCGGTGCCCTCTCGGTGGCCGCGAATGCAATCCAGTCTGTGAGCGTGTCGAGCAGCGGCCTCGATGCCGAATATGGTAACGCGCAATCCGGTGTTGTGAATATTACGACAAAATCCGGAAGTGAGATCTTCAGCGGCTCGGCACAGTACCGCACAGATGCGATTGGCAGCAGTGGTTTTGGTGAGCGATACTATGCGGCAAATATCGGAGGCCCGGAGCCAATTACCAGCTATCTGCTTCCGTCTCTTGGCGCAGAATTTCCTGGGAAGATGTCGTTTTTCATGAGTTCCAACTTCAACCAGGCGGATGGTCCGTACAGCTATAGCACACAACAATTCTACAACCCGCTGAAGAGAAAGGTGAAGTTCGCGGGATTCTGGGGAAGCCTCCTGAACGGCCTCGGGTTTACGTATACGGATAAGCAAAGCAACGACTTCTCATTCAATACCAAAGTGTCATACGTTATCGGTGATAACGACCAGTTTGCCTTCAGTTATCGCGCAAACGCCAGCTCAGCCCGCCCTCTTTCGGGGGGGTATTCATGGCGTGATCGGTACGACTCAAGCAGGACTAATACCAACCTCTCAACGCAGAATGTGATGCAGTGGACTCACATCCTTGGAACAAATTCTCTGTTGAAGGGCTATGTCAGCCGTCTGGAAACAGACAAGTCTTCCAACGTTGCTGGTCTCTCGCCTGATCGATATTCCTCGGTGACGAATTACGCCACGTCGTACTATCGCGACCAGAACAACGACGGCTTCAATGATATTGGTAGCGACCAGGGATGGTCCCATAGCAATACCATTATTTGGAGCGTCAAGTTCGATTTCAATTCACAGGTTCACCCTCTCCACTTTCTGAAGACGGGGTTTGAGTACAACTACGAACATATTCAATCCACCGTGATCTCGTACCCGTTGCTGATTCCCGATCCGACCTCACCTGAATTTGACAACACAGGAAGGGGAGAGTATCCGGGTTATGGTCTCGCTCGATGGGTGTCGAACAATCTTCCAAGCCGTGGGGCGCTGTACGTGCAGGATAATATTGAGTTCAGCAGCATCAACATCAAGATCGGGCTGAGGTACGACTTCTTCTACCTTGGCAAGCAGGTCTTTGCCGACGATTTCGTGCAACAATATGAGTTGGTGACGAACAATCCCAACGATCTGAAGGAACCAGCCGACTGGCTTGAGAATGAATCGTTCTTCTCGCAACTTGTCCGCGGTTATGTCAGTCCCCGGCTTGCCATTGGATATCCTGTTTCTGCCCGGACCGTGTTTTATTTTAACTATGGTCACTTTCTCCAGTATCCGGAACGCGAGCAGCTCTTCCGCTATCCGATCATCACTCAATTGTCCGGCAACTTCATTGGCAACCCGTCTCTCAAGCCCCAAAAAACCATTCAGTATGAAGCGGGGTTTGATCAGTTGATTTTTGATGACCTGTCGCTTGGTATTCGGGGGTATTACAAGGACATTTTTGAGTACGTGGCATTCCGTCGGATCAAGCTGAAAAACCGGAAGGAATTTGACAAGTACGTCAACCTGGATTATGCCAGCACACGCGGTTTTGAGATCATCTTGAACAAGGGTCTCAGTTACCACTATTCCGGAAGCCTTGGCTATACGTTCCAGCTTGCAAAGGGCCGTGCGTCGGATCCGTTCGCTGTTCAGGCGAATCCAAATCTCTTTGGGCTTCCACGGGAGACGCGTTTGGACTACGACCAGCAGCACACGGTGAATGTGTTCCTCGGATATCGGGTAGGGCCCAAAGAGGATTACGAAGTGTTTGGAATTCCTCTCAACAATTGGGGCGCATCTGTCACCTGGAATTTCGGAAGCGGGTTCCCGTATACGCCGTTCAATCTTGCCCGGAGTGGGAACCTCGAAGACGCGTACCTCAAGAATACTGGCGACGGACCGTACACTTCGGAAGTGAACATCTCTTTTTTTAAGGGATTTAATTTCCTCGACGATCTTAATGTGACGTTTACGTTGGACGTGACCAATCTGTTGAACCGCCGAAATGTTGATTTGAACGGCGGCGGCTTTAATTCTCTTACTGGACGCCCGATTGCGTACGGAGACTTTGTTCCGACAGATCCCAAAAACATTTACTCGTGGAACGGGGTACGCGGCGGAGAGGCATTCGATTCCCGGGTTCCACCATTTGTCTTCAGGGCTCCGCGCCAAATCTCCCTCGGGATGAAAGTGAACTGGAATTAGAAAACTCACAACTAAAATGAGTTATCAATGACAGGATACACACTATTCTTTGCTGCTTCACTCTGTTTGGCGGTTCTTCAAGCGGCCGCGCAACCCGCGGGGTCGAATGTCGTCGTTGCCAAGCAAGGGTTCTCGATGAAAACGCAAATGGACAACACCGGCACATTCGGTCGTCAGGCATATGACCCTCCTGACCCTGCCACAAGCACTGGCCTTCTTGGATTGGAGTACCCCGTGGGCCAGCCATATGAGCACTTATTTGGAGCTGGCATTTGGGTCGGCGGTCTTCTTGATACCGCGCGGGTTGGGACATCTCCCCCGATTAGAGCTGTCAGCACAGCATATGAAGGTTGGTCGGGCCCTTTGAATGAGTTTTTCCCCTCCTCCAGTTCTGCTGACACTATTTTCAGAATCAATGGGAAAAACGCTCCCAAGCCTGCCGCGTGGGATGCCTATTGGGGTGGGGCGATTCCGTACAAACCCATTTCCGATAACGATTTCTACATGACGTACTCGGACTATTTTTATCGTGCCCCAAATCCTGCCAACCATCTTCCGCTCAACTTGAAGGTGATCCAGAGTTCAT
>DASRUE010000175.1:0-24078 GCA_035687895.1 Bacteroidota bacterium | reverse complement strand
TTGCACGGAGGGGATCGGCAGATAATCGTTCTCAAGGGACTGGCTGCGGGTGACGTCGTTCCAGGTGACGAGCGTGTTGTCAACGTACAGGAATGGCTCAATAGAAAAACTCATTTGATCGACTTCGATGGTACCGGCTTCGTTGATCAGCGCCTCGCTCGCATCACCCGGACTGCCGACGATGGTCCAGTAGGACTGTTCCGGGAGGAAGTATCGTGGGAACAATCCTCTGCGCTGTTCCTTCGCCACCGAAGAAAAGAAATCATTGGCAGTTGCACCGAACTCCGGGCCTTTCACTGCAAGCTGTCTGATCGAGTAGCCGTTGGCACCATGGCTTTTCTTGAACACAAGCTTCAGCACCTTTCCTTCCGTCTCAGGAAGAAACACGAAATCGCGACCGCCATTCCCATTGCTCACCGAGTACAGGTTCGCCCACTCCCTGCCGTCTTCAGACGCCAGAACGTCGTATGCCGTCGCGTACTCTTCCTTGTCCCAATCGATCACCAGGCCGCCGATCTCCTTCGCATACCCAAAATCCATGGAGATCCACTCTGTGGGATTTGCCACCCCGCTCTTCCAGTCTGTGAGTACGGTTCCTCCTTCATCGATGGCAGGTTCCCCCCCCTTCCTCATCGACGACGCATCGAATGATGGACGAGCGGACTGCGCAAGGGTCTCATCAATCGGCTCGAACCGGAAATTATCGATAAAGACCTTCCCCTTTCCGCCCGAGCCCGAGGAAACCACAAATTCAATTGCCTTGACGCGACGAATCTCTGCGCCTCCCGACGGTCCCCATGCAAAGGCCAGATGGCGTCGCTTGATATGCTGCGTCGTCCACTGGCGAGGATAGGCAATGTTCAGCTTCTTGATCCACCAAACATTCTCGAGGGAATCAACGATCTTGAATTCAAAATTGTTGACCTGAGCTTCGGCCTTCATATCGAACGTAAACTGGTAGTTCTTCGGCAGGTCGATGGAAAAGTCCTTGCGCACAATGGTGTAACCGTACGCGCCCGTGAGATCGAACTCCATCACAAGTGCGTTGCTGGTCTTCCCTTCCCCGCGTACGATGTTTAGCTTCGCTCCTTCAGAGACGACCGGTTTCCATCCGGATAAGATGTCGAAGTCATCGAGGAGTCGCGGCTGCGCGAACAGAGAGCCAGACCAGAGAACAACGATGAGAGAAAGGACACGTGTATGCATAGGAGTGCTTTCGATGGGACACCGACCGCACAGATGCAGCACATTGCCACCGATCTGTGAGCATCGGTTCCTTCAGTGTGTCAGTGTATTAGTGTTTGTCCAACCATCCCCCGGTAAACCCTGCCCGCTTCAACCCCCGGACGACGTGTGCGTTCTTCTTCATCACTTCCCATACAAAGCCGTTGCGCGCGTTCTCAATCATGACCACAATCGGGCCCTGGTCGATACCGAGATAATCGTGGTCAAACCAACCGTTGGGAGTTGACGGTGTGAGATACGTGGGGTTGAACGCATCAACGAAGCCGTACTTCGTCCAGAGTTTGTCTCTATACTTGTTCTTCATCGCCTTGAGTGCGGGAATAACGATCTCCGGTGCAAAGGGAACACAGCCTGCAGCTCCGTACGGAGCAATCGTGCCGTCATCAACTTCTTCTTCAGCACCCGTACCTCTCGCTGAATAGGAGCGGAAGAGACGCTTGATACCGTTCACTTCAAATGTCGTGTCTTTCGGGCCATCACACGCGCTTAACCCCCAAATGGAGTCGGAGTAATCAACCCACTGATGGGGATTCTGCGTTGCATATGTACGATGGAGATACGCAGCCCGGCGCGAGTTCTCGAAGTAGTCGATTCCCTTCCCGCGCATAAACTCATCTCTTATGCCTCGAAAATCTACCCATGCATGCGAGAACTGGTGTCCGAAAAGCGGCATGAAGTTCACGAGCGTTTGACCGTAGTGCTCCTTCCACAAGTACGACTCCGTCCATGCATCCCACACTGATGGCGGAACAGGGTGCGTCGGCGATCCGAGCGCAAGCACATACAGAATCATTGCTTCGTTGTATCCATGCCAAATCCAAACGGGAAGTCCTCTGTCATCATGAAAAGCTGTTTCCGGTCTCCATCCCATGACAATTCCCTTGCGGTCCGCCATAGCCCACTTCCAGTCGATTCTGCAATACAGGGAATCGGCAAGAGCACGAATCTCCCCTTCGTTACGGTTCTGCCGATCGTAGTACGATTGACAGAAAAGTACGCCCGCCATCAGCAGCCCTGTATCAATCGTGGAGAGCTCACAGTTCCATTCTCTCAATCCAGAATTCTTCTTGAGGAAGTGATAGAAGAAACCCTTGTAGCCGGTCGTTTCCACGGGATGATTGGATTGCGGAAGCTGCCAGAGATAGCGGAGTGTGGTGAGTGTCCTATGAACTGCCTCCGCGCGGGGAATCATCTTGCGTTCGACTGCAATCGGATACGTGGTAAGCGCAAATCCCACCGCTGCGATGCTTGAAGGAGATGCTGTCGGCCAACGATCGGGCGTGAGTCCATTTTCTCGAGGCGTAACGTCGAGGAACCACTGGATCGTCCGCCGCTGCAATGTGTCGAGGAACGGGTCCCATCTCTTTGTGTCACCTGCGTAGGACTGTCCTGGGCCCAGCAGCAATATGGTTAGAATGACGCTTCTCATGGTCACCTCACCGCGTAAGTCTTGTTGGATTGAACAAAAGTGGTGGTCTGCAGCCGGTAAAAGAACACTCCGCTCGCAACATTGTCTGCGTTCCACACGACGTTGTGGACCTCCGGCGGCTGTTCCTGATCAACAAGCTTCTCTACCTCACTTCCCCGCACATCGTAGACCACGAGCGTCACCCGCGTATGGACAGGGAGCGTGTACTCAATTCGTGCGGAGGGATTGATGAGCGATACCGCATACCTGTCGGGTGGGGTGCTTCGCTCCTTCATTTTACCAACATCATCTTTCGTGTGTGGGAGAAGGGACCGGCGGTAAGGGTGTAGAAGTACATCCCACTTGCGAGTGAGCGGAAGTCAAAGGTGACTGTATGGCTCCCCACGGACATTGTCTCATTCACCAGCGTGGCCACCTCATTCCCCAGCACGTCGTACACCTTCAATGTTGTGGGCGCATTGGAGGAAATGTCATATCGGATGGTCGTCGAAGGGTTGAACGGGTTCGGGTAATTCTGATGCAACGCAAACTCTGCTGGGATGGTGTGTTCTTTCACATCGGCGACCGGCGTAAAGCCGGCCAGTTGCAGGCCCCTTTGAACATCCGGGTTTCGCATAAAGCGATCCCAGACCCTTTGAGTGCGATAGTTTTCGATCATAATGATCATCGGCCCCTGGTCGATACCAATAATCCACGGATCCCACCAGTTGACATTCAGATTGAACGCATCCAGGAAACCGTATGGCTCCAACCAGATCTGTGGTCGATAATATTCCCACATCGTGCGGGCAACCTTGATGCACTCGTCCGGCGCAAATGGGATGGAGCTGATCGGTGCCGTAGGAGTAATCGTCCCGTCGTCGTTTTCCGCGGGGGGCGCTCCACGTGCACGATAACCGGTCGGTGTATCGCTGGCTGTGATTCCCCAGAGCGAATCGCTGTACCCCGCATGGTTGAGTGGGTTATCAATGCTATAGGCGCGTTGGGCAAGTGTCGCACGTCGCGAGTTTTCAAAATACGTAATGCCACGATTGCGCATGTAGACGTCGTTGATGTTCCGGTAGTCTATCCAACAATGCGAGTACTGATGACCGAAGAGGGGAGCAAATGTGACGTACGAATACCCATAGTAGTTTCCCCAGTCATATCCCTGCGTCCAGGTCAGCCATGCATCGTAGTCCACCGGATACGTCGGCGAACCAAGCGCAAGGATGTACATAATGGATGCCTCGTTGTAGCCGACCCACTGTCCATACCCCAAAAACCCAGTGCCGGGCATCCACCCCATGAGGATCCCTGGGTTGAAGTTGCGCATGAGATTCCAGTTCATGCGGCGGTAGATGGAATCCGCGAGTGCGCGGATTCGTGTCTCGAGAGAATCAGCACCGTCGAAATACTGGCGCGCATCGATGATACCGGCAAGCAACAAACCGGTATCGATGGTGGAAAGCTCGCTATCCCATGTTCGCACGGCGGTGTTCATTTCGAGGAAATGATAGAACAATCCGAAGTTGCCGATGTAACCGCTCGCACCCCCACCTTGTGGTCCGGTCCAGAACGTATTCATGGTCGTCACGACGCGGTTGCGCGCTGCCTCCCGCGACACCCAGCCATGGTCGACGCCGATACAAATGGCGCTCAGTCCAAAGCCCACAGAAGCAATGCTGGATGGCGCGTTCCCCGGCCCGCGGTCCTTGATGAGACCGTTCGCAGGATTGGCCTCCTGCCAGAAAAAATTGAATGCCGTGTGTTGAATCGTATCGAGCAGCGCCTCGGTGGAGATCTGCGCGGAGAGGCGGGATGTGGCAAGAAGAACAAGAGCAATAAAGGGTTTGGATTTCATGGCGTTCACATTGGAAGAGGATGAGTACTACTTGATGGCGCTGGAAGCGCCCGTTCACTGCCCAAGCACCACAATGACTTCATGAGCTGTCCCTGCATCATACAGGGGAAGCGTCTTGTTGCGAGGCCCTTTCGTCATACAATGCCGCCGACCATCGACCCACAGTTCCTCCACGCCGCACTGCACATGATCGGGGTTCTTCACTTCAATATTATAGACCACCCCCCGGAATGTTCGTTTCACACAATACCCTTTCCAGGACGACGGAATGCAGGGGTCGATGAGCAGACCTTCCATGGTTGCCCGGATCCCTAAAACCCACTCCAATCCCACTTTGAACAACCAGGCGGCAGATCCTGAATACCACGTCCAGCCACCCCGGCCAAAAAACGTAGAATCCGGCCCTTCGATATTTCCAGCAGTCACGTATGGCTCTGCAACATAGGTATCAGGCTGCTTGCCACGGTTAATCGGGCAGAGCTCTGAGTACATGCGATATGCGCTTTCGCCGCGGCCAAGCATGGCCTCTGCCATCACCGCCCATGTTGCGGCATGGGTATATACCCCACCGTTCTCGCGCATGCCAGGACTGTACCGTGTCAAGTATCCAACGTATTTGTCAATTGTTTTGTAGGCGGGAGAGAGCAGGAGTGGACCAATCTCACATTCAAGCTTCTCTTCTACAACATCCATTATTTGCTCTCCGCGCTCGCTATCGGAGACGCCCGCGATGATCGCCCACGTTTGCGCATTGAGCCAGACCTTTCCCTCCGTGTTTTCCTTACTTCCAATCTTTTTGCCGGAGTCCTTGGTGGCACCGTAGTAATACTCTCCGTCCCAAGCGAGGGTGTTGAGTTTATTACAAAGGTTGTGTGCTCGTTCTTTGTACTGCACGGACCGTTCTGTATCTCCATGCCGATCAGCAATCTCGGAGAAATCAAGCAGGATACGGTGAGTGAAATGACCGAGCCAGATGGACTCCCCTTTCATATCCAGTCCAACCGCACTCAAGCCATCGTTCCAATCACCTCCGCCAATCAATGGCAACCCGCGATCGCTGAACTGTTCAAGAGCCCTGTCGATCGCACGGCAGCAGTGGACATAGATAGACATCGTCACCGGATCGTCAGCAAACGGTTCGTGAAGATCAAGGATCGAGAGGTCATTCGTTTCCTGCAAATACGCGTACAGGACGAACGGCATCCACAACAGGTTATCGGAGATTTGGTTACGCAATCCGACTTCCGACAACGGGTGCCACCAATGAAATACCGAACCATCCTTAAATTGATGGCGGGCATGCAGCAGCAGTTGTGCCTTTGTCCGATCCGGATC
Organism: Bacteroidota bacterium; assembly: GCA_035687895.1. Taxonomy (GTDB): domain Bacteria; phylum Bacteroidota; class Ignavibacteria; order UBA10030; family UBA6906; genus JAERML01. Next base: position 18,226 of record DASRUE010000175.1, on the reverse strand, counting down.
GATGGGCAGCCAGAGCTGACTGTCCTGCAACTGATCGCGGAATCCGAATGCGCCCCCCGTTTGATAATATGCCGTGCGGCCCCACATGCGTCCGGATATAGCCTGGTACTTCAACCATACATTTTCCATGATGTTCATCGCGTCGTCGGGGGTCGACACGGTAACGGTGTCCAACATCGTATTCCATCGTGTGTGCACTTCGTCGAGTGCGGCCTCCACCTCATCGGTCGACCGATAGCGCGCAATCATGTCGAACGCCCGTGTCTTCGAGTCGGCGCAGCCAAGTGTGTAACAGATCGACGTTTCCTCGTTGGGTTGCAGGACTACTTGGTGGTGCAGACTGGCAATGGCATCCAGCCAATTTCCTGTCCGCTTCCCGAGTTTCTTGCTCTTGACGCCGGCCGGCATGGACTGGTTTCCATACATTCCAATAAACGACTCCTTGTCGGCATCGTAGGAGACAGGTTTGAGGCTTGATGAATGGAACGCAACGTACGGCCAGTTCGTGTTCCAGTGGCCCCGTTCGGTCGGCACTTCCCACAGCCGTTTTGTCGCGAAGAGGGTGTAGGCATTCGCGTCATAGGCAGTTTCGATGAATAACTTGTGAAATTCCCTGTGCGAGTCGGGGGACTGACCGAGGCCCCATTCAAAGAAGGAAAATAGGTTTAGCGTACGGACTCTTCGGGAGCGATTTCGGACAGTGAGTTGCCAGATTTCGACAGGATCATCGTTAGGTACAAATATCAACAGTTCGGTCTCTATGCCGAAATTCGCCGCTTCGATGATCGTATATCCCACACCATGTCTGCAACGATAGGAATCGGGTTCGCTGCACACCGGTTTCCAACCTGCCGACCAGATATTCCCCTTTTCGTCCCGCAGATAGATGTACTTTCCCCATTCGTCTTTGATCAGGTCCTGTTCCCAACGTGTGAGGCGATTCAACTGCGCATGTGTGCGCCAGCTGTATCCGCTTCCGGCCTGAGAGACGGTCAGTCCATAGTCTCCATTGCTGATGACATTAATCCAGGGCCGCGGTGTCCGGGGTGTGGTAATAATGAACTCTTTCCCATCATCCGAAAAGCGACCGTACTTTGTCCGATAATTAATCACTGTAATAAATGTCCTGAAATCTCCAGCGTCCCCGCACCTTCACCCAACGCCATCGTGTTGTAGACGTTTGTTTCTGTGATCCTGTGAGGGCCCGGGGGGAAGAATGAACTGGATGAATGTTGTGGCATGCGTTGTCCGAAAGAAGGCACCCCCATGGGGCAGTTAGATTGGCTGCCTCTTGCACGGCGAAGCAGGAGTCGTGCAAAACGGAACACATTCAATGCTCCTCCATTTGTCTCCTCAGAACGTCACTCCCAACGTCAGCCGGTGTGTCTGCTCGAGTCGCCCGTGGTCAGCCCAACCATAATCGAAGTTGAGTCGATAGTCATCCATTTGATGTTGCAGGCCCGCGCCGAGCGTGAGGCCGGTCTCAGAATCCTGTTGGAAGAGGTTCTGGTAGCCAGCACGTACTGCCACCGCGTTCTGGAACATCCACTCAGCACCGAGACTCATACTCTCCGTATTGTCGCTCGGATGAAATGCATCCACAACCAGTTGGATCCTGTTGTCCTCTCCAACTTTGAGCGGTATCCCAATGCCTACGCGAAATAATATGGGCAATGTGTAACTCTCCGTGAAAAGTTCTCCGGGAAGGCTTCCGTTGTCGCCATAGACGTTCGGGTTCTGATCGTATTGAATGCGCAGGTCGCGTCCGTCGAACTTTGCCCGTGTGCCGAAATTGGAGATGCTCGCACCGATGTGAAGGCCATCCTCGGAAATGCGGTACAGCGTGCCCACATTCAAGCTGAACGCGCTCATCGAACTGTGCCAGATCGTTTCCGTGAGATATGTTACTTGCACACCGACCGAAAACCGATCCGAGATCTGCCGTCCATAGCCGAGTCCGACCGCAATATCGGAAACAGTGTAGCGCTCTCCTGTTCCCAGCGGTTGTTCGACCGTCCGCACGTCGATCTCGCCTGAGTTCAGGGAGGTCACGCTCGCGTACAGGTTCCCCACCTCGCCCAAACCTACCGCAACGCCCGCAAAGTCGTATGTAATATCGGCGATCCAGGGGCTGTGTGTGAACTGAACACCACTACCCTGAAAGTGCCCGATCGCAGCGGGATTGTAGTAGGCGGCCTGAATCTCGTTGTAGATCGTCGCACCGGCATTGCCCATGCCGGCTATGCGGGCACTCGGCTCAATCAGCAGGAATTGCCCGACACTTGTCCCCGTTTTTGACTGCCCGAAGACGGCGCCCGCACCCACCACCATTATCAGGCTAAGGAGAATTTTCTTTTTCATGGCCACCTCGTTCACTTTATGATGGCGAACTTGCCGATGTGGCTGCCGTAGCTGCCAGCATCGACGTGAAACACGTACAGACCAGGCGCAACGTCAAGGTTATCCTTCGTCCGCAAGTCCCAGCGAACGTAGCCGTCGGTGGAACCATCATGCACCAGCGTTCGCACCAATTCGCCTCGAACAGTGTAGATTCTGATTGCGCAATTCTGCGGCAGGCCGCGGAATTCCATGGCGCGGTCGCCACGACCTTGCGTCGCGAAAAGACCGGGTTCAAAACTCGCTGCGCCGACGTACGGGTTGGGAACGACATACGGCGCTTGTTTGAACTCCTGTTGTGCCTTCGCGTTTTCAATCCACTCTCCCTTCGTCGTGAACAAGAATTCGTCACCGACAGTAAAGGGATAGAGGAGCCTGACGTTGTAGACATCACCCAAGGTGGGATTAACAGTAACACTGTCATCGTTCTTCAGCTTGATTACCCATGTTATCTTGGCTGCGGTCTGAAGACTGTCGGGTCCTGTGAACACCTGAATTTGCTCGAAAATTGAGCCCGGGAGCCGACTGAGGGTTGAGTCACCATTCTGGTCACTGAATTTGCATCGGAAATGCAACAGCCCTTCAGGTGTCATGGCCTCGATCCGAAATTTCACCGGGCGGCTGAAAAGCGGGCCAGGAAATGTCCCTTCTGCGGTGTCGATTACCGTATTGGAAAATGTGATGATCATGTCATAGGGGAATCCCAGACGTCTTTTCGTAATCGGCAAGGAGGTTGGGCTGGGGGAATAACTCACATCCAATAATGCATCAGTTGCGCTCCCCGGCGCAAAACCGCTCTGCAGTGTGTCGACAACAACTGTCGGGAGTGTCCAGATGATTGGCTGAACACCGGCGCCAGAAACCCCTGTGCCCTTGCCATCAAAATCATCCCCTGTCTCAAAGAGCACCTGCCCCGTTGTGCTGTCGATGAGATTGTAGGAGTTTGCATGAACCTCATCCGAATTCGCGTTGAACGTGATTTTGAAAAGATGGTTTTCAGGAACCAGTTTTGAATCCACCACTTTGACACCGACTGCCCCTGTGCCGGTTCCGGCAATCCGGGTAACCTGCGATGCGTCAGCCGGCGTGTAGCCCAGAATCTTCGGGTTGGGTCTTACTGAGACAACATTCTTGGGGAGGATCGTGCCCCCGCGCGGCGTTCGTGAAACCGTAATCGCGTTTTCAGAAGGATAGTAGGTAAACACGTCCTGGTTCTGGAGCCTGATGCTTGGGCCGTAATCGTACGCGCAGACAGCGTAATAGTATTGATGCCCGTTTACAACAGTCGTATCTCTAAAAATGTGTGTGAGGCCTGTTTCCCCCCCCAAATAATACGCCACACCTTCGACAGTTGTTGGCGTGAACCCGCTGACGCCATTTTTCAAATCAAACTGTGCAATAGGTTTTCCGTTGCCAATTGGTCCGGTTCCTCGTCCCGTCTGAATCACCCGCGGATCCCGGAATTCTGGGTCCGTCGCGCGGTAAATGCGATACCCTTCAAAATCATTCTCTGTCACCACCGGGTCCGTGCTGTTTTCCGCAACATCATTCCACATCAACTGCACATACCTGTCACCCACCTCTGCTTTCACTGTCGGCATGGGGGGAGGAACAGCGAATTGGTAGTTCGCATTGTAGATTGCCTGAACAACTTTGACCGTTGTACGAAGTTCCTGTGGATCGGCGCCGTAAGCCAGAGCAAGACTGAATCTCTGTGTCGAGCCCTGTCGCCCATCACTCGGCAACGTGAACGGACCCGACGCAAACAAGAAACCGATGTTAACATTCACTGGCGGCGGTCTCTGCTCAAAACGAGTGTTGAAATCGGATGAGGTCCACTTGTCAAAAAGTTCTTTCGGCCAATCAGGATGAGGAACGCGGCCGGTTCTGTAGAAAACGACGTTGTCTGCAACTCCTCCAGGATTGTTGATCCAATTCATCTGGAAGCCGGTCAGACCAATCTGATCGGATTCGTCTTTGTCGGTCTTGTCAAAATGTGGTTCGCCCGATGTCGGGATTCCGTCGTACTCGCCGAAATCTCCTGTGCTATCGACGCCGTCGGCACCAACATCATCTGCCAGAGCGGACCAGTCCATATCTTCGTCGCCAGTCCACCACCTGCCCAATACCACTGCAGGGCGGAGTGACGGTGAGCCCAGTTGTGATCGGAACTTTGCCGTGTCGTACATGGCAGCGGCAGCAGCAAGAATCGCATCTCGACCCTCAATGAGCATCCCGGGACCGCTATCTCTCTTTTCGTCGGTTATCCCATCCGCGTCGTTGTCTGTTGCATCGACAGGCTTGCCGGGTGTTTCAAGATATGCATAACCGAGATAGCCCGTCGTATAGCAACTCGTTGAGAGACCGACGCCGTGTCCTTTTGAATCCCACGTATAGACAAGATTCACTCCTCCTGTTGTATCAAATCGGGCATTGTCATCATCAGATTCGTACACGCCATCGCAGCCAGCGGAAGAACCTCCAACACCTGAATCCATGTACAATCCGAATATGATGTTCTCCGCCTCGCCATTTCTCGGGTAGTCAGTTGTACCTTCATTTGTGATATCGTAGTGCCAGAATATCACGTTCGCTGCCTGAGGGTTGGACCATTGAAAGCCGCGAACCTCCACGCGCAGTCCAAGGCCGTTGCGCGTCGAATCGCGCGAGTCGGAAAACAGGCCCCCTTTTTCGTAAATGTCGTCATCCATCACGGTGAAGCTCTCTTGGTCGGCTGCAGGCACCTGACCGAAATATCCGTTCCAGAATCCGTCCCATGAAGCGTCTTTGTCCGGCCAGGTCCGTGGCCACGTGCGCGAGTCATTGCTGATCGCGGGAGAGCGCCCTTTGTTAATTGCCGGATCAGCCTCAAAGTAACCGGGACGCGGCTCAAAGCGCATTTCATAAGCGCCATAAGGGTGGGGCTCTTGTCGCTCTCGATAGCCTGTTTCCATCAGGTGAAGGGAGTCGCCGTTGGCCAGACGAACTTTTGCCAGAACAAAAGGAGTAATCCCGTCGGTATAATTCACTCCGCTTCCTTTGGGAACTTCAGCCGAGTGGAACACACTCACATCCACGCCAGCCGGCCTGAAATCACCCACCATCCCATAGTTGAGGAAAACGGTGCGAATGTTATTCGCATCGTGGAATCCCTGTCGTTCGGCATCAATCTTCCCCCGTTTCTCAAACGGAACCGGAGTGATAATCTGAGCAGTCAGATACTGCACCGAAAACAACGCGGCAATGAGGAGAATGACAGGTCGCAACTTTTTCATGGGAAGCCTCTTCATATTCGCATCAGAAGGATGAGTTCATCGAAATGCCCAGTTCGATCCGGCGCGGCGCATAGTATCGTGTGGGATTTGCCAGTTGCGTTCGATCGCCCGCGAGAGGAAACAAGCCATAGTCCGGGCTTCCGGTATTCGCGAACACAGCGCCATTGAAATACCGGGCATCGAGAAGATTGAACACACGCATGAATACGCTCACGTCAACACCGCCAAGTGTGAAGTACTTCTCCGCGCGGAAATCAATCACAAAGCCATTGGGTTTGCGCCCCGAGTTTCTTTCTATCGCCGCTCCAAAAATGGAGCCGATCTCAGGCGTGTACGGTTGCCCGCTCCCGAATCGCAGAATGGTACTGACGGCGTACTCCTCAGGCCGGGAAAGCTGAACGGTGAGATTCATTGTGTGGCGCTGGTCCCAGTTCAGCGGAATCTGTCGCGGCTTCGGATCTTCTCCTGCTGCAGCACGATTTGCGGTCTCATTAGGATCGCTCGAATTTCCTTGTGCCATCTGCAAGGTATAGTCGAGCGTCGAGCTGAGGATGCCGACCCGTCGCTGGTCAAGCGTGATGGTAAACCCCGTCACGTTACCAAAATCGACATTCGTGAGCCTGGCATATGCTGCGGCGGTGTAGGTATCGATGAACTCCACCCCGAGAAGATCACGAATATCTTTATAGAATAGATTAATGCTTATGCCCAGAAAATCAGTGACTGCATTCTTGTAGCCAAACTCGTACTGCACCGTCCTTTCGGGCTTGATATCAGGGTTGCCGTACACCGCATCGTAATTCCCCGTTCCCGCCTGGAGATTTGCCAGCTTGCCGTAGTTGGCGTTGGTAAAAATATCGCGCAGCGGGGGAAGTTGATAAAAGTGGCCGTATGAGAAAAACACCGACGATGTTGTTGTGATCGGATACGATAGCCCGAACCGGGGCGCGTAGGAAATCTTCTTTTTTGATCGACGGGGATTCGAAACTGGTGCTCCCTGAATTGCGTTCGCAGGATTGGCAAGATCGCCCGGCAAATAACTGCGTGCATCAAAATACTCAAACCGCACACCCGCTCGGATCGTGAGGTCGTTCCACTCAATCTGATCTTGAGCGTACGCCGCCAACGAAACCGGAAAGTAGTGCTGCACGCCCGGATAATCCGGCGGGAAATTCTCGTAACGATACAGGGTATCGCCTTTGTACGTCAACGTCCCTGCCGTTCCGAAATCAATCGCAGAAGTCTGAAATTCCGTACCTACCTTGATTTGATGTTCACGGGTCACCTGGCTCGTCACTGCAGCCTTCGCAACAAGCGCGTTTGTCTTCTGACGAAAACGTCCAAAATCAACTCCTGCGACACTTGCCCCGTATTCATAATCACTAATACCGGTGCTTGATTGGGCAAGATCATACCGCGCGTCATGAAAGTCATCAAACACCCAATCATGGTAATCAAAGTAGTTCTGTCTCACACTCACGTTGTAGAATGTCGTCGAGGAAAGAGTGTGCGTGAAGTCGACACCGTGAACGAGTGAGGTCGTCTTCTGTTTCTTCTTCCCATCGGGATTGAGACGGAAGGTAAACGCATCACCCATGCCACTGGCATCGATAATATTAAAGAGCGCCTGGTAGCCGATCTCGATAGCCGGCAAGGAACGATTCGTGATCTTTGCCAGACCGGACCACTCACGGTTGTAGGCAAGGGCTACGACTTTTCCGTCGCCATTGGGCTGCGTGAGATAGAGAAAAGGATTCGACTGATTGCTCGTGTCCAGCGGATTGAATCGGCGTTCACCGAGAAAGTAATCATTGAAGACATATCGTCGTCCACTTGCCAGAAAATACGTTTGCGGAAGTCCCGTTGGTCCACTGACACTCAATTGAAAGTTCTGATTGAGAAACTCAGGTCTGAATTTATAGGTGAGTTTGCGCTCGCCGTCGCTCGAGTAGAGGAACGCGCCGGACAGCGCCTCGACATTGAGTGTGAAGTTTTCGCTGCCGGATTTGAGAATAGTGTTTACTACCCCGCTCATCGCCTGTCCATACTCCGCATCGAATGTTCCCGTGATCACCTGCACTTCCTGAATCAGCGACCGGTCGATCTTGACGGTCGATGTGTTGTCGTACGCGTTGTTCACTGAAATCCCGTTCACCTGATATTGTACTTCACCGGCACGACCCCCGCGGAAATGCGCTCCTTTGTCGTCGACAATAACGCCGGCTTGCAGGTTCACGATATCCGCAAGTTCCTGCACAGGCAATGCTTGTATGTCCTTGTCTGTTATCGTGGCAACCGTGCTTGTTAGGTTGACATCCACCACGGGTCTTGTGGCGGTGATAATGATCTCATCCTTCGCAATCGTGGATTCCTCCATCGTTGCGTCGAGTTTCGCGGTATTGTTTGTTGTGACGAGAACATCCTGCACGGCAAGGTTCCTGTACCCGACAATCCGGAATTGTACATTGTACCTGCCGGGCGGAATGTTGATGATGCTGTAATACCCGTCGATATCGGTTGCAGTGCCGAGCTTCGTTCCATCAAGCACGACATTTACGCTGGGGAGAGGTTCTTTGTTATTGTCGAGTACCCGGCCGGACATTTTTCCGGTCGTGCTTGGTCGCGCAATGCTTCCACCGAGCGTGAGAAGGATGCAGAGGAATGTGAACCGCGGGGTCAACCAATTCGTATCCATGGTCATGTGAACCTGTCCTTGTAGGTGTGGTACAGCCGGCATCCGGGGGTAATGCCCACCGCTCAAGCAATACACAATGGTGAGACGACCAGGGTGGCCGCCTCACCAAATGTCACGCTACTTACTTCAACAACATCATCCTGCCAACTACTGATGCATTTGTGGAGCTCATTGTCAACCGGTACGTATACATACCGGTGGCGAGATGCGATGCGTTGAACTGCACCGACTGCTCTCCCGCCTGTTTTTCACCAAGAAGTTGGGATGCAACTCGCTGGCCGAGCAGGTTGAAGACTTCCAGCCTGACGTCACTCGCTTGAGGCATCACAAACTTGATCGTGGTGGATGGGTTGAATGGATTGGGGTAGTTCCCGATCAACGCAAACACATCGGGAATGGTGTTCCCCTGCTCATCCACTGCAAGAGGATTGCCCGGATCCATATACGCCCAGATCGGCGCATCGCTGCCGGCATTTTCCGACATGAACCATGTACGGGTTCCGTAGCTATCTGTTATAGTCGGAAATGAATCGCCGTCATACAACGTGGCCGCAAAGAACAGCACACCATCTCCTCCGCCCGCCGGATAGCCAAGCTCACGAAGGTTGACCTTCATCTCGGCTGTGTAACCTTCGTCCGGCAAGGCCCCGAGCGTATCAATAGTTGTCGCACCCTTGAGCGCTGCTGCCACCTGGACTTTGGTACCTGCAGAATCCCAGGAACCGGTTGTAGCCGCAAGATCATCTTGCCGACTGACAACAAGGTTGGTCCCGCTTCCATCGATCCTGAAGGTGAGGCCACGGGGGGCCAATACATTATCGCCATTGCGGTTCACTCGTTCGCGAACGCTGAACCGGAATCCGTCCCAGCGGTCAGGTACACTCACAGATTGTACCACCAGATCTGGAACGTCAAGTCCTACAAACAAGGTATCCTGTTTATAGAAGTACTTGACTGTTGCAAGGCTCGGATCAACTATGGCAGCCTGACCCCCGTTAACGGCAGGCTGGAATTGACCGCTCCGGTATGGCGCGGTGCTCGGATACGCATTGCGGATCGTGGAATTTCCGTACTGGATCCGCAGCGTGCCAACATCCGGATTTTGCCACACCGCTTCGGTCAATCTTCCATCAAATGTGATGCTGGGGTAGTTCGATCCCGGGACCCGCAACTCGTACGGGACTAGTGGAACTGCACCCGACGATGTAGTGACATCGGATCTGGCATGCAATCGGATGTGGCCATACGCGTTGTTGTTCCCCCAGGGGCACTGGAACCATGTGCGGTTGCCGGCTTGCCTCGTGGTATCCAAAGGCCACTGATAGTCCGCATCGTAGATCGAGAGGCTATACTGAATGATATCACCTGCAGGCTGCGTGACGTTGTACCCTCGGTTCTGGAGGTTCAACCGGAATTCCATCGTATAACCAACGTCTACATCAGCATCGTTGTTTTGCGTACCCTGAACCGTCGTTACTGCCAGCCACGTGGTCCTGCTGAGCGAATCAGGACGCGGCGCGTATGGAGAACTTCCCCAGGGACCGCCAAAGAACGGCATACGGCCGGGTTGATTGGCCGAAGTATCCGCCCAATCTTCCTTGACCCATGCATAGAATACCTCACCTGCGCCAACAGGCCTGCCTGTCTGGTCCCGCTGACGAAGGTTTGACAAGATACCATCGAACCTATTGAATGGTCCACCACCAACAGATTTATCCAGCACCCTTACTCCAACATACAAGCTGTCCGCCTTTACAAGCCACTTCACAGTGGCTTTGGTTGAGTCGGTCGGACTTGCAAGTCCGTTCTCGTGGTACCAACCGCTGCCTGGCATACCGTTATCCAGGCCATAGGTGATCTTCACCGACTCGGCAACTGCCCAACCTGGTTCATTCAAAACACCGTCGACAGCCATTGTCTCTGTCGTAGTGCGCGCCCACTTGGCGTCGGTTCGTGGAATCTGCGCGAATGCCCCAACCGACAGGAGCAGAATGATTGCAACCATCATGAATAGTTTCGTCTTCATGACGTTCACCTCCTTTTGATTCGTGAATTATTGAAGAGGGCTTTGTCTCTTCCCCACGCGTCGAGATGAGAACTCTCGTCACGTCCCAGGGTAACTCCTTGCTTGCAACACGGTTGATGCGTAGCTCGGCGAAAATCACCTCCCTTTCCTGTTTTGTTTTGTACCTGGTGAATTAGTCTCTGTTAGAGCAACCACACGATTTTCGTAGACGAAGCTCTGTTCCTAGCACTACTTGCTGCTTGTGATGGCGGTTCTTCTCCCGTACCGCGTGCAGCGCCGTCTCAATTGCCCGGACGCCCAGACGATGGATGCCAACGTGCACTGATGTCAACGAAGGGGTCAAATACGATGCAATGGGAACGTCGTCAAACCCTGCAAGAGCAATCTCGACGGGGACCTGGACGCCTTCATCCCGCAACGCACTGAGCGCCCCAATTGCCATCGAGTCGTTACAGGCAAAGATCGCGGTTGGTCGCGCTGAACGCGAGAGAATGCCTTTCACGGCATCATAGCCCCCCGCTTCCGTGAAATTCCCTGCGAACTCGAGTTGCGGGTCAGGTGTCATGCCGGCTTCCTGCATCGCCTTGCGGTATCCGCGTAATCGTTCTGATGCATCAAAGTTCTTCTCCGTACCCTTGATGACTGCTACTTGTTGGTGACCGTGACTGAGCAGATGTTTCACCATCGCGTACGCGCCACCGTAGTTGTCTATGTTCAACGAGTCGAATCCATTCGTCTCAACGTAGCAGTTCAACAATACCACCGGAAGTGTCTGTGGAAGATTTTCATTCAGCGTTTCGGCATCGATATGCGGCGACATGATGATGAGCCCGTCCACGCGACCGCGCATCATCGTGAGCGCCGCTTGTATCTCTCCTTTACTATTATGAGAACTGGAGACGACCAAGTGATAGTGAGATTGCTGCGCTGTTTGGTCACATCCCCGCAACACCTCTGAAAAGAACTCACCGAACAGATCAGGAAGCAACAAACCGATTGCGTCCGTCCGCTTCGTGCTCAAGCTCCGTCCCAAGGCGCTGGGAACATACTTGAGCCGACGCGCAACATGACGGACGTTCTTGCGGGTATCCTCGTCAACGACGGCAACGTTGTTGAACACCCGTGACACGGTTGCGATAGAGACGCCCGCTTCACGCGCTACATCTTTGATGGTTGTCATTGTTTGTGGAGGGAGTAATAATGGTCCTGCCAGCGCCGAGATTTCCTAAAACGCAAATGAAAACCATGACGAGTCGGCTCCTTTTGCAGGGCGCCGACTCGTCAACACAACGCTACTTCATCAGCAAAAGTTTCTTTGTTTGAACAAACGTCTTACCGCTTGCTCCGACAGACATCATGCGGTAGAAGTACACGCCGCTGGCAAGATTCGTTGCCGTGAATGTTGCTCGATGATAACCGGCAACATACTCACCGTCCACAAGCGTGAGAACTTCCCGACCGATGATATCGTACACCACGATCTTTACGTGAGCTTGCTCGGGAACGGCGAAATTGACCATCGTGCTCGGATTGAACGGGTTGGGATAGTTCTGTGAGAGAGCGAATGTCGTCGGCAGTCCTTCCTGTGTAGCAACATCCACTGTGGTACCCAGCTTCAACCATCGCATCGCAGGACCCCACTCGCTACCCCACCATGTTTTGTGAAACGTTCGCGAAGCAGGTCCTTCCCATGGCAGCGTTCCCCGATGATAGCCATCGGGATCGAAGATGTTCATCAACACCTGTACCGAATCAACGTTTGCTGCATAACCCAACGAATCAAGGTTGATCTGCAATTCAAGTGTGTAGCCACTGTCTACTTGAGTTGTATCGTAGGGAATGGTACCTGTTCTTACCAAGCCGACACCATTGCCAAATCCGGGGCGGAATGGTCCACCAGGTTCGTACACAGCGCTGTCCGCCGAGGTTCCAGTGCGAGTCGAGGCGTTGTAATACAATTTGAATTCTCCCTCAACCCCTGCCGCGTTCTTGATCTTCATGAACAAGCCGTCACCTTCCCAGCTGTCGCCAAAGCGGCCAACCGACTTGTCGCGCGAATCAATACCGATATACAGCTTTAATCCGTTGCGCAAAAATTTCACGGCTGCAAAACTTGGGTCCCAATATGCACCGCGTACTAGCACACCGTCAGTCACCGAGCGCTCATCCGCAGTCACAGGGGGATTCGGACCGAACTTCAAGTACGGCTTTGCAGTCGCCCATGTCGCCTCGTCCATCCTTCCATCAATGGTGATGGTACCAGAGGCGAGATTGGCAACCATGAGCGCAGGATCATCGTATGGACGCTGCGGCTCGAGATAAATCGTCCGCATCGCCGGACCCCACTCGCTGCCCCACCAGGTTTTGTGATACGCACGCGTTTCAGGTCCTTCCCACGGCAAGGTTCCGCGATGATAGCCATCGGGATCGAAGATGTTCAGTAACGCACTCAGCGTGTCAACGGTTGTTGCAAAGCCGAGTGAGTCTAAACGGATTTCCAACTCAAGCGTGTAACCGTTGTCCGTCTGGGTTGTGTCATACGGAACCGTTCCAGTCGCTACCAATCCAACACCATTTCCAAATCCCGCTCGGAATGGACCGCCCGGTTCGTACACAGCGCTGTCTGCCGACGTACCAGTGCGAGTCGAGGCATTGTAATACAGTTTGAACTCTCCCTCAGTGCCTGCCGCGTTCTTGATCTTCATGAACAAGCCGTCACCTTCCCAGCTATCACCGAATCTTCCCACGGATCTATCGGTTGATTGAATGCCAACGTAGAGCCGCTGACCTCGGCGGAGGAACTTCATCATTGCGTAGCTCGGATCCCAATACGTGCCGCGAACAAGCGCACCTCCGGTAACACCTCTTTCTTCGCTCGTCGTGGGTGGATTCGGACCGAACCTCAAATAGGGCGTTGCCCCGGCCCAATCTGCTTCATCCATCCTGCCGTCTACGGTGATGTTGTTGAGAGCCGCCTTTGCTATTAGCACTGCCGGATCGTCGTACGCACGCGCCGGTTGGAGATAGATATTGCGCATGACGGGGCCCCACTCGCTACCCCACCATGTTTTGTGAAACGTTCGCGAAGGAGGTCCTTCCCACGGCAGCGTTCCGCGATGATATCCATCAGGATCGAAGATGTTCATCAACACTTGCAGCGTGTCAACAGTTGATGCAAAGCCAAGCGAGTCTAAACGGACTTCCAACTCAAGCATATACCCGGCATCGACCTGGGTTGTATCGTAGGGAATCGTGCCAGCGTTCACCAATCCAACACCAGCGCCAAATCCCGCGCGGAATGGTCCACCAGGTTCGTACACAGCGCTGTCCGCCGAGGTTCCAGTGCGAGTTGAGGCGTTGTAATACAATTTGAATTCTCCCTCAACCCCTGCCGCGTTCTTGATCTTCATGAACAAGCCGTCACCTTCCCAGCTGTCGCCAAATCTTCCCACAGACCTATCCGAGGATTGAATGCCGAGATAGAGTCGCAAACCTCTTCGCAACATCTTGATGGTAGCCCAGGTCGTGTCTGAATACGATGGGCGAACCTCAACTCCTCCGGTGACCGATTGCGTTGCAACAGTCGTCCGGGCATTCGGTCCAAACACAAGATACGGTGCCGCCATGGACCAATCTGGCTCATCCATTATTCCATTCACCGTAATCGTTCCGGAAGCATTCTTCGCGATCATCACAGCCGGATCATTCCATGTTGGCGGAGGAGGGGCTGCTGGTTCAATAATAAGCGACCACTGCACAAGCGTCCCGATATCAGCGGCTTCGTGGTCGGAAACTTTTAGTACCCAATTTCCCGCCGCCATGTTGACGTGGAATCGCGCCAGTGCAGAATCGGGACGGTAGAAACCAGTATAGGGTGCTCCAGTCGAGGTAATGGAGTCAATGGGTCGCGCTGCTGTATCTGTCAAAACCGTTCCAATGAAGTTGTCGCCACTGCTTCCAAAAGTGCCAGGTCCTGGTCGGTTCATCAAAACGACTGTATCACCGTTTGGTGCCTTGAGTGTCATGCGAAGGTCACCAACATACGTGTGAAGGACGGTGTCGAGCCGAACGGCTATGAATCCGATGTTGGTCGCTGGGACTGACATAGTGTCGAGAACCCCAACTGGATCATTATCCGGAATACTCTTGTTCGGTCTGCGCGTGTAGACAACGTTGGGAGAATCTCCTTCGTAGATCTTGCGATAGGCGTCTTTCATGCTGCGCTGGATAGCTTCCAACGCGCCGGGTGGAAGACTCTTCATCGCTGCATCTTCGCGTAGTGCTGCCTCTCTCTTCGTTTCATTCCCTGCATTGCCCTCCCATGAAAGGAAAAGCAAACCCATAGCAAGCACACTTATGAAGAACATCATCTTCGAAGCGGTACTTTGGTGGTTCATAGTGCCTCCTTGTTTGTGAGTAAATTGGTTTCTGTTTCGTGATGAACTGGGAGAACATATCAACGATTGAGAATCGCCGAGACAAACCATTGGCAAACAAAACTGCAGATGGGGTGCTCCATTTCCAACTGAGCAATGAAAACGTTTACATAACAAGGCGAGAAAATAAGGGCCGAAGAAAAGCCCTTGAAAAGGTTTACAGTTAGTCTAATGTAAACGGTTACAATATAACATATGGAAATCCGCTTGTCAAGTCCTTCCAGGTCCTAGTGACCGAAAAGCTAAAAAGGCCCTGATTTCTCAGAGCCTTTTCTCAAACCAGCGCTCGGACATTACAACGAGAGGAACTCTCTCAACCAGAATACAGACCTCCAACCCCTTGACGCTCCCTGTGACTCTGATCTTGGCGAGTTGCTCAAGTATTGGGTTCATCGTGATGACACGAAGTTTCAAACCTGTTGCAGAGCGCTGTCAGGCCTCTCCCCTTCGGTTTACACAACGTATGCCGTTGATGCCGTTTCGCCGCCTCGACCCGTCCAATTAGTATGGAAGAATTCGCCGCGTGGCCTGTCGACGCGCTCATACTGGTGCGCACCAAAATAATCGCGCTGCGCCTGTAAGAGATTTGCCGGAAGTCGCGCATTGCGGTACCCATCAAAATAGTTGAGTGCTGTCGAGAATGCCGGCACCCAGATGCCGTTGGAGACCGCCGCTGCGATTACCCGCCGCCATGCCAACTGCGACGTTTCGATCTTGTCCTTGAAGAAGGGATCGAGAAGAAGATTGGTGAGGCCCGGATTGCTGTCGAATGCCTCCTTGATCTTTCCGAGGAACGCGGACCGAATGATGCAGCCGCCTCTCCACATCAGCGCAATGCTGCCATAGTTGAGCTTCCACGAAAACTCCCTTGCCCCTTCTCGCAGCAGTGTGAACCCCTGCGCATAAGAAACAATCTTGGATGCATATAAGGCCAGCTCAAGATCTCGCAGGAACGCCGCCTTCTCTCCCGTAAACTTCGAAGCCGGGCCGCGCAAGATCGTCGACGCCTCCACACGCTCCTCCTTGATAGCCGAGAGACAGCGCGCAAATACCGCCTCGCTAATAAGCGTCAACGGAATGCCGAGATCGAGAGACACAACGCTTGTCCATTTGCCCGTTCCTTTTTGTCCTGCTGCGTCAAGGATCTTGTCGACAAGCGGTTTGCCGTCACTGTCTGTGTACGCCAAGATGTCCCGGGTGATTTCGATAAGGTAGCTGTCGAGGATGCCTGTGTTCCACTTTGTGAACACCTCATGCATCTCTGGGGCACTCATGCCAAGCAGCTCCTTCATGATCTGATACGCCTCGCAGACGAGCTGCATGTCGCCGTACTCGATGCCGTTGTGGACCATCTTGACGAAGTGGCCTGCCCCATTTTCCCCAACCCAATCGCAACACGGTGTACCGTCTGCCACTTTTGCAGCAATAGATTGAAAGATCGGCTTCACGTGGGGCCACGCCGCTGGCGAACCGCCAGGCATAATCGATGGCCCTGTGAGGGCGCCTTCTTCACCGCCTGAGACGCCAGCGCCAATGAAAAGCAGACCCTTGCTCTCAAGGTACTTTGCACGCCGGATAGTGTCGGGAAAATGTGAGTTCCCGCCGTCAATGATGATGTCGCCCTTCTCAAGATGCGGGAGAAGGAGTTCGATGAATTCATCAACCGGCTTCCCTGCCTTCACCATGAGCATAACCTTGCGAGGGGTCTTCAAAGCTCCGGCCAACTCTTTGATGGAGCGTGTCCCGATGATTTTCCTTCCTTTAGTCCGCGCGTTGACAAACTGGTCCACTCTTTCGACAGTTCGGTTGAAGACGGCTACCCTGTACCCATGATTCTCCATATTCAACACCAGGTTCTCTCCCATAACCGCCAAACCGACCAACCCTATATCTGCTTTGTCTGTCATATCGTATGTTTTTCTCCATGAGGTGTATGAAATGAATCAAAGTAACAAAAAGTAATCACAAAACTGATCGCCGCAAAGCGGAAGTAGTTAGCACCTGACTCCGCCAAGAGCAACGGTATCAGGACTTGACTCTTGCACTTCTGGAAGATGTCGCCCGAAAGAACCTGAACCCGCTACTCCTCTCACCGCGCGTCTCTCCTCACAGCAATTTCGAACCCCAGTTTTTCAAGGATGGCCCGACTTCCCACCTGTCGCGCTGACAACTCAACGCATCGATTGAAAAACTCCCTACGGGCTCGATACTCGGCGCGCAGCTTCGCAAAGTAAGGTCCGCGTTCCCCTTCGGCGACGGCGATAACCTTGCGGAGCATGTAGTCGTCCAGTTCGATGTCATATGCCTGACGCACCACAAAACTCACCACTTCTTTCTCCTCGGCGATCGAAGCGGGGACAACGATCCTGGGTCCTATCTCTGGGTGAGCCGATGACGGGACATCCGGTTCTACGGAAACGCCGAGGTACCGGCATAGTTCGCCGTACACCATACGAAGGGCATTGAGCTTGCCATCAAGGGAGTACCCCGCTATGTGAGCGGTCCCGAGCATCACGTTATTTAGGAGTGCGAGATCGATCCCGGGCTCATCCTCCCACACATCGAGGATTGCGGTTGACAGTTGCTTTGATGCAAGCATCGCTCGCAGTGCATTGGTCTCTACCACAGCACCACGCGCAGTGTTGATGAGGACGCTCCCCCGCTTCATCCTGCTGAGGTGGGATTCATCAAACAGATGATACGTCGCGTCAGGGCCGGACCGAGCGAGTGGGACGTGAAGGGTAAGAACGTCCGCACCCATAAGTTCATCAAGCGGAAGGAAGGCCGGATCCCCGGTCTTGCGCGCAAGCGGGGGATCGTTCAGAATTACGTTCATCCCGAGTGCCCGGGCAACGCTCACAACACGGCTCCCTACATTGCCCACCCCCACAACACCTATCGTCTTTCCGTTCAGGGCTTCGCCGGTCCTTTCTGACCAGACCAACAAAGCTGCTGCAATATACTCCGCCACCGAGTTGGCGTTGCTCCCGGGTGCGCTGGCAAACCCGATCCCGTTTGCAGCGAGATACTCAAGATCAACGTGATCCGTACCGATGGTAACGGTCCCGACAAAGCGGACGCGACTTCCCTCCAGCAACCCGCGGTCAACCCTTGTTTCTGAGCGTACGACAAGAACGTCCGCATTCCGGACGGATTCACGTGTCACTTCCTGAGTGTCCAGTGCAATCACCTTTCCGAGTCGGGAGAACGTCTCGACGACCGCGGGAGTGTTTCTGTTGACAACAATTGTAGGTGCTTGACCCATACGCCTGAGTACGCTGAGAATTCCCCATCAGTCCGCAGGACGATGTCTATAACACGTCTGACTGGTCGTGAAGAAGCCAAAGTGTGGCGCCAACGAGGCGGTGCTAAGTGCCCCAAAAGGAACACCGCGATA
>DASRUE010000174.1:0-7802 GCA_035687895.1 Bacteroidota bacterium | reverse complement strand
TAACGTCAACATTGCCGGTGTATCTCTCGGCCGCTCTGCCATTGGCGCAAATGCGCTCACTGTTATGAGTATCGATAGCGATATTCCCGCCGAGGGGATGAGAGAACTCCTCTCTCAGGATGGCGTTTCCAACCTCAAAGTTGTAAACCTGGACTGATCCCACTTCCGTCCAGGTACGCAGTATTTTAAATATTGGTACTTGACAAACACCACCTCCCTTTTTATATTAAGTCACCATTAGTATGTGATCCAAGTTGTTCCTTCCACAATGTGTCACAACAGGAGGTGTTCGCCGGGGGCTATTGGTACAACATTCCAACATTCCATACCAAACAATCTCATTGTGCTGAGGGGCTGTAGAGAAACGAGCGTGGCAATCCTTGTCCGGTCTTTCTAGCAACTAGAGCCACTCAAGTCCTGTCCAACACCATCACGTTCGACGTCTTTTTTTGATTGAGATGTTCGTGTTAGTGGGTGCAGAGCAAACACCTGCATCTTGTCACCATCATTGCTTCACCATTGCCATCAGTCGTGTCAGTGCGACGTCGAGAATCCACCGAGTGTACTGCAGCAAGCTCCAAAGAGGAGCGCGATAGTCATCTGACCACGATCAACAATCATAGCAAGGAGAACCTACCTATGCGTTTCAATAAACTCTTTCTTCCGATTGGCCTGCTTGCGATCGGCGTCCTGTGGGGTGCGTGCGTCGACGTCCCTGATGGCCCGGGGACAGTCACCAATCCCGACTTTCGTTCCCAGGTGCGCTTCTTTCATGCCGTGCCCGGTGGCGCCGCCGGCAATGTCAGCGTCGATGGTTCTTCTGTAGGGAATATCGGCTACCTGGCCTCAACCTCGTATTCGGACATACCGTCGGGAAGCCGCTCAGTTGCGTTTGGCGCGACCTCGGCACAATCAGTGGTGTTGGGATCGGAGCAGCAAAGTACCGTTCTGATCTATTCGACAGGTGGAACCGCTCTTGCCTACCTCAACCTTCCCGAAGGACACAAGGACAAGAATAACGCCAGCGCGACGAGTGCAAAGATAAAGTATGTCAACGCGGCATTTGGTTCTTCGGCGAACATTGTCCTCCGCAGCGGTTCAGCGACGGGGACCGACTTGGCGGCAAGCGTCCCATTTGCCGGTGCGCGGGTGTACGACACCCTCTCCGCAGGCTCCATAGCGATCTTCGCGGTATCGGCGGGAAGCTACAAGGCCACACTCAATGGTTCGCAGGAACCAACTCCTGTCCCAACTTCCGCGACAGGGACCGCGGCGGCCACAATCGGTAATAATAAAAATCTCACGTATAGCGTCACGGTTGACATCGACAGCATTACCGGCTTCTATACAATGGCGCACTTCCACAATGCGCCCGCCGGAGTGAATGGACCTGTGGTCAAAGCCATCTTTACCGATACAACGGGCCAAAGGATTACCATCCCGAATACTTCGCTTTCCGGTGCGAATGAGCCAACGCCGGTGACGACCGCATCTTCAGGTGCAGCGCGCTTCATCCTCTCCCCTCAGGGCCTGACGTACTCCATTACGGTCACTAAAGGAGCTCCAGATACGCTCGGGTTCACGGCGGCGCATTTCCATAATGCTGCCGCGGGGACTAATGGTTCTGTGGTGCGCACCATTGCCGGAGCTGTCGTGACCGATTCCACACTTTCCGGTGTGTGGAGAACCGATGATGCAGTGCAGCCACTAACTCCTGCGCTTATGACGGAGCTCGTGAATGGACGCATTTACGTGAACTTCCACAGCGCGCCCGCCCCAGGCGGCACAATCCGCGCGCAGGTCGTTCCTGACAAGAAGACGACATTCACCGGGACGTGGGTAGACACGACTGGTCTCACTGACGCCCTTCGACAGGAATTCAACGCTGGCAACATCTACGTGAACTTCCACTCGAACGACTACCCGGGTGGAAAGATCCGAGGTCAGGTTCAAGTTGACGCAAGCAGCTTTGGCGTTGCGACATTGCCGGCAACCAATTTTGAAGTCGGGAAGTTGTACACCCTCGTTGCAACAGGAGCGGGCAGTGCTCTTCAGCTTACCGTGCTTCAGGATCGACAGGTGGCAGGACCTCCTGTCGGGAAGCCCGCAGGCATGCAGGTGAAGAAGTAACGGATAACGTACGGAGACCATGAATTTTATCATTGAATAACACGCCTCAACAATTGGAGGAAGCTATGCGTGCAAAACCATTTCTACTTCTTTTTGCTCTTCTCCTGGTGCCGGGGCTTCTGTTTGCCGGCGTGACAGGAAAGATCAAGGGAAAAGTTATAGACAGAGAGAGCAAGGAAGCACTTGTCGGGGCGAACGTGGCTGTGGAAGGAACCAGCTACGGCGCCGCGACTGACGTGAACGGCGAGTACACGGTTCTCAATGTGCCCGCCGGTGTTTACACCGTGAAGGCGACGTATGTTGGATACTCATCAGTATCTGTTTCCAACGTTCGTATTAGTGCCGACCTGACGACGGACCTTGATTTCAGTCTCTCCACCGAGGCCGTCGCTCTCACCGGCGTTGAGATTATTGCGGAGAAACCACTTGTGAATAGAAGCGCCACCAACGCTGTTCGGGTGGTAAGCAGCGAGGATCTAAAAAATATTCCGGTGCGTGGCATCGCATCGGTGGTGGCACTTCAGGCCGGGGTGGTGGAGCAGGGTGGACAGATCTTTATCCGTGGCGGTCGCCAGGATGAAGTCGGCTATTATATTGACGGTGCGGATGCACGGGATGCTCGCAACGGACGCCTGCTGGTGTCCGTCGTTCCCGAAGCCCTCGAAGAGTTCCAAGTGCAGGCGGGTGGATACAACGCAGAGTATGGTGGTTCCAATGCCGGTATCGTCCGACAACAGTTGAGAACCGGAACAACCGACTACAGCGCATCGCTCCGTGTGGAAACGGACAACTTCGCATCGGGCGGTGAGAAGGTCCTGGGTGGATATTCCTATGGCTACAGCGATTATTCCGCAACGTTTGGTGGTCCGATTGTTTCGGACAAGATCAAGTTCTTCCTTGCGGGTCGAAACACCTTTCAGGGTGACCCGACCGTTGCATGGTGGGATCCGGTGGTGTTCGACAACCTCGCAGAGGATGCCGCTGGAAGTAATCCCGATCCAAACACCGGAGTGCCGGATACATTCTCTGTCAACATCCCCGGCGGTAAGGTGCCCGGACGCAAACTTGAGTCGTGGGCGGGAAACGGTACACTGACGTTTGATTACAATCCTATCATTGTCCGTTTGAGCGCCTCCATGAATTACACGAAGACGCTTTTCAACACGACGCCAATTCGGAATATTCTCAACCAGCAGCGCATCCCCAACCAGGATGAGAGCAGCGGGCTTTTCAGCGCGAAGCTCACGCACTTCGTGCAACCAACAACATTCTACGACCTCACGGTCAGCTACCAGGATAACCGGTTCAAACGTTACGATCCGCTTTTCGAAGATGATTACCTCTCCTACGGTGACAGCACGGCAAACGCTGCGAAAGGTATTCTGTACTTCTCGCGGTTTTTGTCGCCACAGGATGTTCGCGTGAATGGCTTTCCGTTCACACGTCCTGGCGGCTTGAACCTGGCTGGCGGAGCAACCGTTGCTTATCAGAAACGGAAACAAAACTTCATTAGCGGCGCTCTTGATATAACGCATCAGATGAAGAGCCACGAGTTCAAGGGCGGGTTCTCGTATCAGCGATATACCATCCGAAACTATAGCTTCGGACGCGTCGAGGCAATGTTGGGAACCCTGCTCTCGAACCCCGACGTTGCTCGCACCGGCGGACCGGCACTCGATGCCCTTTACCGTATCGGTGGCATCCCGAACAACTACGGCTACGACATCTATGGCAACGAGATAGATGACGGCTTCGAAGGGCCGAAGAACCCGACATATATTTCGGGCTATCTGCAGGACAAATTTGAGATCAATGATCTTGTTGTAAATGCAGGTTTGCGCTTCGACTCCTTTGACAACGATGATTGGGAGTTTATCGATCCAGCCAATCCATCGTACGATCCGGTGAACTTTACGATTCTCGAATCCGGCACGAAGAATACCAAAGCCTTCCGGACTGTCAGCCCAAGGGTTGGGTTCTCATTCCCCGTGACGGACCGGACCGTGTTCCATGTGCAGTACGGCAAGTTCGTGCAGTCACCTCAGTTGAATGCAATCTATCTCAGCACGTCGCAGTACGCGCTTGCATTCTCCGGTCGCAATTTCATCTCTGTTCCGGTTGGGACGGGCCTGGAGCCGGAGCGGACCACTCAGTATGAGATCGGGTTCACCCAGCAGTTTGCCGACTTTGCGTCCTTTGATATCACAACCTTCTACAAGGACATCAAGAGTCAGATTCAGGTCGACAAAGTGACGACGACGTCCGGGTCCACCACTGCATCGTACAACATTCTTCAGAATGGTGACTATGCAACCACGAAGGGCCTGGAGTTGAGTCTCACGGTCCGTCGTGTCGAGCGTGTACAAGCTTTCATAAATTACACATTGTCCGATGCGCAGGGCACAGGCTCCAGCCTGACCACAGCAACCTCAGCGGTGGAGGCAGGCCCGATACGTCCGACAGTCATATCTCCGCTTGCGTTTAACCAGACCCATCGCGGCACGATTAATATCGACTATCGATTTGGCGAGAACGACGGCGGCTCGATTCTTCAGCGACTGGGCGCCAACATCCTCTTTTCGTTCAACAGCGGTCACTCCTTTACGAAGGCCCAGGCAAACAGCGCAGGCGGTCAGCGTGGACCGGAAGAAGGAGGTATCCTTGCAGATGACGATCCCCGTACTCGCAGGCCGGATGGTGCAGTCAACTCCGAGACCACGCCATGGGTGTTCCAAATCGACCTCAAAGTCGATAAGACCGTCTCCATTGCAGATCTCTTCGATGTCAACTTCTACGTGTACGTTTCGAATCTGCTCAACACCCAGAACGTGTTGAACGTGTACACTCGTTCGGGTGCTGCGTACGATGATGGATTCCTGACGAATCCGGCATTAAGTTCGAACATCGTGGCAGCCAACGGCCCACGTTACGTGGAACTCTACCGTGCCATCAACCTGAACAACAGGCAGCACTACTGGCAGAATCAGTTGAACGGCGCCAATCCATTCGAGGGTGGCGATCTTTTCAATAGCCCCCGACAGATCAGGGTTGGTGTGAGCGTCAACTACTGAGAGCGCTGTCATGACCTGTACATGCAGTCAAAATATTCTATACACTAATCGGATGCATACCATGAAAAAACTCACTCTGTTGTTCAGCATTTTTCTGGTCGTGGCCGCCATGCTTGCTGGTTCAGCATGGGCAAGCGACCGGACGCTGGGGAGGAACCACCAGCCCAGCGGCATATACAAGACCAACGGAACGCCTGTTTCCACGCTCATAAACATTAATAACTTGGCGGGCTGGATCAGGAACGACGGCTGGTCTGCACGCATACCATCATCGGGCAACTCCGGTGTTTTCTTTCCCCGCGGCACTGGGGGGGCAATCTTTCAGGACGGTATTGTCTGGGGTGGTAATGTCAACGACGGTGGCTCACAGGTCCTCCGAGTTGGCGGGCAGACATATGCCATCGGAACGATCGGTGGGAGGATCATTTCTCAAGGTGTAGCGGCGGACCCGGGCGATCCGGATGTCCGCATCTACCGCATCCGGCGCGATTACGCCACAGCAGACTTGAAACAAGATGCAGCGGAGTTGTTTGAGAAAGGACTCAACGCTGTGACCGACGGTGATATTGCCGGTGTTCGGGCACAGTACGAAACCGATTGGAATGAATGGCCCACCGCTCAGGGGGCTCCCTATTATGACCGGGACTCCAACGGCGTTTACAATGCCGGTATCGATGAGCCAGGTGTTGCCGACGCGGACCAGGTGGTCTGGTTTGTTTGCAACGATCTGAACCCAGGGCGCACCAATGCTCTTTACGGTTCGAATCCAATCGGGTTTGAACTTCAGGTGACCCTCTGGGGGTACAACCGAACAGACCCCTTGGCAAACGTCTACTTCAAGAAGTTCACGTTCATCTATAAGGGGACAGCTTCGACTCCGGCGAACGCAACCATTACGGATATGTACGTCGGGCAATGGTCTGATCCCGATATGGGCGATGCGGGTGATGACTTTTCCGGGTGCGACACGACGTTGAGCCTCGGGTACGTATACAACGGTAGCGCAGAAGACTTAACGTATGCAGCGTTCGGTCTGAAGCCGCCGGCGGTTGGATATGATTTTCTCCAGGGTCCATTGGTGGATGGTGTTGCCGGACAGGATCTCAATAAGAACGGTGTTGATGATTTGGTTGATAGTGGTATCTTCAATCTAAAGCGTACCGGGCCCGGATTGATTAATCTTCCGATGACTGCTGCCTTCTACTTTGCGGCAGGTGGTACATATTCAGATCCACCGTTCAGCCGTGAAGGGACCGTCCAGTGGTACAATTTGCTCCGCGGACTGACGCCAATCTCCGGAACGGATTTTGTCCACCCAAATTTCCCGGGTCAGCCGACGAAGTTCTGGCTTGATGGTGATAAAGTTGCCGGTACAGGTCGCCTTGATGGCTCGATAGACGCTCCCGGTGACCGCCGTCTTGGGGTCTGTTCCGGTCCATTCAGTATGGCGCTCGGCGACACACAGGAGGTGGTGGTTGGTGTCGTGGCGGGCATAGGGACCGACTACATTTCCAGCATCGCAGTCATGAAGAACAACGACATTGCAGTGCAGAACGCCTACAATGATCTGTTTGATCTTCCGAAGGCGCCGCCAGCTCCCGTCGTCAACACCGATCCGGTTACCGGGACTATTTCCCCTGCACTGGACAAGCAGATTGTTCTGGATTGGGGATCCAACCAGGCAACGGTACGAGCGACTGAAGATTTCGACCGCAAGGGATACAAATTTGAGGGATATAATGTGTATCAGGTAGCAACTGCCTCTACATCCATTCCTCTCTCGGGCGACAAACGAGAAGTCGACGGCCGTACGGATGTGAGACTGCTTGCCACGTTCGACAAGAACGGGAACGCAATCCGGACAATCTACGATGATGTGTTTGACGTGGGTCTGGGTATCATTGTTCGCGTGGTGAAACAGCGAGGAACGGACAACGGGATCGTCCGGGAACTCGTGGTGGATAGAGATCTAATTCGGCAGGCACCGTTGGTCAATGGCCAACGCTACTATTTTGCAGTGACTGCCTATGGATACAACCCCAGCGACCAGGCGTTGACTCATGCACTGGAATCTACTCCTCAGATCTACACCGGGATTCCGCAAGGGCCAAACCCCGGCGTCCGCTTGAGCGCGGGCTACGGGACGGAAGTCCCCGTTACACACAGCGGATCTAGTGATGGTGCAGTCACTGCAACGGTGATCGACCCGCTGAAGCTGACGGGAAGGAACTACAGTGTAACATTCCGAACTATCCCAACGACGTTTGTCTATGGCCCGGATACAGTCACCGCCGACATACTTAACTGGTACGTGGTTTCCGGGAGCGACACGGTTGCCCGCGGTGTCAACCAGGGCCCGACAGTACAGATCGAGCCGGGAAATGGCGATGACATCGCCGCGACGAATGGCAACACCTTTGACTATCCCATAACGGATGGTATGTACTTTACCGTCGCAGGTCCCGCTCCACAACTGAATGGCGACCGATCGACGTATACCGGCACTGTGTGGACGCTCAGGACAGGACAAGGTTTTGGGAGGTTTACAGCTCCGGGAGATGGTGCCCTCTTCCGAAACCAGGTCACCACTTCCTTTAACAT
>DASRUE010000173.1:0-25701 GCA_035687895.1 Bacteroidota bacterium | reverse complement strand
CCTTGACGAGCGTTTTGAAGTCCGCATCGAAAGTGAAGTATCCGCTAATGCTGAAGTTGTTCACCGAGATTTGCAACGTGCCATTCCCGCGGACATCGGCAACAGGATTGGTTCGTGCAGGCAACGGTGCAAGGAACCAGTTTCGGGAATAGAGATTGATGTTTGTGAGATTATAACTATTGCCGCCCTGTGAGAAGACGAACTCTAATTCCTGGTCCCCGTTCCACGCCAATCCTCCACCATCAGTTCCAAGAATGACTGTAGCCTTAAGCCCAAGAGCAACGCTGTTGTCCGGGGTGTAGACCACGCTGTCTCTTGCTGTGTCGACTACAGCACGCATGTGGTAGAAGGCACCCCCCCCGAACCCGTAGAAACTGACGGGGATTCCGGTTGCCGGCAGAAGCGAGAAGATGGGTGCACCACCAAATCCTGCCTTGCCATAGACATACCAGTATCTGAACCCGCCCGCTCCGAGTGTCCGGCCGATTGTCAGCTTTGAAGCAAGGGTGAGGCCGCTCTTGACCTGCATGGCAAGGTTCGCATCGAATTGCTTCTTTGTTGTATCCTGACTCCACTTCAGTTGGCCGTCGAATGAGAACGCCGCGCTCTGATATGCAATGCCGAAGTCTTTGACTTCAACATTTTCCAGTACATGTCCAACCACGTTGCTCGATTTTCGCACCCAGAAGATGAGCGTGGTATTCCCTGAAGGAAATCTGTCGGACACTTCAATCCGAGCACCGATACCGATGAACTTCCTGTTTGGATTCTGTGGGTCGGTGCCAAAGCCGATACTATCGAGCTGAATCGGGAACCCCTCAAATGCGCTGCCTTGATTCCCTGAAAGGTTGAACCACACCTTGCCATCCAATCCCACCTTGCCATCAGAGTCGATCTGAAAATCTTCAAATGATACGTCCCGGATCGTTGTGCCTCCCTTTTCAATATGGATTCTCCCGCTGAGTTTGAGTTTGCTCACCGATTGGGTGTACGAGAGACTCGCCGTGGTAATGTTCATCGTGAAGAAACTGAGGTTGAACATCCGGATATCACCATTGTATCCAACCATGGCTTCGCTCAATCCATCGTCAGTGGCGAGGACTGAGAAGTTCAAATCTCCGTTGATGAACGGTGCCGTCAGCATTCCCTTGATGTACCCGGCATCGATGCTGTTGTTTGTGAAATTGATCATGACCGAATCAATGTTTCCCGCGAACTTGCTGAACGTTACCTGAGTAAGGCTCGAGAGATTTGAGGCAGCGATCCTTCCGTTGAATCCGGTCGTGCCGACGCTCAACCCGCTCACCAGGAACGACACAGGCGTGTTCTGCTTAGAGAATTTGTCCGGCAATGTCACCCTTCCGCGTTTGATGAAAACTCCCTTCCAGTCCGAACCAAGCCCACCCGGCGAAAGAAGCGTGGAAAAGTCGAGCACAATGCTGTCACCATCCACCTTGAATCCTGTTCGTGCAATCTGCGAGCGCGGAAGCGTTCGGACGTTCAGATAAAAATTCCCGTGAGTGTCAACGCTGAGGTTGCTGAATGGAATCTCAACACGGTTGCCGGTCGAATCTCTCAGCGCGCTGGCAGGCGGAAGTACCGAACCTGTAAGGGCAACGCTCACGTCACCGTTCTGCACAGTCAGTCGGGTCTCGTTCCGCTTGAGCTTGAGAGTGAAGTCGTTCGGATTGAGGAGGTTCATCGTGACATCGTTGCCAAGGAGAATCGTGCCGCCGAACGAGTTCGACGTCACGGTCATGTTGCGGAAGATGAATAGAACGCTGTCCCCTTCGAGGACCTCACTGGCCAGAACCAGGAGCGCACTTCCCGTGATCGTCGCTGTATCAGGATGAACAAGGCGAATCGTATCGATGGTCATCTGAACTGGACCCATGGGGAAACTCAACCCGGCCGCGATGAACACCTCGCGGACATTTCCGTCTCTGTACTCACCTCTGAAGAACACAGAGTCATTCGGTGATGGGAATGGGAGTCGAACCCTTCCTATCACATGGCCTCCTTCCAGAGTACTGTTGCGAAAGGAGAGCGAAACGGAATCCACAGTTCCGGCAACACCTCCGAAGTGAATGTCAAGCGCGTTAGTCCCGGAGTTGAGTGTCCCGGTAATCCCCTGTTTGTTCACCAACAGCTTCTTGAAGAATATCAGTACGGAATCGGTTCCGACTCTCATCTTGATCCTTCCTGAAAGCAACGCGCTATCAGCAGACACACGAACGCTATCAAAAACGGCTTTGCTGTACATACCCGGCAAGGGAACGGAAAATCCCGGTGTAACCCGGAGCGTCTTGAGCTCTCCATTTTCAAGATGACCAAGGAAGAAGACGCTGTCATTGGGGGCGGCGAACGGCAGCTTCATCTTTCCCCTGAGGTATCCTCCTTCGAGATTGTTGTCGACAAGTGTGATAGCGATGGAATCAACCGAATGATCGAGGTTGCCGAAGCTGATTGGCGTTCTTCTCGTTGAGTGCACTGTGCCGCTAACGCCGCCTCTACCAAATCCGAGTGAGGCGAAGGGAAACCGGATGGAGTCAGCGCCGAGCGAAAACTTCGCAAGCCCCCATCCATATCCGCTGGTAGGAGTGAACTTCAATGTGTCAAAACGAAGGCGAAGCTGGCCGATTCGAATCGTCTTCAAACTTGCAACCGTAATATCGCCGCTTGTGACAACATGGTTCTCATTGAGCGTCAGGTTGGAGTAGGCGACAAACACGGAATCGTTTAGGAACGGAAGATTAATCCATCCTTCGCCGGTATAACTTGTACGCGAGGAATCTGTGACCCGGGTCGGATTCGCGCCGAATCCACCGATAGTGAAACCCTGACTCGACTGTGGCGTTGCGCCACTGAGATATCGGAACGTCCAGATCTCGCTCCGGCCATCATTCTGTCCAACGGGATTGCCAAGCTCGTTTACCGCTCTGACTTGCCATGCATATCGGCCTCCGGGATTCAAGGGAAGAGCATCAACAGGATACAGGAGAGATGTAATCAAAAGCGATGGGTTTTCGTAATGCGGGTAACCCGATTGGATTGCGTCGCTTGGCGTCTGACCCTGGATGACTTCAGAGATCTTCAGATGATAATATACCTGGTGACCCGGTTGGTTCACGGTTGTCCACTGAAACATCGGAAAGGCCGTGAGCACAAGCTCATTGTCGGACGGCAACAGTAACGAAGGAGGTTCCGGAAGACTGATCGTGAATGATGCACAAGCTTCTGCCGCAAGCACCTGGAGGCTTACGCTGCTTTTCAGCGTCATGCAAATAGTGTAGAATCCCTCCGGCAATGCACCCGATTGAGCGATCTGATTTCGAACCGATTGGTTGTAGGTGATGTCGTTCCATGAAATGAGATCGATACCGTTGATAATCTCCGTTCCGGGCATCAGTGTGATGTTCCGGCTGGGCCCTGAGCCAAGCTGTCCATGAACCGATGATGTAATCACAATGTCGAAGAATGCCGGCTCGGTTGTTGAACCGGTGTTGGTGATCGTCATCTGAATAAACGTCGGATCACTTGCGAGGTCGCTGATGTAAGGGGAGGGAAAAGGGTGAACAGAGAGCGAGGTATTCACACTCTGTGTATAGGCAACAGAAGAGGCAATGAAGAATACAGCGGCAAAAGGCTTCATGAAGCTCATTCTCAGAAGCTCCTGTTGTATTGAAGGGTGATCATGGACTCGACGAAGTTGCTGGCTCTACCATTGCCATAGGCATAGGACGAGACTCGCGCGCTCAGGGCAACGTTATCATACGCCGTGACCCGGTATGTCGTGTTCAATGTGCCGACAAGTTGTTTGTCCGTCGCGATCCCGATGTTGTTTCGTGTTGTGGAGAGAGAGAGAGACGGGGTAAGCGCTCTGTCGAAGAGGCTATATTGAACTGCAAGGCCAAGCGTCGTGATCTTTGTGTCAGTCGTTGTGCGGTCGTTCCTGGTGTAGCTTGCACGGGGGCTGATCACCAGTGATGATGGAAACGCCACTGCCCACATGATGCTTCCCGAGTACGTGGTGTAGGTATTCAGTCCGCCATACACGCGATTCCTGTCGTTGAATTTCTGACCTCCAATAGTTGTGGTGATAACATGTTGCAACTCAACCCATTTGACTCTAACGGTGGGGCTAAGGTTCAAGGAATGGCTGATATTGTCGTATCTGGTGGTGTCGGACACGGAGTTGCTTTTCATCGTGAAGTTGGAATATCGTACATCAAACGAGAACTGATCGACCGGCGTTGTATTGACAAAATATGATTGGAGGACTCGTCTCGTTGTGGCAAGCTTGTTCCCTGCAATATTGTCTCTCCGGAAGCCAAGAGTTGCGCCGACCGTCATCCGATTCTCGAGGAATCGTACAACGGGCGACAAGTCTATTTCCTCTCTGTCGTTCTGAAACGAGGAAAGACCAAACGAGGTAAAACCGGGATTGACCCGCGTGTACCTGCCGCTGAAGACCAGCGGGCCATGCATGAACTGGAGGGATCCTTTGCCCGCATACCCGATCCTCGTCCCGATGCGTGGCGTGAAAATCTTGGAGACGAACGAGGGAAGGTTGGCGTCGAGTTCTTCATTCAGGATATTTGGAGTATGCACGCTGACAGCAAACTCCGATGTGAAGGTCAACTTGTTTTCAAGCATCCGGAGCGTTCCCGCAAGACCGGCGACCATGTTCTCCTGCGGCCTGGCTGAACCGGACAACTTCACTGATGAAACATCGTCCTTTGCCCTGACCACATTCAGGTCAATCAATGATCCGTCTTCTCTTCCGATGCCCAGTTTCAATCCGTACAGGTGACGCCTGAAAGTGCCGTAGTAGATTCCTTGCGCGCTGTCAGCGTTTATCGACTGTTGCGTTCTTCCTGCAGTCACCGAGAACCTGAATACTCCGGGCCGCAGATCAAACCCTCCACCGAACTGAAGCAGACTGTTAACAGTGAATTCCGAAAAACTGATGTGGTGGTGGCCAGCGTGGATAGTTGCCCACGCGATCGTAGGGTTCACACCAAACTGATTGAACGGCTGTTGCGCCGAGCGGCCCTCAGTCGAAAGCACAAACTCAAACGGGAGATCAATCTGCCAAATGCTTAATGTTGGACGAAAATAGAGGCGGCCGGTCTGGCCCGGCCTGCGTGACTGTTGTCCACTAATCGAATACGCCTCTCCGTATGAGCCAAGCGTTCCGTAGAATCGGACGAGCTGTTGTGCAGGAGGCACGCCTGTTGCGGTGCCCGGTGGTTCCGATTGTCCTCGTCCGTCGCCGGAACAAATAGCGAGAATACAGGCAATGAGAGATGAGAGCCGTATGGATCGGTGGGTTAGATTGGCAGTCCAACCCACATACAGACCATGTCCCACTAAAACCTCACCTGATTATAACCATCTTCTTGACGTTGATGAAACCGGACTTGCCGTTGGCTGGATTGAATTCAAGTCGGTAGAAGTACACACCGCTTGCAACACCCTTCGCGTCCCACACAACTGAGTACGTTCCTGGTGGTTTCTCTTCATTCACAAGCGTAGCGACTTCTCTTCCCAACACGTCAAATATCCTCAGCGAAACTGAACCGGAAGCCGAGACCCGAAATTCCAGATTCGTCGTTGGATTGAACGGATTCGGATAATTTTGTAGCAACATTGGCGAGGCTGGGTACCCCGCATCCTCTTTCACGGACACGGAGGTTCGAACCCTCACAAGGTTTGCTTTCTTCTCGACTGCAAAACCCGTCGGTCCGTTCGCTGTCAATGTCACCGTGTACGTACCCGGCGTGGCGTATGTATGGGACGGGTTTCGCTCCGTACTGGTGCTGCCGTCCCCGAAATTCCAGAGCCATGATTGGGTTCCATGCCATGCTCGATTATAGAATGAAACTATCAGAGGAAATACGCCTGCAATGTTTGATGCGTCGAAGGAGACAAGTGGATGGAGTTTTGCAACATTGATGTCTCCGTATCTCGGGAAGGTCGGCGTGGGATTGTCTTGCTTCCACATCACCATTTCGTTGTCAACGTATGGCTCTGTGTTGGGAGTAAAGTCGCCACTGTTGGTGATGCGTCCGACAGTGCTCCCATCGTAGACGAGCACCTCGTTATTCCCGGACCAGGCGATTTTCCCGTTGCTCATCCAGAACCATCGGGCGACCGGAAGAGTCACGTAGGCAACTTTCGTCGTTGTGCCAGTGGCGAGATCACGATATACCATCAGCGAACCGGCCGGAGAATCCTCGAACCAAACAATCGCAGAACCGTCGGTGATTGGATTGCGCGCTTGCGTTGTGCCAGTAGTGATCTGTGTTTTCGTGCCTGTCCCAACGGTGTACATCATCACCTGATAAGTGCCACTTCGCCGTTCGCTCCATACAATCCTTCCGTTCCTGTAGCTGAACCTGTAGTCAACAGTGGAGTCACTCAACCGGATCGTGGACGTTCCGTTGAAGTACATCAGCATGTCATTGTTCCCCACAACTCTGTACCAGCACGCATCGTTTCCGCTGGTGAATGTAATGCCGTTGAGCGTCGTCGGTGCAGCGTCGTTCGTAATCTGAATCAAAGAGTCGTTGGCAATCTTGTAGAGCCATGCCTGATTGACGTTGTTACCCGCATTGCTTCTGAACCCGTGGAAACTTATGGAACCTCCAGCGACATACATGTTCTCGCATTGAAGGCTATCAATGATAAGCTGCGGAGCACCGGCGCCGTTGTAGAGATACATGCTCGTGAAGTCATGCCGCCAGATATAGTAACCATCATTGGCCATCATGAAGTCCTTGTAGACAAGGGAGTCGGTCAAGCGAGTCACAGTCGAGCCATTGGAGTGGAACATGCGGGCATTAGTTGCGTTGGTGTAGTTGCCCCAGATGAATCCGGTGGGAGAAATACTCTTGAATTTCGACTGTGTCCATCCATTCTCGTAGTTATTCGTAACACGCCAGTAGGTGAGGGGCACACGCATCTCCACAGCATCTCCGAGGGTCCACGCGGTCTGCTCGTCATCAACCACCGGATTGTCCGCCGAACCGAACTCCTCCAGTGTCGCAGTACTGATTCTGTAGGTCTTAAGAGTTCTTTGGATACCTGTACGCGTCGCCCAAACGATCAATCCGTTGTCGATATGAATGCTTGTGAGCCGGACTGAATCTGTCAATGAGAAGAGAGAATCTCTTTCCGAAATGTACACCCGGATGCTGGAGACATTCGTGAGTGTGTCAACAAGGCCCACGACACACACACCATCGCTTGCGTCGTACCCAATGACAATGGTTGACCCATTGGAAGGCTGAGCGACCGTAATCGCTGAGTCACCATTGGAGAACCGCACTCTCGGCGAGGGTCCTCCACGCTCAAGCCACGCAACATGGGCGTCCTTGAGAATGGGGCCCAGGTTTATCCGACCGATTGTATTCGAAATGTTCCATGTAACCAGGCCATCAAAGAAAAAGATGTTCGAAGCAGCGTTCACACTTTCGGCCGCGCTTGCAACCCAGGCAACTTGACCGTAATGTACACTTGGCTGCGTGTTCCAGAGACCTGCATCGAGGGAGGTGTCCGATGCAATCCGAAGGTTGCGTAAAGCAATCTCCGTGCCCGTACCTGTTTTCAGGCGCGCATAAGCAACCACACCATTCGAGACGCTTATGGGCTGGACGTTGTCCGGATTGTACGAGTTCCCCAGCAGCATAGTCTGCCAAATGTCTGTGTTATACACCTTGACCTGCTGGAGAGATGTATTCCATCCGATGTACTCCCCATCGATGGCTGCTGTCAGACCATTCAACATGGAATCAAGTGTGACAATCTCTGCGCCCGAGAAGTACTTCAGAAAATGCGTGCTCGTATTCGGATCTGTGTCCCGCCAGATTAATCGTCCGCGGTTGATGAGGAGTTGCTGCGGATTACTGGTGTTGAACGTGACGTTGATGGTCCGGTAACCGGTTGTCCATTGTCCAGGGCTTTCGGAAACACAAATGAGCAACAACGCGGACAGGAAGGACCAACGCAGTGTTGTCATGACTTTTCTCCAGGAAGTGCAGATCAAAAGATTTCGGTTGAAAGCTTGTTGCTCAGGTCATCTTGAAGGGGAGCCTCTCGCACCCGGAAGGAGTAAGCAAGTTCCCCTTCTTTGGGTGGACGCGCTACCATGATACAACCGATGGGAGGGTTGTCGCAATCGCACAAAGGGATGGATTTGAAGCCAGTTCGGAGAGAAAGTGGTGTGAACCTGCACAATGATGCAGGTCTCGGATTAGACCAGTCTGCCCTTCAGGGCTTTTGCTACTGCTTCCGACTTGGAATGCACGTGCAGCTTCTCATAAATACTGCGGAT
Source organism: Bacteroidota bacterium (assembly GCA_035687895.1). Lineage (GTDB taxonomy): Bacteria > Bacteroidota > Ignavibacteria > UBA10030 > UBA6906 > JAERML01. The sequence continues at coordinate 17,363 of DASRUE010000173.1, read as the reverse complement.
GTGGAAACGAACGGTATGGACGCTGATAAAGAGGTGGTCGGCGGTGGACTTATAACTGTTTCCCTTTACCAGTTCAGCGAGGATCTCCTCTTCGCGCTTTGTGAGCCCACTTGGATCGGTGTGGTGTGGTGCGAGCGCCCGGAAGGCCGTCAAGACCTTCAACGCGATTTCGGATGACATGGGTGCCCCTCCGCCATGCACCTCCTTGATCGCTTCGAGGATTCTCGAAGGAGGATCTTTCTTCAGGATGTACCCGCTTGCCCCGTTGCAGATCGACCGAAAGATCTTGTCATCGTCACGGTAAACGGTTAACATGATGACGGGCGTTGCTGCATACTTTGCTTTGAACAGTTTCACGCCTTCGGTACCGGACATTCCCGGGAGTCCGATGTCGGAGAGAAGTACGTCGGGCGGAGTGGTGATTTCCTCGAGTGCCTCTTCATAGGAGTGGAAAGCCCCTACACAGCGGAAGCCATCTGTATGATCAAGAATGTAGGAAAGGCCCTGCCGGACTTCCTTTTCATCCTCAATTACGACAACAGCGATCACCGCATTAGCATTCATATTCAGGAGACAAGATATAGTGAAGTAATGCATCGCGCAACCGCATATTCAGCCTGTTTTCACTTCCATAGACACCGTCGTACCCTCGCCCGACCGGCTCCGAATCGAGAACTCCCCCCCGATGCGTTTTCCCCGTTCACGCATACTGGGAAGCCCATGTCCCGGCGAATCTACGCGTTCCGTGAAACCCATCCCGTTGTCGGAAAATCTGAGAAGAATGCCTTTCTGCTTCTGTGAAGCACTAAACCGGACACGCGTGGCCCTAGAATACTTCACCATGTTGTGCGTCGCTTCCTTAAACAGCAGAAAGACGTCACGCCGTTGCTCGAGCGTGAGCCTGGCATCCGAGAAATCATCGGCAATTTCGGTTTCGTACTCAATCCCCTTTCCTTCACACATCTCCTGGCCGAACTGGACAATCCGCCGGATCACATTCTGAAGATCATCGTTCTTCGGATCCACCGACCACACAATATCGCCTAAGGAGTCGATCACGTCACGGGCGGTGTTGCCGATGCTGGTGAGAGTCTCCGCTGCGGCCTCCGGATTCAGACGCTCCTGGTGTCGGGCAACCTCACTCAACACGGAGATGCGGGTAAGGCTTGACCCGATGTCATCGTGCAGATCCATGGCTATCCGGCTCCGTGTTCGCTCCAACTGCAATGCCTTGTGCAAGCGATAACGGTACAGGCTATAGGCCATGCCGAAAAGACACATACATGCCGCCACGATGAACCACCACCGCTGCCATATGGGAGGAAGGATCGTGAACGACACAACGGAGGGATGATCACTCCAGACGCCATCCGCACTTCGAGCAATCACTCTGAATGTGTATGTGCCACTCGCAAGGTGTGTATACCGAACTTCCCGCGCCACCACGGGAGACGACCACCCCGGGTCAAACCCCTCCAGCATATACCGGTAACGGATGTTGGCCTCATCCGTGAAGCTCAATCCCGCGTATTGAAAGGTGATCACGGATGGGGCCGGAGGAATCTCGATATTTCCGTTCAGTTCCACATCGACGGCGTCCACCTGCATCAAGGCAATGGAAATAGGCGGAGCTCGTTTGCTTCTCGAGAACCGCTGCGGTTTGAGTTTGGAAACACCCGGGAAATTGCTCACCCAGAGGTATCCTTCTTTGTCCACCATTAGTCCGTGCAGACCGATTTCGCCGAACCCTTGGACTTGCGTGAAGTTTCTGAAACTTGATCCATCGAACTGACTCAGTCCCGAGGAGGCACCGATCCAGATGCTCCCCAATGAATCCTGCGCCAGCGCGAAGATGCGGTTCCCCACAATTCCGTCATCTTTCTTGAAGGACATGAACCCTGACCCGTCGTAGTGCACCAACCCGGCCCCGTCTGTGCCAAACCACACGTGACCTCGATTGTCTACCAGGATTGCGTACACTATTCCACCACGGAGGATGTCGGATTGAGGCCGATGCACTTCATGAATGGTATCATTTATGATTCTCACTGCATAGGCGCCATTGTCCGTTCCGAGCCAGTACACATCACCATCTGCCGCAATGTCGAACACGGCGAGTGAATCGATGTTCGGATGTTGCAGCCTCTGAGTCGAAAGACTACGATCCGCAATGAACAGTCCTCGAGCGGTCCCCATTAAGACCTTCCCGTCACTCAGATTCTCAAGCGAGTGGACACTCCAGTCTACCCAGTGCACGGTGTCCGGGTATCTGTACGTTGCCTGGCCATCAAGGAGCAAGATTCCGCCCATCTTGATGCCGAACCATGTCCTGGTTGCTGATTGAGGGAGAATCGCCAGGACCGTGAAGTCGGTGAACGAACGAAATTTGGACCCTTCCGTCAAGGTGTTGTTCTTGAGAGTGAAGATCCCCGCGTTGCGTGAGCCGAAGTAGATCGTTCCTCCGGGGTCCTGCGCAATTGGACCGAAGCCCGCTGTTGCCAATTTCTCCTTCCCGGGGAAATCAACGATGATGTCGCTCGCAAGGAGTTTTCTCAACCCCGGATCGCTGGCAAACCACACGTTCCCTTCTACGTCAAGACACATGTCATACACGATCGCATCGCCGAACGAGGGTTCTTTGACAAAACGCCTTTTAGCATCGATCGTTTTCATTCTGTAGAGTCCCTTCGCCGTGCCGACCCAGAAGTTGCCGTACCAATCTTCGCAGAATGACCAGACCCCTCGGTCCGGAAGCCCGTCTGCACTCGAGAAAACACGAAGGACACCATTCTCAATGACGTAGGCGCCCTTTAATCCTCCAAACCAAACCGCCCCGCGTCTTTCATGAACGGCGTACGCACGGAGGTAAGTGGAGACTCCAGATGCCGCAACCGAGAACTTCCCACCGGCATACGTGTACAGCGTCTCGTTCGCACATGCCACCCAGAGCGTTCCCCTGGTATCGACAAAAAGGGATCGTGTTTCATACTCGGGAAAGTTCTCGGCAGTCCACTTCGTACGCAAAGAATCCACAAACCTGATCCTCGTGAGCCCTTTATCCGTCCCAATCCAGATATCATGGTTCGGATCCTCCGCAAGGCACGATGGTCTGGCAGCAGACACGGCGGCGGAGAAGTCCGTTGTATCCTTATCCCGGTACCGCAACACGCCGCTGCGAGCGAACCCTGTGAATGCGAACCAGATTGCACCTTGGTGGTCTTCAAGGATGTATCTCCCGAAAATGCCGGGGATCTCCTTCGCACCGGAGAAGCTCACAAACTCTTTCCCATCGTAGCGCGTCAATCCAGCCTGCGTGCCAAACCACATGTACCCTTTGCTATCCTGGAGAATCGGCGCGACGCGGCTGTCCGGCAGACCATCTGCCGTCGTGTAGTCCTTGAAGAGATGCCCCTGTCCTCGGACAGAGACGATATAAGTACAGAGAAGAAGCAGAATCGTATAGTGAAAGGAGAACAGATATCGAGGGCGTGGAGACGACGTTACGGTGTGTCGCAAGGTTGACATGTAAAGATCAGGGAGGCAAACTGTGTGGCTAAAGCTACACACACCGCAAAGGAAAGTCAAGAAATTATTGGCCGGGGTACTGTCCTAATATGTGAACTTGTTGTCCTAACTTGGTCAATCAGCATCGTTGTAGTTTCCCTCGGTTCGCCATATGCCGTTGCGAGAAGTCATATCGAGGCGCCAAGAATAGTGGGTGAAGTGATCGTAACCAGATCTATCTTGATATGTGAGCCGACCAATCACGAAATAGAATCTGATCCCATTGGATATAGCTATAGAATCCTCCCTTGTACGTTCTCGGAAATCCATGTCATACCCGAACTGCATGTTGCTCCGATTACTCCGGGCGCAAGGCCAATGATGCGTTCGACAGTATCAATGTCCGTTTGATAGATACCAGTACCAATTTTTACAATCGCTCCATGTTTGACGTTGTAAGCTGGGGTTTTACCAGCATTCTCAAATTCCGCAGATAGATGCTAGCGTCTATTTCTCAGGGGCGACGGATAGACGTTAGCGATTAATCCATCCATAGCTTCACCACGTGCAAGAGTACGCAGAGTCATCGCGAGAATCAAGAGACGGGCCGGGCTGAAATGGATCAGGCTCCAGGCGAAAGCGCCTGAAGCCTGATCGAGTGACGGTACTGTTGCAAACGGCTTACATCCAAGGCTCGTCTGCCGTCGGGCCATAGATTGACGGCACCTTTGCTCCTGCAATGCGGAGGTACACGGAGAACTGACCGCGATGGTGCACGTTGTCCATCACTGCTGTCCACAGAACATCGGCGCGCCGAACCTGGCCCATTTGCTTCGGGGCAATCATCCACGGGATGGGAGAGTTCAATTCGGTCTCGGTAAGCGCTTTCACCCTGTCGACATTTGACTTGTGAGTGGTCTCATAGGTGTTGATAACTTCCTGAAACGTTGCAGGCGGTGGCGGCATGCTCATGAAATCAATCTTCCCCTTGCACACGCCATCGATGATGACGCCCTCTTCGCCGACAAACGTCCACGCAAGGTCCTTTGCCGACTTTGATTTCTCTGCCGGCTTCAGATCAACCTTGTCCATCGGGAGGGCTTTGAGAATCTTGAGTGTCGTCTGGAACTCGCGTTCCCACGTGGTGATAAACATATCCTTCTCCGACATACAGCCTCCTTGTGTTGGTTTGATTGAAAATGTGGATTAGAGAATATTGCGGATTCCAAAACGGTTAAACCCCCTTAGCCTCGCGCGAAGCCGCCAAGCTGGAAGCGTGAAAGGTTCGTGTTCCTGGCAACCTTGCGCGACGCAGACGCTTACTTGACGATTGTCATCACTCTTGTGCCGACATACGATGGTGTCGTGAGACGATAGAGATACACGCCGCTCGATAACCCTGACGCCTGAGCATCGAAGTTGACTTGGTGCGTTCCGGCCTCCAACCGTCCATCGACAAGCGACGCAACCTGTTTTCCGAGAACATCAAACACACTCAACTGCGCGTATGTCGCCGCTGGTACGGTGTAGGTGATCGTGGTGGAGGGGTTGAACGGATTCGGATAGTTTTGGTGCAACTCGTAAGCGCTTGGTATTCCTTGCTGTTCATTCACCCCTACAAGCGTGCCTGACATGCCATCGTTACGCTTCGGAGAGTTCACCAGCACCGCAAAATCGGTGGCGTTATCTCTCGTTATGAGGTTGTAAACAACGCGGTTGAGCGACGTCGACCCGTCGGACGGCAGCGCTACAGACGGTGTACCGAAGCCGGTGTTGCTGCCCGTGTAGTTTCCGTAGGCGACCGCATCAACAATAGTATTGATCGCCGGATCCTGAGCAAAGCTCACACGACCGTTGACCAGAGAGATCGCGTTCGGTGGAATAATGAAATCGGGGCTAAAGCCGAGTTGGCTGGCCACGGCCTGTGTCGCGAGAAGAATGGTCTCGTTATTGTCCAGTGCCGGAAACGAGGCAGTGAGGTCGAACACCAGCGTCGTGGCCGCGCCGGTGGCATCGAGGGCGTTGATACGCGTCGGTGCGAGGTTGGTCTGAAAATCCGACCGCGCCATCAATTCAGCGAATTGCTTCGTACCGTCTGCATTTGTATAGACCTCGTTGACGACAATGAGATGAAATGTAACGGGATTACTTAGCTCCTGGCCCAATGCCAGATTTCCCAGAAACCCGGAAGTCAGTATCAGCGCAGTTGCAAACGCTCTCAAAAACATTCTACCTTTTTTCACAGGTACTCTTTATTTTGTGTTCGGTTGAAGGACTGCCTTTTCCTTTGCCAGCGCCAGAGCGGCGGTTGACAGACGGAAGGAAGCAATCCCAGAATTCAATCCGAGCTAAATCCCGACAGCAGCGAAAGCGTTACCTGCAGGTGTACTCTCCATCAGCAATTATTTGAGAAAAACCATCCGCTTCGAGACCGATTGCCCCCCGGCTGTCAAGCGATAGAAATACACACCACTTGGAAGATTGCTCGCATCAAACTTGATGGTGTGCTCACCTGCATACAGTTCGTTGTTGACAAGCTCTGCAACCTCACGTCCCAGCAGATCAAAGACCTTGAGCGACACAAATCCGAATTCCGCAATCTGAAAACCGATTTCCGTGCTTGGGTTGAACGGATTTGGATAGTTTTGACCGAGCTTGAAGGCCAGTGGTTCTCGGTCGGTGCCTTGCACAGACACAACTCCTGAAAACGCGAGATCATCGATGCGGGCCACGGATCCCACGTGAGGGTCACCGCCCAGACTGTCTCCGGTCACGAAGAAATAGATATAACACGAATCCGGAATCTCGGTGGAGAAGTAGTCGATGGGAATGGTGACGAGTTCCCATGGGTTGCTCTCAAATGTCTCACCCACTCCTAACGCTATTTGCGTTTGGTTGTTGTACAACCAGACAGCAACACCTGCCCCATCGCCGCTCACCGATGTAAACTCAACCCAAAATGTGAGGTTTGCATGCCGTTGAGAGACGGGGAACACGGACGACAAGACCGGGGGATAAAACGGAAATCCAGGGGCGCTGACCACCTCTGCCTGAGCAGAGAAGGACCCGGAGTGACGGTTTGAAGACTGCGTAACCGGCACCGCGAATCCCGGAGCGTTGTTTGCGAACCATCCATCCGGATTTCCACTCGTCCATTGTTCGAACCCGACATTGGGAATCTGTGCAACAGCGAGATGCGACCACGCTGCAATCGCCACATTGAGAACAAGAACGCGAAAACAATTCTTCATAGCTCCTCCTATTGTTAGAATAAAGATGGGTTGACCTCCCTTGGGGAGTGTTATTTAACAAGTATCATCCGCTTTGTCAAGTAGAATCCGTTGACGTTCATTCGATAGATGTACACCCCGCTGGAAAGGCCGGAACCATTGAATGAAACGCGATGTATCCCTGCTGGTTGTACTTGATCAACAGGGGTTGCAACCGCCTCGCCAAGAATGTTGAAGACCGTCAGCGTTACGTGGGAGGAAGAGCGCAGCTCGTACATGAGCGTGGTGGAAGGATTGAACGGATTGGGGTAGTTCTGCGCAAGCGCAAATGTGAATGGGCCAAGGTCCTCTTCCACCTCAAGTGTGGTACTGTCAGATGAACCGATGGCGAATTCCGAGAATGATCCAAATGGAGTTGTGCTGGCCAACGTCCCGTTTTCAAGAGTTCCGTTCACAATCCCGCCAATGTTCTGCCAGGGGTCTCCGGGATTATCGCGCTTCAGCCATACCAGACAAGCCCCACACCCTCCTGCGGTAACTCCAAAAAGGTCCTCTGTCGCAATGCGCATATATCCATTCGTGAAGACTATCCCGCCGTTCAGTACCCGCCAGTAAAAGTCGCCAATGCGGATGATGCCTGAAGGAAGCATTCCGGGAATCGGCGGCTCGAGGTAGTAGAACATCGTCACAGAATCCGACACTGTAACATCGCCGATGAATGTAACATGAGTGGATCCAAATGGTGTTGTGGACCCCATGCCAATCGAGGGCACGGCCGTACTCTGAGCGACAGGGACAGGTGTCTGAGTGTACTTGATCGTGGCGGCGCCATTGGCGGTGAAACTGGCCTCGCTATTTCCCGTGACATACACGTTTCCGAACTGGTCTACCGCAATCGCCTCCGGTCCATCGTTTAGATCCGCTGCGTTGTACCGCTGAAGCCAGAGTGAGTCGCCATCCGCGCCGTATTTGATCGTTGCATAATCGGGATATCCGCTGAAGCCCGTTCCGATGCTGCGGCCGGTGACATAGATGCCGGCATCCGTATCAATAGCAAGATCGACGGGTTCATCAAGTGAGTTCCCCGGACCATTATACAACTTCACCCAGAGAGTGTCACCATCTCTATTGTATTTTATGGTTGCAAAATCTTTAACGAACGATCCCGACACAACACTTGCTGTGCCTGTAACATATACATTTTGACTGTCGTCGACAACAATTCCAATTACTTTGTCATCTTCACTTACAGGTCCATCGTACCGCCTCACCCATTGTTCCACTCCGGCTTCATTATATTTTATTGTGACATAATCATAATACCCGTTCGATCCAGCGCTCACACCAGTGATGTACACATTGCCGCTGTCATCTAGGGCAATACCCTTTGCTTCATCGGACCCAGTGCCTGGACCGTCAAAGCGATCCAACCAGATTACGTTCCCATTGGAACCGTACTTAACCGTGATGTACTCACTACTGGTAGAACTTGGATCGTACCCCACCCCAGTGACATATACAATCCCATTCGGGTCCACTGCCAAGGCGGTAACAGAACCCCAAACAAGTTCAACCGGTGCTGCCCAAAGTTGTGTACCGTCGGGACTATATTTTATTGTGATGTAGTCCTCCCCATAAACATTGCTTAAGGATACATTATTGATGTAACCTCCAACATAAGCATTGCCTGCGCTATCAACTGCAAGAGCAAATGCGCGGTCATCCCGCGTACCCGTCCCGTTGTAACGACGCACCCAGAGTGAGTCGCCATTGGCGTTATATTTGATCGTGACAATTTCATAATTCAACAGTGCCGGACCGCGAAAACTATAGCCGGTCACGAAGATATTTCCGCTTGCATCGAGAGCGATCGCCGTCGGGTCATCGAGGTCGTCGCCGATCCCATTAAATTCCCTCATCCATTGTTGATTACCGGTGGCATCATACTTGATAAGAGCCATGTCGAATCCACTTGTCCCGCGGTAGATTCCCCCAGCGACGTAGACATTCCCGTTGCTGTCGACGGCAATTCCTCTTGCCGCAACACTATCTGTTCGCGCAATCCATTCCTGAGTGACCTGCGAGCGCGATACGGAAGGAAGGATGACTATTGTCACCAAGAGAAAAGCAATTCTAGATGTGTTCATTGTGCCCTCCACAAGGAATGTTTGAAATCTTTGCTCAGGAATGATGCGGGAATTCGAGTACAACCGCACTACCTGCATATGCGGTTTTAGTTGCAAAGGTGAGGGGCTGATTATCGCGGCGGATGGATGATGCGGCTTTTCAGGCCAAGGGAAACCGCCTCGGCGCGGGAGTGTACTTGAAGCTTCTCGTAGATGTGGCGGATGTGGTAGCGGATGCCATCCACCGAGAGAAAAAGGTCTTTCGCTATTGCTGCGTAGGATTTTCCCTGAGCCATTTGTTCAAGCACCTCCCGCTCACGGTCTGTGAGCGCATCTGCTTGTGCGGAGGCTCTCGCAGCAGGCTTCTGAAACGAGGCTATCACCTTGCGCGCAATATTGGGTGTCATCGGCGAGCCGCCGGTTGCTGCGTCCTTGATCGCGTTGATGAGTTCATCTGGCGGGGTTTTCTTCAGTAGATAGCCTGCGGCTCCTGCACAGATTGCGTCGAACACGTTCTGGTCGTCGTCGAATACCGTGCACATGACGATTGCAATGGTGGGTCGACGTTGCTTGATCTGTCGCACCCCTTCAATTCCCGATATACCCGGCAACCCGATGTCCATGAGCACTACGTCGGAGTCATCCAACGTCGGATTCTGAAGTGCTTCCTCGCAGCTTCCATACGATCCCAGTACTTCGAACTCGGAAACCGAGCGCAGTGCCGCCTCCCATCCGGCGCGGATGAAACGGTTATCCTCAACTATCGAGACGTTGATATGTTCTCCAGTTTTGTCGGTCATGTCATCGGAACAATGGTACTCAGAACCGTTCATGCGTGCACCGCATACTCATGCGGTTGTGGACTATAGGCTGAAGTTTAGCTCCCAGCGAGTCCCTTTCCCATGGGCAGTCTGCAGGTGGACGGACGCCCTCATTGCTAATGCCCTTGTGCGAATATTCTTGTTGCCATTACGTTCTGTCGGTGTCTTCGGATCAAAGCCTCTGCCGTTATCAGCGACAACGAGGCGTATGCGCTTGTCCTGATCCATCGTGATGGTGACGCTGGCTTCGGAACAGGACGAGTGTTTTGCAACGTTTGTCACCATCTCCTTGTAGATAAGCCAGATGTGGCGTCGGCGTTCCATGCTCAGAGGGATGGAAGGAACCGTTGCAGACATCTCGATGACGTACCGTATGCCTTTGCTGTCAAACAGATCAGATGCGTAGCGTCGGAATTTTGCCAGCACGCGTTCCCAATCGTCATTCTCCGGGTTGATGGACCAGATGATATCGCTCATCGACTCCTGTACTTCAGTTGTGCTTTCGTGAATCAAGGCGAGGAATTTCTGCGATACTGGCGTGACTGCATTGCCCGTGTCACTGGAGATTGCCTGGGCAAAGTAGTTGATACCGCTGAGCGTGGCACTGACTTCATCGTGCAAGTCGCGGGCGATGCGGTTGCGCGTGCGTTCAATTTCCAGCAGCTTGTTGAGCCGGTACCGGAAAAGTGCGAACAGGATGCCGGCAAGCACCGCAACCACGAGCACCCTGAACCACCACGTTCTCCAGTAGGGTGGAATGATGGTAACATACACCATGGCGCCTTGCTCGTTCCATACGCCATCGTTGTTCGTTCCTTTCACATGAAAGGCGTAGTCACCCGGATCCACATGCGTGTAGCTGGCGTATCGTCTCGTGCCTGCGTACACCCAGTCCTTGTCAAGTCCATCAAGCTTGTATGCATACTGATTCTTTTCGGGGGCCGTGAAGTCGAGCGCTGCGTATTCGAATGAGAAGAAACTCTCCTCATATGACAGGGTAATGTGGTTACTTCCCGATTGAGTGAAAGACCTCAATTCCTCGAATACCTTGAACCTGGTAATCACGATCGGCGGAACGAACAGGTTATCCCGTATGCTGTCCGGGTCGAAAGCATTGATTCCGCTATTGCCTCCGAAGTACAGAGTGCCGTTTGGGCCTCTGGTGAAAGCGCCTTGATTAAACTCGTCCCCCTGCAAGCCGTCCGACGCGTCGAAGTTCTTGAATGTTCCTTTGCGAGGATCGAATCGTGAGAGACCTCTGTTCGTGCTGAGCCAGATGTTGTTGTTCCGATCCACCAGTATACCGTTGACGGAGTTGTTGGGCAGTCCATCCTTCTCTGTGTATCTGGTGAACCGATCGGTTGCGTAGTCATAGCGGCTGAGACCGTCCGAGGTCCCGAACCACAGATTGCCCTGCTGATCCTCTCCTGCACACTGGATGGTATTGCCACCAATTGTTGTGGGGTCATGAGGCCTGTGCCGATACCGGATGAACGTGTTCCGGCCTTGATCCAAGCGGTTCAGATCGGCGCCCCACGTTCCGACCCACAAGCTGCCCCTGCTGTCTTCGAATAACGACCAGACGGTATTGCCGCTCAGCGAGGTTGTGTCCGCCGGGTCAAATCGGTAGTGAATGAATTGTCGCTTCTGCATATCAAAGCGCTCCAGCCCACCACCACTGGTACCAATCCACAAGTTTCCGTCCTGCGTTTCATAGATGATCTCTACTGCATCTGACGAGAGGCTGCGGGGGTCGCCTGGGTCATTTCTGAAGTGTGTAGACCTCCCGGTCCTTCGATCCAGCCGATCCAGTCCTCCACCACGCGAACCGACCCAGATATCGCCAGTGCTCTGCTCGTACACACACATGATAACGTCGCTGCTGATTGATCGCGGGTCTTCCGGCTTGTGCCGATACTGGACAAACTTCTCAGATCCCCGGGATCGGTAGTTCAGCCCTCCGCCAAACGTCCCAATCCACAGTCCGCCAGAGCGGTCTGCATGGAGTGACTGAATGCGTTGATGCGTGAGCGTTCCAGGCATGCCAGCATGGTGCCTATAGGTTTGGAACTTTTCCCTCTTGGGGTCATAGGTTGCTATCCCGTAACCTGTGCCGACCCACATCGCGCTGGTATTGTCTTCGAAGATGGATTGAACCTCATCCTGTGGCAAACTCTGCGGATTGTTCGGATCATTTCCATATCTGATGAAAGCCTCTCGTTCACCATCGAAACGATTCAGGCCCGCATCATACGTCCCGACCCATAGAACTCCTTTGCTGTCGAAATACACGCAGCGCAAGAGGTCCCCACTCAAGCTTGTCTGCTTTTGTGGGTCGTGCTTGTAGTTCTTGAAGCTGTTGGTTGATCGGTCGTAGCGACTCAATCCTCCGCCCCAGGTGGCAATCCATAAGTCTCCGGTCTTGTCTTCACACATCGACCAGATCATGTTACTGCTCAGGCTGTGCGGATCACCATTCTTGTGCAGATATCGCGTAAAGCGGCCTGTACGTCGGTCGAACTTGTTCAGGCCATTCCATGTCCCAACCCACAGATCGCCCTGCACATCCTCGATGACTACCGAAACCCGATCATCGCTCAAGCTGTTTGAGTCCCCGGGATTGTATCGATAGTGAGTGAAGTGTGCCGCTCCGGAATCTGAAGGGTCGAACCGGTTTAACCCTCCGAACCAGGTACCGACCCAGAGTGCACCATGTGGATCTTCATAAACGGCAGTGACGTTGTTGTTGCTCAGACTGGAGGAGTTCTCGGGATCGTTTCGGTAGGAGGCGAAATTATCAGATGCCGGGTTGTATCGGCCCAATCCGCCTTTGAACGTACCGATCCATAGCTCGCCCTTGCGGCTATGCAGAAGTCTCCAGATGAAGTTGTCGGGAAGGGAGGTTGAATCTGCGAGATCATGCCGGTAAACCTTGAACGCATAGCCGTCGTAGCGGTTCAGACCATCCTGCGTGCCAAACCACATATAGCCCTGGTTATCACGGGCTATGGCATTGACGACGGATTGAGAGAGTCCCTCTTTGAGTGAGAGACGCCGAAACTCCATCTCCATCTGCTGTGCAAGGAGAGCCGGGAAGAAGCTCGCGAAACAGAATAAGGAAAAGAGGATTGAGGAAGTGGCACGACCAAGGGAGTAGCTCTCTCTCGGAAAGCAACCATGAAAGCGAGATACCACAAGGAAGATCCTCACCATGAAAGCCCGAAAGATCACGCTTCCGGTTTCGATGACGTTCCTGGCGGGTGCTCAAGAATGATCCCCTTGTACCGCTGATAGAGATACGAAACTGACAGCAGGATCAATCCCAGTCCAATGAACGAGAAAATCCGGTACAGGGTATCGAGGAACGAGAGATCATAAATAAAGATCTTCAGGATGGTGAAACCAAAAAGGACAATCGAGATCAAACGAAGCCCGCGCCGGCGTTTCCAGATACCGACTCCCATGAGACCAATCGAATAAACAAGCCACACCCCTGAAAGAGAAAGTTGTTGAAGGTCCGACAGACGTGAACGTTCTGCCGATGTGCCACCTTGCGGGAGCAAAGCAAGTTCTTTCTCAAAGATGTCCCTCGTCTCTCCGGTCAGAAGCGCAAGAAGGAGAAGGACAAATCCAACCTGGATGACCCCAACCACGTCCGGAATCCAATCCCCGAGATGCGAACCTGATCGAAGCAGCACTGTGGCAACTCCCATTCCCGCGAGTATTGCCACTATGGCTCCGAATCTAATATTGAGTATGAAAGTAAATTCCTCCACGGGCGCATATGCGATCCCCCTCATCCCTCCCATGAGCACACCGCAAGTCAACATGGCCAGAGAGGAGTAGACAACCGGAAGAATTGGCTTCCATCGCCCGACCCAGAGAAGCACCAACGCAGACAACATCCAGAGAACGCCAAGGGATATAAGCTGGGTGAATTCAAGACGAACGCGATCCGGCCCGGGCACGCCCATCATTTGGACATCGTAGTAGGCAACGGCTTCAATAGTGATGAGCGCAAAAAGGAGTATGCAACTCAGGTAATAGAGACTCGTGGACACAATATGGCGGAGGCGTTCGCTGCCGTCTGAAAGAAGAAATGCAGCAATCCACGCCGCAGCTGCAAGAATAAGATAAGTATATGCACGCTGGTTGAGCAGGACCCCGCCATCGAACACCGGCTCATATCCAAATGCCTCAGGAGTGAACATGAGTTTGATTCCCGCGACAAGGAGAAGGCCGGCAGCACTCAACCACACATACTTCATCTTCCATCGCATGCCGCACCAGGCAAGCACAACAGCTTCCACCGACCAACAGGCAACTGTTGTGAATCCGGAAAATTGAATAGCAGTTGCAATCACCAGGAGTACAATTGCAGTGAGGGTTGACCGGGAAACGGCGAACTCCCCATCCCTCCCTTTCGCACGTACAAGCTGCGCTGTGAGGAAGTAGACCAGGCCAATCACAAGGGTCGCCCACGCCATCGCTTCTTGGTGGTCCGGGTTGACAATAGCATAGAGGGATGGGTAAAAGAAGAGAATGTTTGCAACCGATAGTAGTTCCCGCAACTCTCCCCACGTAATAGCAGGTTTGAAAATCCGCACCACGTCCAACGCATGGAAAAGAATCCAGAACACGGTCAAGCAGTACACGGTGACAAGCAAGTCATTCTGTGTATAGAACTCGACGTTCCAGGCAAAGTATACTACATAGGTTGCCGCCAGAGTCAGCGCATGCAGCACGACCCATCGCTCCCGCATGATAACAACGGCGAGAATGCCGGCATCAAGGAGCGCTATATACGTGAACAACCCGATTTCGTTTGCTTCCCCCGTACTCAGCATGAATGGAGTCATGAAACCGCCCGCCCAACCAAGAATGGCAACGGCAAGAGCGTTGTTCCTGAACGCCTCGATGAACGTCAGGACAGTTACTCCCCCCATGAGGATGAATGCCACTGACTGGGGAATGAGAGCGTAGAAATTAAATGATGCATACACGGAGAGATAGAGCACTGCAAGCCCGGCACCCACCAGACCCTGGCTGAAGATTTCATATCCTTTCTTCTTCGTGCGATCTGCAGTGAGGAGCAGACCAAAGCCGGCCATACCACCTAATGTTACGCGCAGTGACTCGGTGATCCAGTCATTGTCGAAGGCATACTTCAGGAAAAACCCGATGCCGATAATAAGTGCCAGCGCGCCAATTCGGTTCAGCAGTTTCCCCCCGATGAGCGCCTCCCACTCTTCCCGCGTCCGTGATGGTTTTGGTGGCGGAAGGGCTAATGCTGGACCTGGTTCGGCCTTGATTGGGGAAGGAATGGGCTGCTGAGTGATTGGTGCCGGTGGTGGTATCGGAACTGATAGAGTTGCATCAGGTGATGACCGGGAAGGCGGAAAAGACGCCGGTTGAGAAGACGGGGGAGTTGTCAGTCTCCCCTCAAGTTCCTGGATGCGTCCACGATGTGCAATCAGTTCGCGGGCCAGTTCTTCCAACCTGTTTGCAAGAACCGATGTCTTGCTGACGTAAACCAACAACAGGATAAGCAGAACCAAGACGACGAGATACAGCATGCTCACCTCCGGGACATGGTGGATTGAGTGAGGTTACTTGTTGACCACAAGGCATCCGGCAATGATATCGTGCAACGCCTGCTTCTGCTGAGTGAACCCGGCGATGATGTAGCCGATATTCAGGATAAGGGAGGACAGGATTTTTCCGAAGTACCGGCCACTTGCGCGGGCAAAGGATATCTTGTTCCCCTGCATGTCCGTGACCTTGATGCCGAGTGCCATCTTCCCCAGTGTTCCCTGTGTGCCCGACGATTCCATCAGCGCGTAGTACAGCCATCCGACAACAGCCATTGCCCCCAGGACCATCAGGTACGCTCCGAGGGCAGCAATTATAACCCCGGCGGCGGCTTCAGGCTCATCATGCGCGGTCAAGGCGCCGATACCCACCAGACCCAGAAACGGAAGCGAGACCACGAACCCTACAATCCCCAGAAGAATTGAATCGATTACGTATGCGACAAACCGTTTCCAGAAACCGGCGTAACTCATTGCGTTTCTCCTGATTGTGGTTAATGGTTTTGAACCTGCTCTCCAACCGGCTCGATATGCACAAGCACATCCACGATCCGTTGATTTGATCCGCGGATTGCGTCTTTCACCTTATGGGCAATCTCGTGCCCCTCCCAGACAGAGATCGATCCGTTCACCGCCACGTGAAGATCGACGTAATAGTCCAGCCCCATCTTTCGGACGAAACATTTGTCCAGGCCCGTCACGCCCGCAACCTGTTCAGCAACTGCACGCACGCGTTGCTCGACGTCGGGAGGCGGGGCGGCATCCATCACTTCATCCAACGCCGGAACGATCAGCTTGTAGGCATTATAGCAGATCACTCCAGTGGCCACAAGCGCCGCCCAATCATCTGCGCTCTCGTAACCCTTTCCGCCGATCAAGGCAATCGAGATACCAACGAAGGCTGCAGCAGAGGTCATCGCATCACTTCGATGGTGCCATGCATCCGTCTTTACGGCGGTACTCTGTGCCGCTACGCCGACCCGGAACACGAACCGGTAGAGAGATTCCTTGGTCAATACCACAAGCACCAGGACAAGAAGCGTGAAGGGCGCAGGCGCGTGATGCGGCGTCACGATTTCCCGAACGCTCTCGATAGCAATTGCCACGGCCGCAGTGAGAAGTGCAATAGCCACCACCAATGCGGCAAGAGGCTCGGCTTTCCCGTGACCGTATGGATGGTTCGCGTCCCGCGGAGTCGTTGCAATCTTCAGCCCCCCAAGGACGATGAGCGAACTGATGACATCAAACGTCGACTCGATCGCGTCGGCAATCAATGCATACGAGTTTCCCGCCACGCCAGCGATGGCTTTTACCGCAGCAAGCAACGCGTTGGCAAGGACACCAACGAGTGTCGAGCGAAAAGCCTTCTTCGTGGCCGGAGCCATTGAAGAGACTGGTTTCAGATCTGACTCACCGGTATCATTGGAGCGAATACCTAATCCAATATTGAATGACCTGCAGCAGTCAAGACCTCGAATGCACGGGCAACATCGTGTTGCTTCAGAAGCACGTAGTCCGTGTCAAAGGTAGAAATGACGAAAATGCTGATTCCCTCCGCGGCCAACGGACCGGCGAGCGACGCGACTACACCAACTGCAGAAAGCTCGAACGGGCCATGCACCTTCAAACATCGCCACCCCCGCTCACACTTCACTCCATCCGGAACGTTTTTGTCAACTGTAACGATGGAGAGTTCTTCAGCCGTTCTTGTGATTGTGAAGAGCGGGCCGTTGTAGGCCCATGCGGGAATGGTCGCATCGTTGTTGAACCTGCAGATCGCCCAGGTATGCGGAAGCATGGAGAGTGTACACATGAAGAAAGGCCAGGTGAAAAGGGCTGCTGTTCCGCCACTATCGTCTAAGAACGGTGGAAAGTAACAACTCTTCATGCAAACATCAAGACGCGAGGAATTGCGGGATGAAATGGGGATGAAAAATTGAAGTGGAACTCAGATGGCAGCAACTCGGACCGTTATTCCGTCAGGATCGTGCACAACTGCGTCCCGAATGCCCGGAGCGATCTCTTGTTCCGAATACGACACCCCGATCACACCTAATTGCGCAATGAACGCCTCGAACGAGGCTTCGTGAA
>DASRUE010000172.1:0-4128 GCA_035687895.1 Bacteroidota bacterium | reverse complement strand
GTCGAAGCCATGCTCGATCCTGCCGATTGTTGCCGGGAAGGCACCGCCGCCGTGCGCAAACGCCACGCGCAGTTTTGGCAGACGTTCAAACACTCCACCAAAAATCATTGAACAAATTGCGAGGGAGACTTCCGCCGGCATCCCGACGAGCCACGGAAGCCAGTACTTTGGCATTCTGTCTTTGCCCATCATGTCCCATGGATGGACGAAGATCGCAGCGCCGAGTTCTTCCGCCGCCTGGAACACCGGGAACAGATGTTCGTCATCGAGGTTCCAGTCGTTCACGTGCGAGCCGATTTCAATGCCCGCAAACCCAAGTTGCTTCACACAGCGCTCAAGCTCCCTGATTGCCAGATTGGGACCTTGAAGAGGAATAGTTCCCAACCCGATGAATCGTTTGGGATATCCCTGGACAATACCGGCAATATGATCATTCAGCAACTTCGAGAGATCGAGACCATCGGCCGGCTTCGCCCAATAACTGAACATGACGGGAACAGTAGAAAGCACTTGCATATCCACGCCATGTCTGTCGCACTCCTTTGTGCGTGTATCGGCATCCCAGAGATTCTCCTTCACTTCGCGAAAGAGCTTCCCATCGACCATCATCCGCGCACAACCGGGCTGATGATGCTCAAGATTGACAAAGCCGCCGTAGCCGTACTTCGCTTTGAAGTCGGGTAGCTCTTTCGGAAGGATGTGTGTGTGAATATCGATTGTCAAATGATCCGCCGGTACGATTGAGTGTAGGTCGGAAAACTGAAGAGACTCACGTCGTCTTGCCGCTTCTGCGATGTCGTGACGTGCTCCGATTGAGCCTGTGTACTTTCATGGCAGCAAGAACGCCCGGGGGAATTGGCCGGCAGTTGCAGTACCGATGATGTGCAAGGTGCCATGCGATCCGCTGTTCAAGTTTAGCGTTCTTCGGCATCACATGCTTTGTATGCCACACAGCATTGATCATGGTGTCGTGCTTATGTTGGTTTGGGCGGACGTTCCATCTTCGTCCCACACTTTTTGCAGGTACAATGGTCAGGGTCGCTGTAAAACCGTTCGAAGATGGGAGGCAACTGCGTGACAATGTTGGTCAACTGAAGAAACTCTTCGTACAACTTGTTCCCACACTTCTCGCAGAACCAAAGGAAGCCGTCTGTCTCGCCAGGCGTCCGTTTCCGTTCGATCACCAGTCCAATGGTAGTTGCCGGACGTTGCGGTGAGTGGGGAACTTTCGGCGGAAGGAGGAATATCTCTCCCTGACGGATCGGGATAGCCCGTTGCACACCATCCTCCACCACCTTCAGCGTGATGTCCCCCTCCAACTGATAAAAGAATTCCTCACCCTCGTCAAAGTGGTAGTCCTTCCGGGCGTTCGGACCGCCCACAACCATGATGATGAAATCGGCATCTTCGTACACCATTTTGTTGCCAACGGGGGGTTTGAGCAGATGACGGTGCTGGTTGATCCAGCTTTGGAAATTAATGGGAGGTAGGAGTTTTGCCATGATGAGCCTCTTGTTAGTGTATAGAGTTTGTGGAGTTCATCAGAGTTATGGGCTCCGGAGGTACTTGATGAGTCCGGATATCATGCGAGATATTTCGGCACAATCAGAATAGATCCTATCAAACGATTCCTTGCTAACATATTGTTGATCCATTGCTATGTAGTGGGCCGATTGGACCTCGGCGGTCGAGCCATGTGCCACGAAAAGAAACTGACCGAACTCCTTATTCGTTCTTCGTGCGAAACCTTCTGCGATGTTCAACATGATTGAAACTGAAGCCCTCCGAATCTGGTCGCGCAGTCCGAAGTCCTTGGCGAACTTACTATCCGCAGTGATCCTGTATATCTTTCCAACCAGTTCCCTTGCCTTCTGCCACGCCAGGATATCTTCAAATCTCTCGAACTTAGCCATCTCAACCCCAAGGACTCTATAAACTCTACAAATTTTCGAGTGTCACATGGTTGCTGTGACTTTCAATTCTATCGCAATCGGTGTTGGGAGCGCGTTCACTTCGACTGTCGTCCGGCAGGGTTGGTTTTCTTTGAAGTATTCGGCATAGATCCGATTGAACGTCGGGAAGTCCTTTTTCATGTTCGTGAGGAACACAGTTACATCCACGATCTTGTCCCATCCTGAGCCGGCATCCTCAAGGATTGCTCTCACGTTCTTAAAGACGGAATAGCACTGCTTCTCGATATCGTATGAGAGAATGTTCCCTTGCTCATCAAGCTCCACGCCGGGAATCTTCTTCGTCCCACGCTCACGCGGCCCCACGCCTGAGAGAAACAGAAGATTCCCCACCTTGCGTGCATGTGGGTACATTCCCACCGGTTCTGGTGCTCGCGATGAGATTATTTTTCCGGAGTGACCCATAGTCTGCTCACTGTCTGACTCTATAAACTCTAAGGACTCTATAGACTCTACAAACTCCACGAACTCATATTTCGATACACACATTTTTGGGTTCTGTGAAAAACCGGAGGGCTTCGAATCCTCCCTCCTTCCCGAGGCCCGAGTTCTTCATCCCGCCAAATGGCGTCCGCAGATCCCGCAGCATCCAGCAATTGACCCAGACAATGCCTGAGTGAATCCGGCCAGCGACCCGATGTGCTCTCGAAAGATTCTGCGTCCAGAGAATTGCAGCAAGACCGTACTGGGTACTATCAGCATAACCCAGCACTTCGTCCTCCGTGTCGAAAGGAGTCAGCGTCACCACCGGACCGAAAATCTCTTCCTGGTTCGTCCGACACGTCGGTGCGAGGCCCTCGACAACGGTTGGCTCCACGAACCATCCGTTCGCACACCGCCCCGGTGGCGTGACTTTCTTTCCCCCACATAGAATAGTGCCACCCTCTTTCCCAGCAAGGGCTATATACGAGAGGATTTTATCGAGATGAGTTTGAGAGACAATCGCCCCGAGGTCAGTCTTTTCGTCGAGCGGATCACTCACCCTCATCGCTCGCGCTCGTGCAACGAAGTCGGCTTTGAACCTCTCGTACAGCGGACGTTCGACAAAGATCCTCGATCCGCAGAAGCAGATCTCTCCCTGGTTCAGGAACGACGAGCGGAGTGTGGTGGCTAGCATTTTTTCATAGTCACAGTCGGCAAAGATGATGGTGGGGTTCTTGCCTCCCATTTCGAGAGAGAGTTTCTTGAACATTGGCGCAGCGGCTTTGGCAATCTCACCTCCTGTCTTCGTCCCTCCTGTAAACGTGATGGCTGGAACCCGCGGGTGCGCGGCAATCGCAGCCCCGACCTTTTGACCGTAACCATGGACGATGTTTAACACGCCTGATGGGAGGCCGGCTTCGATGGAAAGCTTCGAGAGGAGAAATGCACTCATGGGAGTCAGCTCGGATGGTTTTCCGACAACGCAGTTCCCCGTTGCGAGAGCGGGTGCAATCTTCCATGTGAAAAGATAGAGGGGCAGGTTCCATGGCGAAATGCATCCAACGACGCCAAGAGGTTTACGGAGCGTGTAGTTGATTGCCCGGTCCTCCATCGGATGTGCTTCGCTGGCAAACTGGGTGATTGCCGAAGCAAAGAACCTGAAGTTACTCGATGCCCGCGGGATGTCGACGCCGCGTGCAAGAGAGACGGGCTTGCCATTGTCGATGGACTCTGCCAGCGCCAGCTTCTCACGGTCACGGTCAATCAAATCCGCAACCCGAAACATCAACCTCGCGCGCTCTTCAGTCGGCGTCACAGACCATCCTGGGAAGGCGGACTCGGCAGCCTGCACGGCTGCTGCCACGTCTTGTTCATCAGAATCAGGGATCCCCACATATGCCTCTCCCGTGGCTGGATTGTGCCCCTCGATGTATTGATGCGACCTCGGAGGAACGAGCTTGCCGTTGATATAGTTGCTCAAACAATCCATGGCCATTTCAGATACAGAGTCCTAATGGTTCTCGAGCGAATGTTCTCAACCTGCGTTCACAAACTTGATGTTCTTCCTCCATCTACAGGCAGATTTATGCCCGTGATGTATGAAGCTGCCGGTGACGCAAGAAATGCCACAGCGGCTGCCAACTCGATGGGTTGACCGAACCGTCCCATGGGAATCTCGGCAATCATTGCCCTCGAAATTTCTGCCACGGTCCGCCCGGCATTCTCTGCCCTTGTC
>DASRUE010000171.1:0-10060 GCA_035687895.1 Bacteroidota bacterium | reverse complement strand
TGTGATCCCCCAGTATTGTGAGTCTTCCGGTGGATCGACGTTCCAGTTGCCATACGAGTGAGAGTCATCGCTTTGATAATGAAGGACATATTCACCCTTGTCGAGCAGGATCGTCGTGTTGACCATCCGGTTCTTCCTGTGACCGCCTGCATGGAACGTCATGGAGTAGGTCATCTCCCACACCACCTCACCGGTCTTTGCGTTTTCGATCCACCCATAATCGTACATCTGCCGGTTCTGTCCTTCGCCAATGGCATATACACGAACCCTGGAGGTCTTTTCAATCTTGAATCTCTTATCTTCGTCGGCATCATCCCCAACGCGGATGATTTGCGCAATCATGTTTCGGTCGCGCTGCTCGACGTATTTTGTCACAACCCCACTGTCGAACCTTTCGCCCGCGCCCATGAGCGTGATGCCGTAGTGCTCAGGGTCGAACGGGGGTTTGGCGTTCCATTCGTTGTACGCATGCGAGTCGTCCGTCTTGTAGGATACGATGTAGCTCCCCTTCGGCAGAGTGATGATCTCATCCACATACCGGTTCTTGGATGCCCCACCGGCGTAGAGCGAACGGTCGACATCCATCGTCCAGATCTTGTTTCGTGTTTGCGCGTCGAGGATCATGCCGTAGTCGGCCATCAGCCTGCGTGAGTTGCTCCGTTCGCCGAATGCGTAGACGCGCACTCTGGTTTCCTCCTTCAATGCAAAACCTTCACTCCGATCCTCGTCGTCCGTGGCTCGTGTAATGCTCACGATAACGTTCTGGTCCTCCTTGTAGGTAAAGGGCTTCACATTTTTCCGCTCTTCTTCGTTGGTAGCCGCAATCGTCACCCCCCAGTGTAGCGGATCATAGGGCGGCGCGTCATTCCAATCGAGAGAGGAGTGACTGTCATCTGTGACGAAGTAGAGGACGTACTCTCCTTTATCCAGAGTGACGGTGCCATCAAATGCAATGTTCTTCTTGGCGCCACCGGCCCAGGAGATGTTGCGCCACTGCATTTCCCAGACAGGGGCGCGGGTCACGGCATTCACGATCCAGCCGTAGTCGAAGAGATCGTAATTTCCCGTTCCTTCACCCAGGGCATAGATGCGCAGAGCGGTGGGCTCCGTGATTGTAAACCCTCGACGAACGAGCTCACCCTCGCCAAGTTTGACCGTTTTCAAAATAGTATGGGAGATTTCCCGTGGAGGTGTAAAGGTTTTGATGGAACCGCTCCTGGCATCATCAACCAACATTTCCAATCCCCAATTCCTGCACCG
This sequence comes from Bacteroidota bacterium, assembly GCA_035687895.1. Lineage (GTDB taxonomy): Bacteria > Bacteroidota > Ignavibacteria > UBA10030 > UBA6906 > JAERML01. Next base: position 8,800 of record DASRUE010000171.1, on the reverse strand, counting down.
CCTCTCCCAGTTCTTTTCCACATCGTCGCTCCACCAATTCTTGAAGAACCCGAAGAAGTCTTTGCCTTTCTCCTCATGGTTGCCGAACAACGGGTGCTGTCGGTGATCAACGTTGACAGAGAAATGCGTGAAGGTGGTGTGATAGGAGAACGTGGGCACGGTGAAGTATACTTCGTAGCTTCCTCTTTCGAGAGTGACCTTCTCGTCGAACTCCCTGTCATCACGAGACCGTGACGTGTTGTCCGTGTCCATCTTCCAAACCAGCTTGCGGGTGTCGGCGTTGATGATCCATCCATATGCAAACAACTCGTCGCTCTTGTAGGTCCAGCCATAGTCGCCGCCGGCGCCCAAGGCCTTGATGTGGAACGTGGTGGATTGAGGGACTTCAATGCCGGCCATCTTCAACTCGACGTCGGAGAAATTCTTCAGCGACACAACTGACCGCTCTCCCCCCAAGGCCGAAGAGACCACTATCGTAGCAAGTGCTGCAATACGAATGAACTGCCGGGACATTTTCTGAAACTCCAATCTTCGTTGCCACTATGAAAAGACACACCACCCGCTCGTCCCATCATGAGCTGATTGAACTACCGGCAGCGCGCCCACACATAGCTACGCTCTGTTCGAGCATTTTGTTACGGCGAAAGATGAATGCCCAAATCCTTGGAATTCCGAGCGATTTTCGTTACCTATGTGACATTCTGTTGCGTCGGCCCCCTTTTTCCCAGGACATGACCACAGATGAGTAGCCGGCGGGTCGGGCTTGCTTCAGATAGTACTTGAGAAAATTCTGCTCCAAATGGCTGACAAGGCAATTGAGGTCAAGAACCTCGTCAAGGTATATCGTGAGAATTCCGAAGCGCCCGTGCGCGCCCTGGATAATCTCTCGCTCGATGTGAAACCCGGCGAGATCTTTGGCCTGCTCGGTCGAAATGGCGCCGGGAAAACCACCCTTCTTCGCGTCCTCACGACACTCATCAGACCGACCGGTGGCAGCGTCTCCATCATGGGGCATGATGTTCAAAGCAGTGGCCTGGAAGTCCGGAAGAACATTTGCGTGGTGCTCCAGGAGAACGCTGTGGAGCTCTACCTCTCGGTGAAGGATAACCTGGCTACGTATGCGCGCTTCCATTCCATTCCCGGACATGACATCAAGCGAAGAGCCGACCGTGCTATCGAACAGTTCGGCTTGGGTGACTATGCCAATCAGAAAGTGATGGACCTCAGTGGCGGCTTGAAACGACGTGTGCAGGTGGCCAAGGTGTTCATGGTCGATAAACCGATTGTGTTCCTTGATGAAGCCACAACCGGTATGGACCCGATCAACAAGCGGGCTGCCCTGAATGCCATTCGCGACCAGGCGCGACGTGGACGGACGATTTTTCTCACGACGCATATTCTTCAGGAAGCCGAGGAGCTCTGTGACACGATTGCCATTATCGATCATGGAAAGCTCGTCGCCAGGGGTGATCTGCAAACGATCAAGGCGCTCGCGTCGAGCGCCTTCGATATCAGCATGACATTCGCATCGCTGGATGAGGCAACAATGGACGAGCTGCAACAGCTGAATCTCCTGAAGCTCTCTCGCATGAACAATACCGTTGAGATGTGTGTGAAAGGTGTCGAGGCAACCGCGCTCGAATTGATCGCCCGCCTAGCGCGGAAGCACACCATCGTCGACCTCGAAGTCACGAGTGCGACGCTGGAGGATGTCTTCCTGGAAATTCTTTCCGACGTGCGGAAGGGGAACGCGACATGAATATGGTCCTTGCCGTCATGTACCGGGAGTTCCGTATCCGGATCACCAGTTTGACGTGGGCTTTCTTTGACATGGTAATGCCGCTGATCTATCTTCTTCTCTTTGGTGTTGGACTGGACCGCGCAATGGCGGGCGGTGTCTTCGCCCAGGGGAATTCACTCAGCTATAACGCGTTCTTCCTCCCTGGAGTTCTTGCAATGGCTTGCTTTGGTATTGCCACCAACACTTCGTTTGGATTTTTCCTGGATCGGGACAACGGTATTTTCTATGAGTTCCTGACCTACCCGATGACTCGCGGTGAATTTCTTTTGGGGAAGATACTCTTCAACTGTCTCCTTTCACTTGCACAGTCGGTCCTCACCGTTACCATTGCGGTGCTGGCGCTTGGTATCGAGCTGCGATGGGAAACCGTCGGCTTTCTTTTCGCGGGAGTCGTGATCGGTACGGCCGCGTGGTTTTTCTTTCTTGCCATCTTTGCCTTGCGCATCCGCCGGAACGACATCTTCAACACGTTCCTTAACATCTCCTACTTCGTTCTTATGTTTGCCAGCAGCATGTTCTATCCGATCGAAACAATGCCTGCCTGGCTGAAGACAATGGCGCTTTTGAATCCACTGACGTGGCACACGGACGTGCTGCGGTACACAGCCGTCGGCGTGGGGAGTGTCGACACCATCATTATTGAGGCCCTCGCGTTTGCCGTTTTCTTGATCATCTCATTCTACGGAGCCGTACGCACCTTACAGCACGCTGTCCTCAAATAAGCGGAGAAGTATGCACGCACTCAAAGACAGAGTCGCACTTATCACCGGAAGCACCGGCGAAGGGATGGGGCGGAGCATTGCCCTCACCCTCGCTCGGGAAGGAGCAAAGGTAGTTCTGAACTACGGCACGGGACATCCGAACAATGTTTCTGCTGCAGACAAGGTGCTCGTAGAAGTTCGTGCGCTTGGCGGAAAGGGATACGCGTTTAAGGCAGATACGCGCGAAGAAGACGAGGTCCAGGCGATGATCGACGGAGTCATCACACTCTACGGGCGGCTGGATTTCATGATCTGCAATGCAGGAGGTGGCTGGGATGCGCGAGATATTACCGAGATCGATCAGGAACATTGGCGGGGCGTTATCAAGGCCGAAATTGATGGATTGTTCTACTGCGTTAAACACGCTCTTCCCTATATGCGCGAGGCACACTTTGGAAGAATCATTGCCGTTACTATGGCGGGGATTGAGAAGATGACCGGGCCACCGTACGACTATGCTCTCGGCAAGTCCGCACGGAATACGCTCATCCGGGCGCTCGCCGAAAAGGAACTTGCAAACGGGATCACCTGCAACGCGGTGGCGCCAAGCCACACCCCTCGCCTGACCCTCCGCCAGGCGGTGGAAGCAGCAAAGCACTCAGCAAACTGGAAACGCAGAACGCACGCTTTGCCGCAAGATGCCGCAGAGGTTGTACGATTCCTCTGTGCTGACGAGGCGGCTTTTGTTACAGGCAGCATTATTGAACTGGGGGGCAGCTCGGTGTGATTGCATTTCTTATTGATGATCACTATGTTCAGACCAATATGATGGACCAAATGAAAGCCCACCTCTGATGCGAGAATACCTCGACCTTGTTGAGCGGGTGCTGACCAATGGCACGTACAAGAAGAACCGCACCGGTGTCGACACACTTTCCTGCTTTGCCGAGCACTACACTATTGACCTGAGTAAGGGCTATCCCCTTCTCACTACAAAGAAAGTGAACTTCAAATCAATGTTGTACGAAGTCCTCTGGTATCTTTCCGGCGAGGACCATATCCGGAACCTCAGGAAGCACACCAAAATCTGGGATGCGTGGGCCGATGAGAACGGTAACCTTGAGACCGCCTACGGCCGGTATTGGAGGAGATTCCCCAGTGCACAGGTAAATCCAGCCACCGGTCAGTACGAAGTAGTGGAGGTGGATCAGATCGGACGTGTAATTGAATTGTTGAAGACTGACCCCGCGTCACGACGGATGGTAGTCACCGCATGGGAGCCGGGCAATGCACTCGGGAGCAAGCTCCCCCCTTGCCATTATACGTTTGCCTTTAGCGTGCAGGGAAACAGATTGAATTGCCATCTGACGCAGCGTTCCGGCGACATTGCACTTGGCATACCGTTCAACCTTGCGGCATATGCATTACTGACACAGATCCTTGCCCAGGAGACCGGCTTCGAGCCGGGCCTCTTTAGCCATACGATCGTTGATGCTCATATCTACGTCAACCACATTGATGGATTGAAGGAGCAACTCAGACGAACGCCGAAGCCACTCCCCCATCTTGAGATCGCCCGTAAACCCATCGATGATCTCCTGTTCGAAGACTTCACGCTGGTCGGTTATGAATATTTTGAGCCGATCAAGTTCGAGGTCGCGGTGTGAAGCTCGCCCTCATCGTTGCCATCGGAAAGAACCGCGTCATTGGGACACGGGGCCGGCTCCCCTGGCACATATCTGAAGATCTAAAACGATTCAAGCAGTTAACAACAGGCCATGCTGTCCTGATGGGGCGAAAGACCTACGAGTCCATCGGCCGGCCGTTGCCTCAGCGGCGATTCATTGTCCTTAGCTCAAATCCAATTCCGGGTGTTGAGACATTCAGCTCAATCGACACTGCGCTTGCCGCGCTTGCCGATCAGGAGCGAGTGTTTGTGATCGGTGGTGGAACGGTGTACGCCTCTCTCCTTCCACGAGCCGATGAACTATATCTCACCATCGTCGACCGCGAAGTAGATGGTGACACCTTCTTCCCTCCCTATGAAGACCTGCTAGCATCACGCTTCCGACTTGTTCATCGGGAGTACCATGAGGGTTTTGCATTCATGGACTATGTCCGAAGTCATCCGTAGCTTTCACTCCTCTTTGAGATTAAGACACTCTTTCCGTACATTGAACGCATGAAGCAAGTCGCCGTCGGCATCATTCTAAAAAACGGACTCGTGCTGGCGTGCCAGCGCAAAGCGAATGCACGCTATCCGCTGAAATGGGAATTCCCCGGGGGAAAACTGGAAGAAGGCGAATCTCCTGCCGAAGCACTCGTACGTGAACTTCATGAAGAGCTTTCCATCCACGCTGTTGTGGAACGCGAGTTTCACCGGCAGGAATGGGTTTACAATGAAGGCCTGGCAAACCCTCCGTTGGACGGCTCGTTCAGAGTGTTCTATTTCCTCGTGCGTGAATTTTCCCATGAACCAGTGAACAACGCTTTCGAGCAGATCCGCTGGGTCCGGCCGTCCGAACTGGTAGCAATGGATATTCTCGAAGGAAACAGGAAAGCTGTTGAACTTTTCACCCGATATGCAAAGGAAGAACAGGCAGCGTAGAATCACCCGCACCCTCCTGCAGTGGTACACACGTCAAGGCCGTACTCTCCCCTGGCGTAACATCACCAACCCGTACAAGATCCTTATTTCGGAAGTCATGTTGCAGCAGACGCAGGTCGCCCGTGTATTGATCAAGTACCCCGAGTTCCTGCGCAAGTTTCCAACGCTCAGATTGTTAGCACAGGCGAAGCAACGCGACGTGGTAATAGCGTGGCAAGGAATGGGATACAACAATAGGGCGGTAAGATTGCACCAATTTGCAGAGACGGTCGTGCGATTCCACGGTGGACGGCTGCCACGTACGGAGGAAGCTCTCCTGGCCCTTCCTGGCATCGGCCGGTACACTGCAAACGCCCTTCTCTCCGCGGCATTTGCGGTGGACACTCCCGTCGTGGATGTGAACGTCCGGAGATTCCTCTCACGCCTTCTTTGGAAGATGCGTTCGGTGCTGGAGACGAAGGGGGAATCTGAGATCTGGTCGGCGGCAGAAGATCTCTTGCCAAAGGGCCGGGCGTATGATTGGAACCAGGCATTGATGGACATGGGTGCAACGATATGCACGGCACGGGCGCCGGGTTGTGAAGTGTGTCCGGTTGCAGTATTCTGTCTCTCACGCAGAACAATGAATGGTCCCATATCAAGTAACCCGCGTAAGAAGGAGTCGTCATTGTCTGGAGTTCCCAACAGAATGTACAGGGGAAGGATCATTGAGGTGCTGAGAAAGGTGAATGGCAGCGGGACACGGGGTAAAGGAATTCGTGCCGACGTTTTGGGTCGAACCATCTACGCCCGCTTCTCGGACAGGAACGCCGTGTGGCTGCAACGTTTATTGGAAGGGCTCGTCAAGGATGGCTTGATCTTAACCAAAGGCAACGGAACACTCAAAACCAGGAAGGTCACGCTTGCTTGATGGAAAAGCGGCCACAATACAAAGATGTTGAGGAAATCCAGAGCGAGTATCAAGAAAGGAAGCGAGCCATTGGGAACCGGCTTGCAGAATTTGCTGCGGTCCGGCCCGACGAATACTTCTACGAGCTTGTCTACTGCTTGCTGACGCCGCAATCGAGCGCCGTAAACGCGGGAAGGGCAGTCGAGGCTTTGAAAGCAGTCAACTTGTTCGGGAGTGACGTTGACGCTGCCCCTCTGCTTCACCAGAAGAATTTCTATATTCGATTCCATAACACAAAGGCGAGGCGTCTGCGGGATGTGCGGAAAGGTTTTCCGGATATCGTGAGGCGCCTCTGCAATGGCGCATCCAGCCCGCAACTCCGCGCGTGGCTTGTCGAGAACGTCAAGGGTCTCGGCTGGAAGGAGGCCTCTCACTTCCTGAGAAACATCGGGCACCGTGATCTTGCAATCCTCGACCGGCACATTCTGAAAAACTTGAAGAAGCATGGCGTGATCCGATCGCTTCCACATACACTCACTCCCAAACGGTATCTTGCCATCGAACAACAGTTCTCCGGTTTTGCACAGCGCATTGGGATCTCGATGGATGAACTTGACCTCCTGTTCTGGAGCAGAGAGACAGGCGAGATTTTGAAATGATTCACTGTCAACCAAAGGACGACGAATGAAATACACCGTGATCGGTTCCGGGATGATGGGGAGCGCGGCTGCGTACGACCTGGCAACAACCAATCCATCCGACGAGATTATTCTGGCCGATATCAACCTTCAGCGGGCGACGCAATCTGCAAAAGGGATTGCCCCCAATGTAAAGCCTCTGCGGCTCGACGTGAACAGCACAAGAGATCTGAGCGCTGCCCTCGAAGGAACCAACGCCGTCATCAGCGCAGTCTCGTATTCGGTGAACTATCAAATCTCCAGAGCCTGCCTCAATGCAGGCGTCCATATGTGCGACCTCGGTGGCAACAATGATGTGGTGGAGAAACAGCTCACTCTTGACGCAGAAGCGAAGGAGAAGGGAATCACCATTATTCCTAACTGCGGCCTGGCCCCGGGGCTGATCAATGTGCTTGCGGTGGAAGGGACCCGGGAGTTCGACGAATTGGATTCCATCCACCTCCGCGTGGGGGGATTACCCCAGCATCCCCGCCCGCCGCTCTTCTACCAAATTGTCTTTTCGGTCGAAGGCTTGATCAACGAATACGTTGAAAAAACTGTGGTAATCAAGGACGGGAAGCTCATGCATAACGAGCCCATGTCGGAACTCGAAGAGATCCAGTTCGAGGGGATCGGCACCCTGGAGGCATTCAACACCTCCGGTGGACTCTCCACTCTGACCACACTGTTGGAGGGCAAGGTGAAGAACCTCGACTACAAGACCATACGTTACAAAGGGCATTGTGAGAAATTCAAGACGCTCCTCGACCTCGGGTTTGCAACGAACGAACCGATGATGGTGGGAGGGAGCGTAAAGACCAATCGCGAGTTCTTTGCCGATCTCCTCCGGAAGAAGCTCGACCATGGCGACACCGATCTCGTGCTTGCCCGCGCAACCATCACCGGACGTCGCCTGAAAGCAGAGAAAACCCTTGTGTATGAGTTCATCGATTACTATGATACTGCCACCAAGATGACAGCCATGATGAGGACAACGGCGTTCTCGACTTCCATCATCGCCCGGATGCTGGCACACGGCGCGATCCACGCCCGGGGCGTGATGCCGCCGGAGTGGTGTGTGCCGGGCGAACTCATGATCAGCGAGCTAGGCAAGCGGAACATCAAGATCACGAAAAGAGTTACAGAGACCTGGAGCTGAATATGCATCCCCTATCCGTGCAGATCATTACCCGTGACAGTGTCCAACAGAAGGAAATCCAGCAACAGTACGTCGTGCAGACAAAGCACCCGCGCTGGGAAATTGTGAAGATTTTCTGGCATGCCTTCTTTCACGTGAAGTTTCGTTAGCAACATTCCGAGTTCTTAGTAATTATCGCGTATAGACATGGCCGACACCAATTCCTTCGATATCGTTTCCGAAGTCAACATGCAGGAGGTGGATAACGCCGTCAACCAAGCCCGGAAGGAGATCGCCCAGCGATACGACTTCAAGGGCTCCAAGAGCTCTATCGACCTGAATCAGAAGGAGAAGCACCTGACTGTCATTTCGGACGATGACTTCAAGCTCAAGAGCGTTGTCGATATCCTTCAGACCAAACTGATAAAGCGGGGTGTCTCCATCAAGGCGCTGGACTACGGCAACGTCGAGCCCGCGGCCGGCAGCACGGTACGGCAGATCATCCGGCTGCGAGTCGGGATCGACAAGGAAAACGCAAAGCTGATCGTAAAGATGATCAAGGACACCAAGCTCAAAGTGCAGGCCCAGATCATGGATGACCAGGTCCGCGTCAGCGGCAAGAACAAAGACGACCTCCAGTCCGTCATGAAAATGCTGCGCGAGGCGGAGCTCGTGTTTGCAATGCAGTTTACCAACTACCGTTAGATGAACTCCTCCCCCACAATCCTCCATCGGGCGTTGCGGTCGATCTGCCGGTGTGCCCTGTTCATCCCATCTCTCCTCCTCGCTCAAGACAACATCCTTCGCGTTGAGTATCAGGATTCCTCACGATCGACAACCGTAGGCATCTTCCGGCGGAACGATGTCACGTACGCGTCTCTCACGGACATTGCCGCGGCGTTCTCGCTCGGTACATATGAGAACAGCACGGCACGAAAATTCGAGCTGAAACAGCAACCGTTCCGGTTAACCGCTTCGACAGGAAA
>DASRUE010000170.1:0-2679 GCA_035687895.1 Bacteroidota bacterium | reverse complement strand
CAAAAGGAAAGGTGTGGGGAATGGCACCTTCTGGCAACGTCGTCGATCTATGAGAGTTTCTGTTCGGGCGTGGCAGAGGCCAGCCGGACTCTTGAACTGACGTGAATTGCAAAACTGCGTTTTTCGCTTAGGTGAATTCTTAATCTAAGTCTTTCCATCCCGGAGAATCGACCAGGTTTGAACAGGACGGAAGTTGGGGAGTAAGTTGATTTGAGGAACGAAGCTGGAAAAATATGCAAAATGTAAAATCGAATGTCAATAACTTTTTTGAGATTTCTTTTTCGCTATTCTGTTGCTTGGCAACAAAAAGGAACCCGCCCCGCGTACGCGGGGCGGCTGGAATTCTCGTTCTTCCTGATTGGTGGGTCTGGTGATTACTTCAACAAGACGATCTTCTTCAGGCTTGTGAAGCCGGTGTTACTGTTGTTGAGAGCCTCTTTCCTGAGTTGTCGAACGGACGTGCGGGGTCAGGTCACTTTTCGAGAACCATCTTCTTGATATCGATCAACCTTCCCGCCTTCAGCCTGTGGAAATAGATGCCACTTGATAGGGGCGAGGCATCGAACGTGAGCTGGTGTTTTCCAGGATTCGTTGCATGGTGATCTCTCGATTCACGATGGATGGAGAAGAGGGATCATTGGATGGAAACGAAATGCGGAGTTACCACGAAAAAGCGTCCCGTCTACCCCTGCGGTAGACGGGATGAGGAATCTCATTATCCTATTTCAAAAGCATCATGGTCTTTGACTCGGTGAACGTCGCCCCGGTGACTCCGACAGCGGAAAGCCTGTAGAGATACACGCCGCTGGCTACGGACTGGCCCTTGCTGTCCGTGCCATCCCAGACCGCAGAGTGTGTCATGGATGATTGCGGCTCGCTGAGCAACGTTTTCACTTCCTGGCCAAGCATGTTGTACACCTTGAGTGTCACGAATGCTGCCTCGGGGTTGCTATAACGGATGGTTGTTCTGGGATTGAACGGATTTGGATAGTTCTGTTCCAACCAGTAGATCGTTGGCGTGCTTCCACCGCCGCCGGTGTTGGTGGCCGCGATATAGTTGATGGCGGAAACCGCATTTATGATACCATACCCCCACTGGTTGTCAGGAGTGCTGGCACGGCTTGCTGTTGCGCGCAATGCATCGCCAATCTGCACAGCGGTTGCGTTGGGACGGGCATGGACGATCAATGCAGCTACACCGGCTGCGAGCGGACAGGAGAAAGACGTTCCGCTAGAAGTTCCGTAGCCTGTTGGATTTGTTGAGCTGGCGACTCGTACCGAAGAACCCTGTGCCAGAACATCAGGCTTGATACGTGGTGGTATGCTTGTGGTGGGGCCGCACGAACTGAAGCTCGATATGCTCCCGGAAGAAGTCACAGCGCCTATAGCGAGAACACTATCGCCATCTGCCGGTGCACCTAGGGTGTTTTGGCTTGGGTTATAGCCAGCATTCCCCGCGGAGTTTACGACCACAATACCACGCGCAACAGCCATATCTGCAGCGCGTGTAATAACCGTGGTGTTGCCATTCATGTCCTGCCAGGTCCAACTTGTATATGGAAGATCATAGTCGAGATAGCCCAACGAAGTGCTTGTCACCTCTACACCAATACTATCGGCCCACTCGATTGCAGCTGCCCACTTGTCCTCTTCGAAGGGGGTCTCACTACTGTCGTTTTCTGTTCTACATAGGATGAAGTCAGCGCCAAATGCCGGACCAATGAGCTGCCCGGGTTTGTAGCCTCCGATAGTGGAGAACGTGTTTACCCCGTGGCTGCCAAAAGCTGTCGACGGATTGTTCGGAACGACACTGACCTTGTTATCAACAAAATCATACGTGGCAATAATATTGAGTGAATCGAAAGCCTCGTGTGTCAACAACCGGAATCCGTTATCGAACACACCCACCATCACACTCTGCGCATAATTTCCAGTATTGTGAACAGCCGGAACGTTGATCTGCTGGACTTGATTCAACGATAGGCCGTAGTTGAGATCATAAATGCCATCCGTTTTCTGAAGAGGGATCACTCTTCCTTCCGGTGCATTTACTTCCTGCTCGTCAGACCGATCCTTCTTAAATCGGGTAACCAAGTCAATACTGCTCACAAAGGGGAGGGCCTCCAATTGCGAAAGCTGCTCCTTCGTTGCAACCACGCTCACGCTGTTGAACCACTTTGATCGCTGCCGAACCCGGATGACTTGAGAACTCACTTCATCAATGTAGTTCTGCTCGACAGGGAGATCGGTGTAGTCCACCAGTTCGTTCTCAGCTCGTACCTTCGCCCGCCTCTGGAGCGACCGTTCAGACACCACCGAGCGGGGAACCGAGGATTTCATCATTTCATGGGAACCCTTGTCCGTGAAGTACACCCAGGCCACAATCTCATCGGCAGGGCCAGATGCGTTCATCACTGCACTCAACCTGGAACCGATCTTATCGGTGGAGAATGCCGTTGATGGAAGGGAAGCGGACAAGAGGAGTGCAAGCAAGGACACCAAAGCAACATGCTTCATGAACTGTCTCCAGCGGTTTGGTTGGTGGACGGGTTTCGACTTATAATAGTAAAGGGTGGCGTTAGAATCAAGGATTCGCAGGGGAGAACCGGAAAGAAAGAGAGCCGTCCACTTTCTACCGTCTGTGGCCGGCTCTTCAGGCGAGGAAGAGAACTTACTATC
>DASRUE010000169.1:0-9875 GCA_035687895.1 Bacteroidota bacterium | reverse complement strand
TCGATTGCTCCACCCAGGGGTACGGAGGTGTTGAGTGAGTCGATCAGCAGACCGACAGCAACGAGGCGGGGATGGAATTCTGCATTGAATGTGGTGCGGTCATACTTCCGGTATAGAGCGAGGACACTGTCGGGACCAATGCGAAGAAGCGAATCGAACGAGCGGATCTCTTCGATCCTGTTCAATTGCGATGGCAGAAGAAGAGTCCGGGGAGCTCGCCGTTTGCTTCGAAGCGGAGCATCCTGCAAGGAGTATCAGCAACAGGATCAGAGAAAGATTGTGTGCCAACGGCCTAACCAATTCGTTGTGCCACAATTTGCCCCATTGCGCCCGTCCTATCAAGGGTCCAGGTACAGACGCAAAGACCAGAGAGTAGGCCTCTCCGGCCTTCGGGCATTCTGCTAGGCGGCCGTGCCAAAGCGGTGTCGGCTCCGTCGTGGGTCCCTTCCGTGGGGAGCGGGCCTCGCACCGTGCGTGTGCGCGGGAGCGGCAGCAAGTTTCGGGAGGGTCGCAACATCTACCTGTTTCAGAGCTATGCTCCCCTTGTACGAGAAGAGTATCTGCTTGAAGAATTTCCTATCGTCACTACTCTCCACAAAGGAAATCGCCTCCCCTCTTTTCCCCGCACGGGCCGTCCGTCCGACCCGGTGGGTGTACGAATCAACGTCGCGCGGGATTTCGTAGTTGTAAACGTGTGTGATACCATCGATATGAAGCCCGCGCGCAGCCACATCGGTCGCCACCAGAACGCTTACTCTCTTCTGGCCGAACTCCGCTTTAGCGCGCTCCCGTTGGCTCTGCGACATGTCTCCGTTCAGACAGCGGGCAGCGATTCCCTCTCTGCTCAATCGACGCGCAATCTTATCCGTTATATGTTTCCTGTTGCAGAATACCAGCGCCAGGTCCCGTTCCTTGCGGAGCAATTGAACAAGGAGCGAGAGCTTTTGATCTGCTGTTGTCTGATAGTATGTTTGCCGCAGGAACTCCGGCTTTACGGTCGATGTCAGCTCGACCCGCAACGGGTCGTGCATGTACTTCTGACTCAACTGCACGATCTCCTTTGCCATGGTTGCGCTGAACAGGAGGGTTTGGCGTTCGCGGGGGAGATAGTTGATGATTTTCTGGATGTCGCGGATGAAGCCCATATCCAACATCCGATCCGCTTCATCGAGGATCAGGTACTTGATTGACTCGAGATGGAGCGCTCCGCGATCAAGAAGATCCAGCAGACGGCCCGGAGTCCCGACCACGATGTTCGTGCGGGGGAGCCTCTTCATTTGTCCCTGCAAGGAAACACCGCCGTACACCGGGGTGACGCCAAGGTGTTTCCCATGGGAAAACTTGATGAACTCGTCGGTGATTTGAGCGGCAAGCTCCCGGGTCGGCACAACCACCAAAGCACGGAGTCCATCCCGACGGAAGATCTTCTCAATCACCGGGACAGCGAAACTCAGGGTCTTGCCGGAACCTGTCTCGGACTGCGCGATAACGTCGCGTCCCTCCAGAATCGCAGGGACGATTTTTTCTTGAATGGGCGTCGGTGTCGTGATGCCATGACTTTCAAGCACCGACACCATGGCCTTGCTGAGTTGCAAGGAATCTCTTTTCATAATACTCTCTTTTTGGATGAAGAAAAAGAAAATCCCGACCTGCCATTACGCAGATCGGGATTCTCGTCAACGTACCGATGGTTAGATCTTGGTGACGTTTGCTGCCTGCAGCCCCTTGGGGCCACGCTCGACATCAAATTCCACCTGATCACCTTCGTTCAGGTTCCGGTAACCCTCACCGGCAATCGCCTTGTAGTGAACAAACACATCTTCACCTCCAGCGCGCTGAATGAATCCGAAGCCCTTGGCCCCGTTGAACCACTTGACTGTTCCTTTTTCCATGGAACATATCCTTTCTAGAATGCTTTTATACAAATCCGCAATCGGCGGACACGAGATGTACAACCAGAATGATGCGCCTTTAAACACAAAATCGCAGCCATTGTCTGTCTCCAGTACCATGGTTGCGATTCGTCTGTTCAGCTACGGGTTTGTACAAAAGAACTCTAGCGAAACATCTCCGGTCGTCCGGAGACCAAAAGCTCAACACGGTGTACCTTCTTGACGCACTCAAGGTAACCTTTGTGGAGGCGAATAGCAAGCACTTTCTCACACTTAATTTGTCCAGCCACTCTCCCCTGAGATTCTGGTTGCCTCTTCCGCGGAATCTCCGTATCATGGATCAGAGACCACCGGTTGATGTGTACTGTCAGGGACGAAATATCCAGATTCCTGATCTGCCAACGTTCCTTTGGTTCTCTTCGCAGAACCATTCATTAACCAACACGTGACGTGCACCTGACAGACGAGAGCAAACGGCCCCAGAAGTTCTTTTCCAAGCTTGAGGTCCTCACCGATCTTGAGTCCCTCGTTAAGGAATTCATTGAAAAACACCAGGCAAAGCGGGATCTCTGGTTTCCCTCTGAGTTCCTCCCTGCCGGAGAACATGACCTCGACGAGAACACCGTACGAGAACTCCGCACAAGGGCCCGCGGGATTCCCGATAGCGCGAAAGTTGCCATCACCATCAATATCATCACCGAAGAGGGGCTTCCCCACTTTCACCGTCTGATCGCGGAAAATCTTGGCAGCACGACATTCTGGAGTGCCTGGAACAAACTCTGGACAGCAGAGGAAGATCGCCACGGGAATATTCTGAGAGACTATATCCGCGATTCCCGATTGCTGAATTTCAAGATTCTCGAGGAGCTGCAGTTCAACTATATTCGCTCGGGGTTCGCCCCTGATTGGAGGAGTGATCCATACAAAGTCTTCATTTATACCACCTGCCAGGAGAAAGCGACTCAGATTTCCCACCAGAATACCGGAAGACTTGCTGCTGCGGAGGAGCCGCTGCTGAACCAGATCACGCAGAAGATTGCGCAGGACGAGTCGAAGCACTACGCGTTCTATATGAATGTCTTCAAGGAGATCCTTGCACGCGATCCGAATGGTGCCCTCGAATCAGCGTCCGCCATTATGCCGAGTATCGACATGCCGGGAATCTCCATCAGCAACTTCAATGAGTATGCAGACGTTATCCGGCGGGCGGGCATCTATGGCCCGCGGGACTACAAAAAGATCATTGAACATCTGATCAGCGCCTGGAACATCGATGTCATGACCTATCTAAACGAGATGGGAAGAAAGGCGCAGGAGAAAATTATGTCAATTCCTGCACGGCTGGAGAAAGTAGCGGAGTACATCGAGACAAGAAGCAAGGCAAAGAGCTTCCGCTTTGACGTAGTGTATGGCCGGGTGCTGGATATGGCGTAGGCTTGCTAGGTGAAATCTGAGGATGAAAGTATGTGAAGCGCCCGTCATTGATGAGGGCGCTTTCTTATAGCAACCGGGTTCCTGAATCTGAAAGAGGCTGCAATCCATGAGTGTTCGCATTTTCGTGACTGGGGGAACGTTCGACAAGGAGTATAATGAACTTGACGGAACTCTTTTTTTCAAGAACACACACTTATCCGAGATGCTCACCCTCGGTCGCTGTAAAATTAACGTCGACATCCGTACTCTCATGATGATTGATAGTCTGGAAATGACGGAGGAAGACAGGAGGAGCATTCTTGAGCAGTGCAAAAAGGCAAGCGAGGACCGCATCATCGTCACCCACGGCACCGATACCATGGAACTGACCGCGCGGCTTCTTGGTAACGCGGGCATAGGTAAGACGATCGTCCTCACGGGAGCAATGATCCCCTACAAGTTTGGAAGCTCCGACGGACTGTTCAACCTCGGCAGTGCCATCGCGTTCGTACAGACCCTACCGCCCGGAGTGTACATTGCCATGAATGGCAAGTACTTCGTCTGGAACAATGTCCGAAAGAACAAGAGGACGGGTGTGTTCGAGAAGATCGAATAGCCTCATTTGAGAACCAACAGTTTCTTCGTTGCGGTGTACGATCCAGCCCGTAAGGAGTAGAAGTACACACCTCCCGACACCCCTTCCGCATCCCATGCTGATTCGTAGGATCCTGGTCTGTACTCACGGTTCACCACAGTAGCCACAGTTCTTCCAAGTTGATCGATAATCGTAAGGGTTACCTGCGAAGTCACGGGAATGGTGAAGCGGAACCATGTCGTTGGATTGAACGGGTTCGGGTAGTTTTGCGCAAGTGAAAATTCAGCGGCGGCCGCCACACGCCCATCCACTGATGTCGGCGGCTGATTGTCGAATATGAAGATCAGGTCGTCCAGTTCGTCGATACCAGTCATGTCAAGATCGCCGTCGTTGTCGCGATCGTGAAGCGTCGCGCAGGATCCAGCGCGGCTCGCCTGCAGCGTTCGTGGGCTCGTGAACACGCCGGAACCATTGTTTTCGTACACAGTCCAGGTACCGCTGCCATAGTTGCTCGTAACAAGGTCCAGGTCGCCATCCCCGTCCAGATCGCCGAGGTCAATCGCGAGGGCGAAATTTCCGGTCGGGTATGTCGTCGCGACGCCAAGTCCGCCGGAACCGTTTCCCATAATTACAGAGGCATTGTTTGTGAAGGAATTGGCGGACACAACATCAACCGCCCCATCTCCATTCACGTCTCCCACTGCGACCATCCACGGTTGTCCCCCCGCGGATACCTTGCCCGAAAACGAGAACCCGCCATTGCCGTTCCCCAGAAGAAGAATCATCTCGCTGCTACTGTGTGCCCCGACAAACAGATCCAGCACACCGTCGCCATTTGCATCGCCTACCGCACAAGCCGTTTCCTGGTTGCCATTTGCCTCCATGTTGACGCGTGGGGCAAACGTGCCATCGCCGTTGTTCGCGTGCATCGAAATGTTGTTGCCTGACCGGTTCGCCGTCACCACATCCATATCACCATCGCCTTCCAGATCAACAATGCTCACCCCGCGTACTGCCTGGGCCGCTCGATAATTCCGCACCGGGAGGAACCCGCCCGTCCCGTTTCCGATGAATATGCTTAGACTATCGTTGGCTGCATTCCCCACAGCATAGTCCATGATACCGTCACCGTTGAAATCGGCTCCCTCGTTGGGACTGGGGTATGAGCCCGTTGGAATTGGAAACACCGTCGATGAGTCGTACGCACCTGTACCATCGTTCAGGTAGACACGGATGTCGTGAGAGATCTCGTTCACAACAGTGATATCCGTCCATCCGTCGTTGTTGAGATCGCCACCGTACGCGCCATAGGTCTGGATGTGCAGCTCACCCGGACGCCGGATGCCAATCCGGTCGATCTCGTTCAGATCCATATCTGCCATCTCTGTTCTGATCCAGAAGTTCCAGGCATAGCCTCTTTCGAGCGCGGAACCCAGCGTATCTCTTACTCCGCGCGAGATGGACACAAGCACCTGCTCTCCTACGGCAAACGGTTCCGTTGGCACGAATCGGACCAGCGTCCCCCCGTTCTCAACGGAGAAGAGACCTGAGGCAACACCTGACCAATGACCGAAAATGGAAATCGTTCCACTGTTGATCGTCAGCGGATCCATGGGGCTATCAAAGGCAATAACTATGGGGTCGAACTTGTCGGCAGTAATACGTTGCGGTGCGGGTGAAACCGAGAGAACCCTCGGGGCTCCAAGAAGAGGTGTGAGCACCCCATGCCAGAAGAGGATGTTAAGCGCAATAATGACAGCGTTAAACTTCATAGCTTACCTCCGAGTTCTCGCACTTCTGGAATAGAAATACAAAGAACTAGGCAATGTCAAGCCGTCCACGTTCAAGGTACTGGGGTTGGCCGAAAGAGTCAACTCCCCTTAGTCCTACTCCCCTCTGCCCACTGGGTCCCGCAGAAATTGGTGAACGAACAGGTTGGACAATTCGCTTCGAAGTCGTCCGTTGGCATGAAAGGCATGGAGGAATCTATGATTTCATCGAGCAGAGAGAAGATGATGTTCTCCAGAATGGCCTGTTGCGTTGTCCGCAAAACATCATCCTCGAAGAGCTTCATTTCGATCTTTGGTCCCATATCATTCTTACCAAGAAAGAGATACGCCGGTGATAACGCCGCAGGTGCAGTTCCGGTCTGAACGGAGTACAGGAGGACGTAGATTGGAAGCTGCAACGATCCGATGGCTTCCGCCCAGGTTGTTCGATCCGCCGGGTCAAGTTTCTTGAAATTGATTCTGAGCCTGTTTTCATTGCTTCCCGTTTTGTAATCCAGGATCACCACGGAGCTTCCACGACGCTCAACCCGATCCAATCGTCCGCGAAATGAAAAGCCTCCCTTCCGGACCTCCCTAATCTGACGTTCGAGATCAACGATTGTAACTGGCTCTTGCTCTATCACACGCTTTTGGTATGCGGCGAGAAACCGTTGTAGCTGTTTCTGCACCTGAAGCCGGACCATGCGCCGTGCACCCAGCCGGTGTTCGCCGAACTGCTCGTTGAAGTGCTCGTCAATCACTTGAAGGAGGCGGGTCTCATCCAGATCAACCACAGAAAGGGGCCTGTTCACAATCGGTTGGAAGAATGTCCGCAGCACGGCATGGATCAGATTGCCGATATCCTTTGCTTCAATTTCACCTCCCACCTCCTCTACTTCCTTGATGTTCAGAACGTGCCCGTAATAGAATTTCAATGGGCACTGAAGGTAAGCATCCAACGCCGTCGCGGTAAACACGAATCGCCTCAGGTATTCCACGTGCTCTTGAGATTTGGGAATTGAACCGGGGGTTGTGTTCCCAAGGCGTACTCCGTAGCCGATAGACAAAACCTCTTCTTCATCCATCAGCTTTCCGGCGCTCTGTTCACGCTCCCAGAAGAGCTGCTCGATGAAGCGACTCTTTTCCCGTTTTCCATTCTCGGTGTAGAACAAATGCACATCCCGGGCGGATCCTATCAAAACATCAAAATAGTATGCAGCAATTGCCGATTTTTCACGCGACGTCGGGAGCCCAAGGGTTTCCCGCACTGTTCGCGGGATCAATGTCCGCCGCCCAAGTCCCCCGGGAAGGACATCATCATTCACGTCGAGCATGTATACCGTGTCGAACTGGAGATTGCGCGTCTCCAGGAATCCCAGTATCTGCATGCCGCGCAAGGGCGTCCCTGGAAATGGAACCTCCGCTTGCTCCAATATCCCCCGGATGAGAGCGTAGTAGCCAGATGGATCTACAAAGCGATGGTGGCCGAGCAACGACTTTGCGAGTACATCCAGTGACTCGATGATTGTCCCGACGTACGGGCGGAAGAGAGGATGCCGATTTGCCGTGCTTTGGTCGTCAATATATGTGAGGATTTGAATGCAGCGCCGCGCTGCGTCCTGTACATCACGCGTCTCACGCAGCATTTCTATGGTCATGCGGTGGATGGTCCTCAGGTGCTCCTGTAATCGCTGTGGCGTGAGTTCTCCCTCGGTCCCGGCGAACCTTTTCAGCACCGCTTCGAATAGATCGACGTCATCCTCCACTTCATTGAGCAAGAAGTACGTACCGGATTTCCGGCCGGCAAAGTGCTCTTCAATTGTGTGAACAAGAATCCTGGTGATATCAGACCGGCCGTCCAGCATGATATTCTTTGTGTACGGATGGAGCATGAACGTAATGTATTCGGGCGCATGAAACATTCCCTCGTGCATGGACGTCATCACTTGCATCAGATTAATCAGGAAACCATGCACCGGCGTCCGGGTGACCGGATAGCCAAGCGAAATGTTGAATTGTTCACGCGGAATGATGGGAATTGTCTGCTGCACGACGGGCCGAAGTGCATCCGCAGATGGAAGAACGACAACAGTCCTTTCGTTCAAATTCCCCTGGGTGTTGCATTGTTCCTGCAATCTTCCCGTCAACCCGAAAACTTGTCCGTGCTGATCCGGGCTCCGGTAAAAATGAAAGGAAGGTTTCCGGTTGACTCCAGGCTGGAGTTCGGCCTGCAATGAAAGTCTCTGTAATTGCGCCTGCAAGCCATGCCCCTCCTGAAAGAGGAACGTCGTGCGTCCACCTGCCAACGTCTTGAAGATTATCTCCTCGGCATGTGTGAGCGCGAAGAACCCCGCGGCCACAATGCTGCTGTATCCTGAAAGATGTTGCTCGGTCAAGCCGGATGCCACCCATGCATACTTCATAGCCCGGGTTGTCATGGAGGCATCCCGCACCAGTCGGTAGAATTCCTGGTAGATCGCCCATAGCGACAGTTCGTTTCCGACAAACACAGACCCGAGTGTGGAACGAACGGAGTTGTCTGTAGGCATGGCGATCGCAACCTCTTCAAGTTCAGAGAAAAGTTTCAGGCCAAGTGGAAAGAAGGCGTCGAGTAAGTCGAAGCTCTCCGCTGCGATCCGATGTCCTGATGCCAGATAGATCTCGTGAAGGATAGCAACAGCATCAACCGCCTCGACCATCCGTTCGGTTCTACCCATCGAGTTGCGGTAGAAGTCGTCAATGAAGCCATCCATCGAAGCGATATGCGGAGGGATGAATGCCGTGCCGGTACGTTCAGCAAGGGCTTTCCGGAGAAAGTGGGCGGGACGCTTTCCAGGAAAAATGATGAGGTTGCCTGAATAGTCGTTTCCGTCCGAGGTCAGGTGCAGAACCACCTCATCGATAAGATTCTTCCCGTAGGGGAGGATGAAAGCCTTGCTCACAGACGTGTGACCTTTCGCCGATCAACATACGCAACGATACCGTTCACAGGGAGAGATGGAGTGATTTCGTTCAGCAACTCCATGTAGTGGAGCACCTGACCACGGTATTCCTCCTCTTTCTCTTCACCACCCGTTTTGAAATCAACAACGGTCACCTTTTCGGAATCGGCAATCACGCGGTCCATCCTGTATAGCGTTCCCTGGCGGTTGACATACTCCTGTTCACGCAAAACCCTGCGTCCCTCTTTGGGGCTGAAATGCTCTCGCACTTCAGGAACATCGAGAAAAGACCGAAGGATTTGCACAGTCTCTACGGGGTCATCAATAAGGTGCTGTACGGGCGCCATCGCCATTTCAATCTGTCCCACGACATCGCCTCCCAGGTATTCGATCCTTGAGAGGATTTCATGGATGCATTCTCCCCGCCGGGTCTCGGCAAGTCCAATCTTTTCGTATGATCTCACGGGGAGATCCACACGGATGTTGTGGTGAATGATAGGAAGATCATGAGCAGCGGGGCCCCGGGCGCGGGTTACTGCCGGCCTTACGCCTGGACCGAACCCCTGCGTGGGAAGGAAGCAGGTGGGTACTTTGGGTTCCTTTTTGTAGATGCCGAGGACATACATCTCCTCCTTCGCCCGGGTGAGTGCAACATACAGTCTATTGAGTTCATCCACCCGGTTTCGGACCGTTTGATCCTTCAAGATCTCCTGCAACCGGTCTACCTTTGCAGCCGAAGCTTTCGTAATCCGCAGTAAGTGGATTCCTTCACCATCGTCCTCCAGATAGTACCCCTCGGTCCTCGAGCGTGCGTCATAGAGCAGGACAACTACTACAGGGAAATCCAGACCCTTGGCCTTGTGAATGGTCATGAGAGTGACAGCGTTTTTCGTCTTCGGAACATCCATCTCCCATCCGGAGGGTTCATCGAGTGCAAACGTGAGGAAATCCTTGATGCTGTTTTGACTCTTCTCTTCGAAGACCTTCACCACCTCGAGCAACTTCACCAGCGTCCCCTCTTCCTCCTTCGCAGCCGAGAACACATCGAAGACCTTGTATGCTTCAGCAACGGTATCATAGAGTGGAAGATAGCCAACCAGACTGTATAGCTCGGCGAAAAACACCTGCCAGAGGGTGGCATAGTGCTGTTGAAATGATTTGTACAATGGTGGGCGCGGCACACGGTCCCTCTTCTCACGAAAAATGAAACGACGCAGTTCCTCCCGGTCCGTAGAGACACCTCGCCGTTTTACCGCGGCTGCGA
>DASRUE010000168.1:0-20851 GCA_035687895.1 Bacteroidota bacterium | reverse complement strand
GAAGTGGGCCGAGATGGCCACGGTAATGTTTTGTGAGCGGTAGACAATGTACCCCAGGTAGCAACCAAGGATAGCAAGCGGAACGACTGAGTATGGAATAAGATGGAACGCGGCAAAGATGATCCCTGTGATGATCGCACCACGGGGACCGACTACAACTTGTTCAAAACTTCGCTGGATCAGACCGCGGAATAACAACTCCTCCGAGACCGCGGGAACAAGTGCAACCACAACCACCACGAACAACAATTCCAGGGGTGTGTGCGCGGTGACCAGCACGAGATATGTCTGCTCGATGAGGTCTTTGATCTGATCAAGGATCCGCTCAAGGCCGGCGGGGACTGGAATTGCATCCTGAAGGAGCATGTATCCCTGCAGCACCTGCTGAAGGGCAAACACCGCCACCGCAGTCAGAAGGATTTCCTTGTAGTCGGGCACTTTCAGTCGGGCAAACTCAATCACGCGGGGTGCACGCAGCCGCATCAAGATAAGTGTCGGAATAAGGATGAAAACGATCTGGCCAACCAATGTTGCCCATCGAACGAGCTGAACATTGTCCTCAGTGATTGCCCCCTTGAACAGAAGCAGCGTGATCCCTCCTCCCACTGCCTGGTAAAGGAAGAACACAAGAGCGAGTGTGATGATGGCAAAAGGGACCGGCTCAATACGCCGGATGAGGCGGAGGCGCTCTGGCGCAACAGGCAGCGATGTCGTTTCAGGTGTCGAAGTGGGATCAGAACTCTTGGGAGCGTCCATTACTTTCTTCGTCGAATTCGCTTCTTCTGCAGCTTCGCCTTCACCATCGCTGCAAGAAGGGGAATCATTATCTCATGGTGGCCGGTAAAATACAAACCCCGCCCGCCATTCTGCGTGGGACGCACTTTTACGTTCATTGTGGGACGGTAGTGCAGATTCATATCGAACACTGCTGTCGTAAACCCCTTCGCGCGGGCGCCGAGGTTACGCGCCACCGTCAACGCCTTCAAGAAAACCTCTGGCATAATCACGGCTGAGCCGACATTCAACACAACTCCGCCACCCACCAGCCCTTTGCAGAGCTCTGCCAGCGTCTTGAAATCCCTGAACGTCAGCTCGCCTGTTGCCGCGCCATCCATACTCGGTTGCTGGTGGATGATGTCCGTCCCGATGGCGGCATGAACCGTAACAGGGATGTTGAGACTGTAACAGGTCGCAAGAAGACTGACGCGTGCGTTCGGCGCCTTCAGGGCAACGAGCTTTTTGCCAAGCGCCTCGCCGTATCCCATATCAGAGTTGCGGAATGCGTCGGAGAGCGTCCTGTTCATCAGCTCCCCCGTCTCCCGTGCCATGCCAAACCGTCCATCCAGAATGTTCTTCGCCACATCCTCGGAGGTCTTCCCCCACATCGCTGTCTCAACGTCGTGAATGGCAGCGGCACTGTTCATTGCCACAGCGGTAATTACCTTCAGACGGATGAGGTCGATCAATACCGGCGTGAGTCCGACCTTGATCACGTGAGCACCCATCATGAGGATGACGGGCTTGTTCTTCTTTCGTGATCTAACGATGTCGTCAACGAGGGTGCGGAGATCATCGGCAACCAGTATCCGGGGCATGCTGTCAGCAAACGCAGCGAACGAGCCCCGCTTCCCATCAAACACCTTCGCAAAGTCGGCTGGCGTCACCTTGCTCTTGCGCTTCTTGATGGAGATGGTTTTGATCTTCGCTAGATCTGCGCGTTTGAACTTCGCCATATGTTTTTGTCCTTACTGGATTCTTGCCCGAAGCGGGCCGACCAGTCCTGAGTAGGATTTCAGTTCGGTGTCAATGGAACCGATGACGACTTTGGTGTTGACCCGCACGGGGATCTTCCGTTCGTCATCCGATAACCAGATAACAATCCTTCCCTCACTCTTGAACAATCCCCCTTCCTTCACCAGCGGCTCTACAACAATTGTGTTGAATGTCCCGGCCTCGACTTCAAGCTCCTGTCGTCCAAGAAACCTTACCATCAACTCGTGGCTCTTATCCTTGTAGAAATTGCTGAGCATGACACCTTCACCCACCTTGAAGTTGGAGAAGTCGATCGTCCGGGAGAAATAGAACGCCGACATGATATCGTGGACGTATTCAGGTATCGGATATTCACCCTCCGTCGTCCGCGCCACATGATGGATCTGGTCGAACTCTGCAATGAAGTCGCGTCGATAGGTTCCTTCGCGGATGTGTTGCTCAAACTTCCACGGGGCAATCGCTTCCACATCGATGTACGTGAGGTAGCGGTCTTCCACCTTATAGATCCAGTTGAAGCTCGGGTGTGACGTGACGGTGAATTCCACGCGGTAGCACTTTCGTCCGGCAATGGAATCATATGCAGCAACGGCCATCACCGCCTCACCAGCGTTGATGAAGCCATAGGACACCTCGAAGACCAACCGTTCACCAACACCGAAAGCATCGTTATTAATCTTCCGGAGCTGGAAGATCTTGAGGGAATCCTCGCGCCATAGGGCGAGTGAATCGAGATATTGTTGCTGCCGGATCGAATCGGCAACGGCAATGGCGCGCAGTGTTTTTTGTGTGGAGTCGGCACGAAACGCAGCAATACTGTCCGCGGTTGCTTTTGCACGCGCGGCCTTGGTAATGGGCGCCTTCCTGTTTTTGGGCGTGGTTTTCGTGGTCTGGCCACTAAAGAGCGCCACAGCGACAATCATTGCCACCAACACCGCAACCACCGATCGCACTCTTTCACCGCTTGTCTTATGCATTCGCATTCACCCTCGTGTACGGTTCTCGCCGCTTCTCAAGAAACCTGGACGCTGCCGCGAAGACATCCTCTACACTAATACTCGCCATGCACAGACAACGTTCGCCCTGTAACTTGGTGCATTTCTCGCACGAAGCCGGCATCGCAGGGACGAACACTTCCTTCTTTTTCGTATAGGGCCCCCACCGTCTTTCACTCATAGCCTTCGCCTGCGGATACAGACCGATCACTGGAGTCCCCATGGCCGCTGCCAGATGGAGCGGCCCTGTCGAATTGCCGACGAACAGATGGGTTCTGCGGAACAAAGCGGCAAGCTCTTTCACGGTCAACTTCCCGACGAGCGGCACTGCGCCCCCCTTGGTGGCAACGAGAATCTCCGCCACTTTCCGTTCCTCCCCCTTTCCCCCCGTCACCAGCACCCGCACATGTGGATGTTCAATAAGCCGAGCGCCCAGTATACCAAAATACTCTGCCGGCCACTCCCTCGCCGAGCCTCCACTTCCGGGATGAAGTATCACAACCAGATCATCATCGGTGATACCCAGCGAGCGGTAGAGCATTACGACAGTATCGTCTGCCTCGCGAGGCACCGCGATTGGAAACTCGGGCTCACTTGCCGATTTGCAGTCAAGCGCTTCTAGAAGGCGCAGATTGTATTCAACCTCGTGGCGCTTCGCGTCTTTTCGATGTTCGAATACCCGCTTATTGAAAAGAACGGAGTACCATCGGTAGCCGGTTCCTACCCGGACCGGAATTCCCGAGCGGTACAGAAGCCAGGCCAGTCGCGGCCGGGGGTGAACAACAATCGCTGCATCGAAGCGTCGCTTCGTAATTTCACTACACATCTTGCGAAAGGGGAAAAGCTGACCGTCGTGATCGTACCAGAGAATCTCATGCACCAGTGGATTCCCCTCGACAATTTGCCCGGTATACTGACTCAGTAGCATCGTGATAGTGGCATCAGGAAAGCAGGCATGAAGTGCGGAGAGCATGGGAAGTGTGAGGATGACGTCACCAAGGCGGTCTGTCCGAACTAGAAGGATTTTCTTCATCGTGTTGAAGACATCAAGCGTACCTGGCGCAACAGGCTTCGAACTCGTTCATGACACGGAGAAATATAGCCGACCGCGGTGTGAATTGCAACCTGCGCCAGCGGGGTTAGCGTCCTTTCAGACTCTGGCGCCACAATTCAAATGAAAGCCACCAATCGACCTGGTGAACGAGTTCCACGCGTCCCGAATAGAACTGTTCGACCATCTTCTGAATGGCGGAATGATGGTACGCGGCACAGGTTCGTACCGATGTCGAATGCACAAGATCCCTGACGTACTCTGAGAGCACATGAAGCATCTCAACGCCGGACCTGTCATGGTAGGCAAAGCCCAACCTTTTCTTCACAGTCGTGTATGCCCACGCCGGGATGGTTGGAAGAATGAACGGATACGTGATCGTTCCCTTCACCAATGGATAGTGAGTGAGTCCGCGTCGGTGCGCGCGGATCAGCTTGCGAAATAATCTTCCGTTCTTCTTGATGGGCAGCGGCAGCGAAAATGCCGCGTCGACGAAGGACGGTTGTGCAAATGGCATATAGCTCACGATCTCGCCGTCCATGCGGGCCTGATCCACACCACCATAATTGGGAAATCGGTAGCGGACAATCAACAGGTCGAGAAAATTCTCCACACCGATTGTTTCTGGAGACGGCATCTCGAGCCAAACCTGCTCAAGCTGCGCCATGACACCGGCTTGCATCTGCCTATCAACATCTTCCGTGAAGATGGAAGGCCGATGCACTCGAAGGTAGGGATACATCAGTCGCGCGTTCCCCCTCCGAAACACTTTCTTCCCCCGATGGAGCAGCCGGTTCAAGAACTGTCGCCGCGCGATCTCTCCCATGCCTCCATCAATGACACACTTGTGTTGTGCGTGGAGTCTGGGATAGTACCGGAGCTTTATCCAGCTTGACGCGGGCGCGGCCAAATAGGTTTGGGCAACATAGTCCTGGAGTTGCGGCACCAATGCCTGCGGCCCTGGGACTGAATCATCCAGCACCTCGTGGTGGAGATGTTCATCCTTTGCAATGCGACCGGCGATCTTCACGTCGGGTTCCTGGGAATGCCCGAAGGAATGAACAGAGAATCGTTGCCGGCCTGCAGAGAGAAGCAACGCCAGCAGAAGTCGAGAGTCCAGACCGCCCGAAAGGCCGAGGGACATCGTGGCTTCGCTCTTGATCTCAGGATGAAGAAATGAGAGGAGCTTTGTTCTTGCTTCCTCCTCAGAGGATACGGAACCCGAAGGAAGCCAGGGATTTGATTGGACCGAAACGGATTCCTGCGAGCACACTCCCCTGCCACCGGGACCAAGCCTTTTCACTTTTTGCAGGAGGCTTTCATGAGAGAACTGGTTGAATGTCAGCCAATGAGAACCAAACTGAGCAAAGTCTATGTCCAATCCCCCGGTCCAGTGCGAAAGCCAGTCGAGCCGTGTTGCGATCGCTACCGAGGCGTCCTTCTTAAGGATGAAAAGCGTACGGAGTCCGAATCGGTCGCTGAAACACTCTACTGTTGATTCATTCCACCGGAGGGCAACAAAGTGGCCATCCAGTTTCTCCAGCCGTGGCGTTGGTTCGTCCAGAACTTCTCCCCATTCGGCCTTTGAAAGAAGTGCGCAATAACCATCGTGAAGTCGTATTCCGGTTCCGAGAACAAGCCATCCTCCTGGCTTGCCATCAATCGGACCGAAGTGATGCAGACACGTTTGCTTCAGCCCGCCGGCCGCGAGGTACAGAGTCTCGGTTTTGAAACTGACGAGTGGGACGGTATGAATTTGGGAGAGGATCTCAACCTGAGGAGAAAGGTTCTGTCCGATGACGGCAAAGACCCAACTCATGGAATGCAGCAGGGAGAGGATGAACAGAAATTGCGATCAGATCGATCCAAGGAGAGAATCTCTATGCAAGAGACTTTTTGCCTGGGCTGCCAATGGTTTCCAGTTCTTTCTTTTCTCTGAGCAACGTCTGGTGTTGTTCCATATATTCCCGTAAATGCTCTCCACGGGCAGCGGCATCTTTCATGCGCCGCTGGTTTTCTTCCAGCATCCTGTCGAGCTCCTGACGGCGCATGATGAGAATGCAATGCTCGGCAATCACCACGGGATCAGCCTCTTCGAGAACGGTGCCAAACTCCGCCCATCCGCGGCTGACTTCGTATTTGTTGAATGTGATGTCGGTGATGAACCGCCGTAGGTCGGGTTCATCAATTTCATTGAGAAGTGCGGCTGCATCCCAACTGCGACCACTCTCTGCGCATGCCCGGATACGTTTGATGACATCGCGTCCCCGGGGGTGCGAGAACATTTCCGGCCCAATATGCGAGAAGACAAATCCCACCATGTCGTCGCCATGCTCGAGCATCAGTTTGATCAGGTCGCGCTCCGTCGCTGGGAGTGGTACAGTTGCGGGTGTGGTCTCTTCCTGTCGCTGCACTTCGGGAGGTCCCATTGTCGGCGATGGCCGCCTTTCCCCACGTTGAGCCTTTGCACCTCCCTTGCCGATGAGCTTCTCCATCTCGCGGAATAACACCGTCTCATAGATACCGTATTTCTCGCCCACACTCTTGATGTAGAAATTCCTCTTTAGCTCATCGCTCATCCGCGCAATTGTCTCGACAATAGAGCGGACCGCCCGTGTTTGTCCCTCCGGGGTTTCAAGGAGGCCTTGCTGTTGGAATGATCTCGCCTTGAAATCAAGAAATGTAACCGCGCCGTCCAACAACTTCTGAAATTCCTTCCCTCCATGCTTCCTCACGAAGGAATCGGGATCCTCGCCTGCCGGAAGTTCTGCCACCTTCACTTCGAGACCGTTTTCAATGATCATGTCAACGCCGCGCATTGTCGCCTTCGATCCGGCCGAATCAGCGTCATATACCAATGTGATGTTCTTTGCATAGCGACCGATCAGGAGAATCTGCTCTTCAGTCAGCGCGGTGCCACTGGAAGCGATGATATTCTCGATCCCCGCCTGGAATACCGAAATGAGATCAGCGTATCCTTCCACGAGAATTGCGTTTTCTTTTTCGCGGATCGCATCTTTCGCATGAAAGAGTCCATACAGGTTCTGGCTCTTGATGTATACCGGGGTCTCGGGCGAGTTGATGTACTTACCTGGAACCGGATCATCTTCCCGCATCTTCCGTGCACCAAACCCGATCGGGCGTCCTGAAGGCGAGAAAATCGGAAACATCGCCCTGCCGCGAAACCGATCGTACAAGCCGGAGTTGTCTTCGCGTCTGATGACCAGCCCTGCCTTCTCCAGAATTGTTGTGTCGATGCCTTTTGCTTGAGCGTGCTTCAGCAGGTCATCCCATGAGTTCATGGAATAGCCAAGTCCGAATTTCCGGATTGTTTCGTCAGCAAATCCACGATGGTGGAAATACTCCAGGGCAAGCTTCCCCTCCACCGTCGACATCAGGTTCTCATGGAAGTGGAGGCCGGCAAGCCGACATACATTGTAGAGTCCTTCGTTCTCCGTCGCCTGCGTGGTGTCCCCGCCTTCCGTGGGAAGGGCAATACCCGCCCGGTCGGCAAGTGTCCTGACCGCCTCAATGAACGAGACTTTCTCCAACTCCATGACGAATGTGAAGGCATTTCCCCCCACACCGCACCCAAAGCAATGATACATCTGTTTGTCAGGGCTGACATTGAACGACGGAGTTTTTTCCTTGTGGAACGGACAAAGGCCCAGGAAATTCTTCCCGCGCTTTTTCAGCGATACGTAGGACGAAATAACGTCCACGATATCGGAAGCAGAGCGAATCTCGTCGATTTTGGTTTCGGGAATGCGCATTGCAGGTTGGTGAGGAAACATTCGTTGCTTTTGAATCCGACGGCAAGGTACTCAAAAGACGGCCGAGAGGCAAGGAGATTCCCTTGCGTTGCTTGACAAACCACCACCCTTCTCGTATCTTGCACAGTGGATTCCGGTCTGTCTCACAATGGGAAATAGGCAATGAGGATTCTTGCGGTTGAGGACGAGCCGGAGTATCTGGAAATGCTGCAAGAAGTAATCAAGAGCGTGGGCCACTCCATTATCATCGCTACGAACGGTGTGGAGGCGCTCAAAATCCTCGAGCGAGAGAAGATCGACGTGGTCATGTCCGATGTGTTAATGCCGACGATGGGGGGCATTGAATTTCACGAACGCCTGCGTGCCAGGCCGGAATTTGCCAACACGCCGTTCATATTTCTTACGGGGGTCAACAACCTTCAAGAGGTCAAGGCGGTGTGCCAGCCCGACCGCGATCTGCTGCTCCAAAAACCGTTCCCGGTCGATAAGCTGCTCCAGATATTCGCCGGTCGATTCAAATAGTCATCCAGCCACATAGAATAACGACGCCCGCTGCATCAGCGGGCGTCAGTGTTTTAGGACGTCGTAGCGCTTCTCTCACACCTGTTGTTTATCAGGCTCATATACCTTCTTGGGCCGCCCCTTCTTCCGTGTGAATTTCTTCTCCACCGCCGGCGTTGGCGTGTTCGTTTCCTGTTCCACATCGGGGTATGTATAAACATCGTATTTGTAGTTCCGAAGTATGATCTGGTTGCCGTTTCTCCCAAGGACGTATTGCGGCAACAACGGAATCTTGCCGCCACCTCCAGGAGCGTCGATCACGAAATGCGGTATCGCCAACCCCGAGGTGTGCCCTCGCAGCTTGTCCATGATATCCAGCCCCACACTCACAGGCGTCCGGAAATGGTTTGCGCCTTTGGTGATGTCCGCCTGGTAGAGATAGTAAGGACGAACACGCATGAAGAGGAGCTTCCGCATCAGCTCCAGCATCACATCCGGGTTGTCGTTGATGCCTTTCATCAACACTGCCTGGTTGCCTACAGGAATCCCTGCATCGGCGAGCATCTCACACGCCTTCTTTGCCTCAGGCGTACATTCCCATGGATGGTTAAAATGCGTATTGACATAGATGGGATGATACTTCCGGAGCATCTTGCAGAGCTTCGGTGTTACGCGTTGTGGCAACACACAGGGCATCTTGGTACCCAACCGGATGATCTCTACGTGAGGAATTGCACGGAGACCGGAGACTATGCGCTCCAGCATGAAGTCTGTCAACATCAGCGGATCGCCTCCGGAGAGAATGACGTCACGAATCTCCGGGTGAGAGGCGATGTAGTCGATGCCACCCTGAACGTATTTCATGTTGATCTTGGTAGAGTCGCCAACCTTTCGCTTCCTTGTACAAAAGCGGCAGTACATTGAGCACTGGCTCGTTGTCAGGAACAACACCCGGTCAGGATATCGATGCACAATGCTGGGAACTGGACTGTGGGAATCTTCGGCGAGTGGATCCTCAGGGAATCCATCCTCTTCGAGTTCCTTGCCATCAGGGATACACTGGAGCCAGATGGGATCGCCTGGGTAACGGATCAGGCTGAGGTAGTACGGGTTGATGCGAATGTGGAAGAGCTTGTTCAGGCGCTCTGCAAGCTCACTATCAAATCCAAACCGCTCCACTAAATCCTTCCCGCTATCCACACTCTGTCGAAGCATTTCCTGCCAGAGTTCCATGTCTGTCTGTCTTCCTCCGTTAAGTAAGGTATTTACCGTAGACTACCAGATCGTCTCCCACCCGGTAGTAATCCCGGATGCAGGAGACTTCTGTGTAGCCTCGTGCGAGATAGAACTTCCTCGTGGGTGCGTATCGTGGCTGGGAGGAAGTTTCCGCGATGACCAGCCTTCCGCCTCGTGAGCGGATGAATTCATGAGCGTGCGCATCGAGCATTGTGCCAACCCCTTTGCCCTGGGCGGCGGGAGCGACTGCAATCCAGTAGAGATCGAACGTGCCGTCTGTTCCCGGTGTCGGGCCGATGCAGTAGTAACCGAGCACCCGTCTCCCGTCATCATGGACAAAGATGATGTAGTCCTTTTGATCTGCCTTCGTGAGGACAACATCAATGAGTTCAAGGGCTATCGTGATCTCTTTGGGTGTGAAAAAACCGGTCGCGGCCAGCAGCCGGTGCAGGGGCTCCCTGTCTTCTCTCTGCAATGGTCGAATCGCACTCACAATCTGGGGCTTCGTTCAAGCGCGGACTCGACGATCTTTGCAACGATCTGGGGAAACGTCAACCCGTACGACTTCGCCGAACGCGCAAAGCCGGCGTCGTCCGAGATATCAGGATTGGGATTCACTTCAAGCACATACGGGACTCCTTCATTCGTCAATCGGAAGTCCACGCGGGCGTAGTCCCTGCACCCGATCAGTCGGTAGCACCGGAGGGCTGTCTCTTTGATCTTCGCTTCCAAAGCAGCCGGCAATTCTGCGGGACAGACACCGTTCGTCCCGGTGAATTCGACAGTGCCGTGCATCCATTTCGCCGCATAGCTGACGATCTTATGCATATCGGCCGTGAGTCCCGAAAAATCGATCTCAGAGATGGGGAGGACGATGGGCTTCTTGTTCCCAATGATGGCAACGTTCAACTCTCGCCCTTCGATGTACTCCTCGACGAGCGCCGCCTGGTCGAATTCCTGCGAGATGCACCTGATCCGCTTCTTCAGGTCATTGATGTTATAGACCACTGATTTGTTGTCAATGCCGACGCTGGCATCTTCGCGGGAAGGCTTGACGATCAACGGGAACTTGAGGTCGGGATTTGGAATGATCTTATCTTGTGCTCGGAAGACCTGGAACTTTGGTGTCAGGATGCCATGGTACAAGAGAATCTCTTTGACGCGTGGCTTGTTGAGCGCGATACCAAGCGTGAGCGGGTTGGCACCTGTATACGGAATCTTCAACAGTTCATAGATACCTGCCACATTCATCTCCTGAATCGACTCGTTTTCCACACACTCGACCAGGTTGAAAATCAGATCCGGCTTCTCACCCCGCAGGTAGTCAACAAGCCGGAACACATTGCTGTCTACGTTGAACGTGGTGGGTTTGTACCCGAGTGCGCTAAGGGCATCCTTGATATCGTCCATCTCCTCCACCACTCCGACTTCGGATAGATCCACCGTTGCCGGCCGTCCATTTTGCTTCCCGCGGCCACCGGTCTTGCTAAGCGGCGGGCCATCCTGCAGCTGACCATTCTCGGAGATATACTTCCGCCCTTGCTCTGTTCCGACGATAGGTTCATTGTAAAGAATGGCAATCCGTAGCTTTCTGGCCATATTGCCCTCAGATGGTGGATGAGATCGAACGTATCATTCTTGGAGAGCCTCAACGGACTGAAGATGGGCGGTTGCCACGGGGAAGCCGGAGCGGCGCATGGCGATATCAAGGACCTCGTTGATGAGCTGACTGTAGTTCATCCCTGCCGCCCTTGCCGCTTTGGGAAAGCAGGAGTTGTCTTCCGGCTTCGGCAGTATCCCCGGGAGGGGGTTGATCTCCAGAATGTGCGGTTTCCCGCTCCCATCCAGACGAACGTCGATGCGGGACCAGTCGCGGCAGTTCAATGCCCTGTACGCATCTTTGCAGATGGTTTCAATCTCGTTCTTCAGCGCCGGGTCCAATGCGGCAGGGCACTCGAAGATGTTCAGCGGATCCTCCGTCGAATCCCAGACCCATTTCGCTTCATACGAGTAAATGGGATTGACACCTGGAGGCAGTGCATCGAATTTGATTTCGACAATGGGCAGGGTCCGTACTTCATAGCCATTCCCCAGCAAGGCAACTGTGAATTCCCGACCCGGAAGGAATTCCTCCACCAAAGCCGGTTGCCGGTAGGCAGCAAGAACTGTCCGCACTTCCCGTTCCAGCTCGGCAGCAGTCCGAACAACGCATGAGTTATAGATCCCTTTGCTCGACCCTTCATGCAAAGGCTTCACGATCGCGGGGAACCCCACCGTCACATTCTCAAACTCCTCCCCGGAGTGGATGACCGCAAAGGGAGCGGTCGGCACCCGGTGGTACGAAAGGATCTCTTTCGCCCTCGCCTTGTCAAGGCAAACGGCAAGGGTCAGTGGGTCTGAGCCGAGATATGGTATGCGGAGCATCTCGAGGATCGCCGGAATCTGGGCTTCGCGTGAAACACCGTAAAGCCCTTCGGCAATATTAAAAGCAAAAGAAGGCCGTATTTGCTGGAGTTTTTGATATGCTTGCTCGTTCGCCTCTATCATAGACACCCGATACCGTTCCGCGATGGCAGCGCGGATGGCATCGATGGTCTCCGTCGTATCCCACTCGGCATGGAGATCGTTTGACCTTTCATGCGCGTCGAGTATGCGGGGAGCGTTGACCTCCCTTGTGCGCTGGCCGTGGTTGGTCGGGGTTGACTCGCTTGTGACTGAAGGATGAGGCTGGCCGGCAGTGAGTGGTGATGATTCTGCTTTAACGTTGTAGATGAGAGCGATCGTCATCGGCGATGACGAAGGCTGTTGCAATGAGGGAAACAGAAACTCTCCGCAATGTTGAACACACGAGCTGACGGTAATATAAGCATTTTCGTTTGACTGTCAAGAAAAAAATGCATTCGCGACGTATTCGCGCGTCGCGCGGTTACGTCGTTCGGCGTCATCATGAGCCGAGTGAGAGACGATCATCATCGGTCGCGACGTCAACCAACGCGAACAAGCGCGAGCGCATCGCGGAAGTGACCGCGGAGGTGATCGATGATATCGTGATGCTCAGGAAGTTTCAGTTGTGGGTCGTGATCGACGAGTGCGAACGCATCCGCCCGCGCGAGATCAAGGAGGGAGGTGTCGGTAAGGATGTTTGCCACTTTGAACTCGGGAATTCCACTCTGCCGCGTTCCGAAAAAGTCGCCCGGACCGCGCAATTGCAGGTCAACCTCGGCAATCTCGAAGCCATCGGTGGTCCTAACCATCGTGGCAAGACGCTGTTCGGCCTGTCGCTGCTCCTCCATCGCCTGCACACGGCCATCGGGCCTGCCTTTGATCCCCTTCACCTTTCGTGCAAGCCACGCTTCAGTCAGCAGAATGCAGTGCGACTGGTCGCTCCCACGTCCCACGCGGCCCCGTAACTGGTGGAGCTGCGAAAGACCGAATCGCTCAGCATTTTCTATCACCATCACGGAAGCGTTCGGCACATCGATCCCGACTTCGATCACCGTCGTCGCCACAAGAATGTCGATTTCCCTACTCTTGAACTTTGCCATGACGGCGTCTTTGTCTTCACTGGAGAGTCGGCCGTGCAGTAACCCGAGTCTGAGATCGGCGAAAACATCCCGCTGGAGGTATTCGAAGTGAACGGTTGCTGCCTTCAAATCGACCTTTTCCGACTCTTCAATCAATGGGTAGACAAAATACGCCTGCCGCCCTTCCCTGATCTGCTCCCGGACGAATCTGAAGACTGATTCCTTCTCCTGATCGTGCCTGAGAATCGTCTTGATAGGCTTCCGGTCCCGCGGAAGCTCGTTGATGATGGAAACATCCAGGTCGCCATAAAGAGTCATTGAGAGAGTGCGGGGAATTGGCGTCGCGGTCATCACCAGCACATCGGGATTCACACCTTTCTTGCGCAGCGAAGCACGTTGAAGCACACCAAATCGATGCTGCTCATCGATCACGACAAACCCGAGATTGGCAAACTCCACTCCCTTTTCAAACAGAACGTGGGTGCCTACCACCATCTGTGCCGAGCCCCGCTGCACATCAGCCAACACGTCCTTTCGGAGCCTGCTCCGCTGCCCACCGACAAGGAGGCGAACATTGACAGGAAGGGACCGCAAGAGGGCAGCCAGGGTCTTGAAGTGCTGTTCGGCAAGGATTTCGGTCGGCGCCATGAACACGGTCTGATAGCCGTTTTCGACGGCAATCAACATGCACAAAAGTGCAACAATCGTCTTCCCACTCCCAACATCCCCCTGGAGCAGTCTGTTCAATGGCTTGGGGAGAGCCATGTCCGCAGTGATTTCTTTAATGGCACGAACCTGTGCCCGCGTCAGCTCAAAAGGAAGTGAGTCCAGCAACTGACGCGCAAGCTTGCTTTGTACGTTGAAAGCGATCCCCTTTGTCTCATGTTTCACCCGATGCCTCTTGAGGGCGAGTATCAATTGGAAATAGAACAGTTCCTCATACTTCAGCCGTCGGAGGCTCTCCTCCAGTATGTCGGCCGCCTTCGGGAAATGAACGGTTTGAATTGCCGACGTGAGAGGAAGAAGTCGGCGCCGCTGGAGGATGGTATCAGGAAGCGTCTCGCGGACTGCATTAAGTTGCCGAATTGCAGAAGCAAGTAACCGGCGGAACCCACTGCTGTCAAGTCCCACCCGTTCGAGATCCTTCCCTGACGGGTAGACCGGAACCATCCCGCCAGAGTTGAGCATAGAGGTCCAATCCACCTGGGGAGTCTCCACATCAGCATCCTCTACCTCCTCTTCTTTTTTTGCACCGGCAATCCTGTCGATATCCGGATGGACGAACTGCAGAACGTTGCCGAAATAGCTTGGCTCGCCTGAAACCGCCAAAGTCTCGCCAATCGTGAAACGGTCCTTCCAGTACCGTACCCCACCGAACCAAACGCACTGCATCGAGGCACTCTTATCGGCAAGGACAAGGACGAAACGTGCCTTCGCTCGGAAACCGACCACATCAAAGGAACGAACCTCCCCTACGACTGTATAGTCCCGCCGGACATCAGCGAGAGATTGTTCGTTGGCCGATTGTCGTCGAGACAGCCGACGCAACTCTTCAATAGTAACGATCACTGAACGATCGAGGTATCGGCGCGGAACATGGAAGAAAAGCTCCTGAAGGGTCGCAATCCCATACTGTTCGAGGATGGCAGACTTCTTCGGGCCGACGCCTTTGAGAAATCGGACGGGCATCGACAACGCGTTTGGAGACGGGGGAGGTGTGCTCATGACACGAGCAAGATACAGTGAGTGCCGCCCAGTGTCAAGACAAGTTAGTCGTCTTGATCAATCAAACAGACTGCTTGATCTTCTTCTGCCAGTAGTAGTAGAACGGAAGACCGGCAAGAAGGAGGAGCAGACCAACAGTGGAGTCGGCCGTCTGCTCCACAATGGTGTTGATAACGAACCAGGTTGCAACGACGACAAAAAGAATCGGCACCCAGGGATAGCCCGGCACGCGATAGGCCCGTGAGGCATCGGGCATCTTTTTCCGGAGGATAAATATCCCGGCTGCGCCAAGCGCGTAGAAAATCCATCCTGCAAAGATGACATAGGTGAAAATCTGGTCGTATGACCCCGTGAGGGTAAGGAGAGAGGCCCACAGACATTGCACGATGAGCGATGTGCTGGGGGTCTTGTATTGTGGGTGGACCTTGCTCATACGCTGGAAGAAGAGCTTGTTCTTCGCCATTGCGAAGAACACCCGGGCAGTGGTCATGGACGTACCATTCACTGTTCCGAAGGTGGAAATCATCACTGCAATTGAAATGATGGCGCCACCGTATCCGGCGAATATCCTGTCCATGACATCGGCGGCAACGAGGTTGGATTTGGCAATCTCAGTGATTGGGAGAATGTAGAGATACGCGAGATTTGTCAGGACATATATGACAATGATTGCAATCGTCCCTAGGACGAGAGCGCGTGGTATGTTCTTCCGCGGCTCCTTTACTTCACCGGCAAGGTACGTGAGACTATTCCAGCCGTCGTACGACCAGAGGGTTGCCACCATTGCGACACCTATGGCAGCGAGCAGTCTTCCTGACGATGGAACGCCCCAGAGTGGGAAGAAATTCGCAGTCGTTCCTTCTCCAACTGAGAAGGCAAGAAGAACGATCGCTCCAATTGCAGCTACTTTGAGAAATGTAAAGACATTCTGAACGAAGCCGCCGAAATGCACACCGAAGTAGTTTACCGTGGCTACCGTAACGATTGCTCCAATGGCCACCAACTTCACACCTATGTCAGCGAATGGCGCAATGTTACCAACCAGTGGGAGTTTCCACGCCTCAAGTTCCGGGCTAAAGTGCGGAAGGTCAACGAAGTACCCAAAGTATCGTGCGAAGGCCACGGCAATCGCTGCAATGGAGCCTGTCTGATAAACAATGAATGTCGTCCAACCGTAAAGGAACGCAGTCAGATCCCCATACAGCACGCGGAAGAAGACGTACTGCCCTCCCGCTTCCGGAATCTCACTGGCGATCTCGGCATTCGTCAGAGCGCCGGCGAGCGTCAGGAGACCGGTCAATATCCAGACAAAGATCATCACGCCGGGAACCTCAACCGCCGCGGCAATGCTTTGAGGTGTCAGGAAGATGCCGGAGCCGATGACCGAACCGATGACCACCATGATGGCAGACGTGAGACCAAGCCTGCGCGCGAGTTCAGGATGTGAATCCGTGGGATGTGAGTGGGCCTGAGACTGGCTCATGAATCTCCTGAGAAAGTAAATGGACGATTGACGGCGATGGAGCGAGGTGGCGTTGTAGGGTCAACGCTGGATGGTGAGAATGCATGATGTGTAACGTTTGACAACCCGACATCAGCAAGTTGTGAAGGATCGATTGCGTGCGTGTCCAAGATAGAGTGTTTTGGTTACAGGCGCAAGAGACATTTTGGATCTAAGGAGGTGGCGTTCATTCTTGTATCCCTTCCCCCTTTTGGTTATCTTGATGCCCATTCTACAAGTGGGTGTTTCCACTGATGA
The DNA here is from genome assembly GCA_035687895.1 of Bacteroidota bacterium. Lineage (GTDB taxonomy): Bacteria > Bacteroidota > Ignavibacteria > UBA10030 > UBA6906 > JAERML01. Next base: position 4,517 of record DASRUE010000168.1, on the reverse strand, counting down.
GAGGATCGGTTGAAGAAGATCTCCGCATTACTTTATAAAATGAAAGCCTGGGTAGAGAGCTTTGCCCAGAAGTCATACGCCACCTGGGCATTGTTCCTTATCGCGTTCGTGGAGTCTTCCTTCTTCCCCATCCCCCCCGACGTTTTATTGATTGCGTTGTCTGTCGCCCGGCCGAAACGATCCTTCTGGTACGCGGCGGTTTGTACGGCAGGTTCGGTCACTGGGGCCTTTCTCGGGTATTACATTGGCTATGCATTCTTTGAGACCATCGGATCCAGAATTGTCGCATTCTACGGATTCACCGACCAATTCCAGATCGTGCTCGATAAGTACCGGGAGAACGCGTGGCTCGCTATCTTCGTTGCTGGCTTCACGCCCATTCCTTACAAGGTTTTCACGATTGCAGCCGGTTTCAAGGAGACCATCGACCTGACCACACTCGCGCTTGCCTCTCTGGTTGGCCGCGCCTCCCGCTTCTTCCTCGTCGGTGGCCTCCTCTATCTTTTCGGGGCAACGATGAAAGAGTATCTCGACAAGTACCTTGAACGACTAACTCTTGCCCTGGGTATTCTGTTCATTCTGGGGATCCTCACCATCAAGTGGCTGTTGTAGGGCGGGTCGCTTTTCTTGTATCGGTGGCGCTGCACGTTGTGTTTTTTGAAAGAAAGGCTGTATCTTGGTCCCGACGAAAATGACACAGAACAAATTGTTTGAATCTTTCTCCCTCCTTAAAGGACCGATCGCAAGACATTACTGCTCCCATTGCAGCCGCTTTCGGCTCACAGGACCTGAGCTATGCTGTGTTCATCATTCCGTGGCCAAAGAGTGAAGAGTTAGCAGTTCGTTCCAGGCCGCATGTCGTAGCAAAGACCAGCCCCTTCTCTTCGACTTTCCGGCTAGGTCAGTTTGGATTTTTCGTGTCCGAGAACAGGAATCTTTCCCTCCTTTTTTGTATATTGGCACCCAGAATTTTAGCCCCCAATTACACGGTCGACGCCGCAACCTGGCTCCCGAGTTTTTCCCAACTTTGACGAGTAACTAAATGCAGTGCGCTGGCAGGGATACCCCCGCCCCGGACTACAGCGACAGAATATCATAATAGCTATTTCCCATTACCATCACGAAAGGAGTATGCCACCCAGCATGGAACTGAACCTCATTCTTGGCATCAGCGTCCTCGGACTGTTGTTTGCCCTTTACCTGATTAGGGATGTGATGAAGCGGGACACGGGTACACCCAAGATGCGCGAGATCTCGGACGCCATCAAGGCCGGCGCCGAGGCATTCCTGAAGCGACAGAACCGCACGATCATGTATCTTGCTGTCGCCCTTGCCGCTGTCATCTATATTCTCTATGCGTTCGTTCGGGCGCACAATGAGCACGACCCCGCGAGTCCGGCCGACCTCGCCCTCTGGACGACGTTGTCGTTCGTGTTGGGTGCAGCTTGTTCGGTTGCAGCGGGATACATGGGGATGTGGGTGGCCATACGCGCAAACATCAGGACGGCGGCGGGGGCAACACGGAATATGAACAGTGCGTTGCAGCCCGCTCTTCGCGGAGGCGCAGTGTCCGGTTTCTTCGTGGTCGCAATGAGCCTTCTCGGTGTGGCGGGCCTCTTTGCCATCGCTAACGCGTCCGGTGTAACCGAAGATGTTACAAAGATTCCCCTCTTGATCGTCGGTTATGGGTTCGGAGCGAGCTTTGTTGCGCTGTTTGCCCAGCTGGGTGGCGGTATCTACACCAAAGCCGCGGACGTGGGGGCGGACCTCGTGGGGAAAGTGGAGGCTGGTATTCCGGAGGATGACCCGCGGAACCCTGCCGTTATTGCTGATCTTGTCGGTGATAACGTGGGTGACTGTGCTGGTCGTGGGGCCGACCTCTTCGAGTCCACCGCTGCCGAGAACATTGGCGCCATGATCCTTGCAGCCGGACTCTACCGCGCCAACGCGGGAGTGTTCGAGGCACAAGGACTCACCCTGCTCGGTGTTCTACTGTTCCCTCTTGTCGCCCGCGCCTTCGGTATCATCGCATCCATTGTCGGCATCATGTCGGTCAAGACGAATGACAAGGAAGACCCGATGCAGGCTTTGAACCGCGGCTACTATGTCACAGCGACCCTCGCCATAGCAGGGTTTTACGTAGCCTCGTATTGGCTGTTGGGGGGCGACTATTACTTCAACTTCTTCCTTTGCGGTTTGATTGGTGTTTTGACTTCCCTCGCGTTTGTTTTCATCACACAATACTACACCGAGTACAAGTATCGTCCGGTGAAGTCTATTGCGGAGGCCTCTCAGACTGGACCAGCGACCAATATCATCAGTGGTATCGCTGTCGGCATGGAGTCGACGGGTTACCCGGTATTGGTGATCGCCGCCGCTATTATCGGTGCGTACTTCCTTGGTCAACACTCGGGTTTGCAGCATGCGGGGCTCTTCGGAACGGCAGTTGCAACGATGGGTATGCTTGGTACGGCGGCCTACATTCTTGCGATGGACACCTTTGGGCCTATTACAGACAACGCCGGTGGCATTGTGGAAATGAGTCAACAACCACACGAAATCCGTGAACGGACCGACCGTCTTGATTCTGTCGGCAATACCACCAAGGCACTCACCAAAGGGTATGCGGTTGGCTCGGCTGCACTCGCAGCGTTCCTTCTCTTCAGTGCGTACATCGATGAAGTAAAGATCTACATGCCCAGCTTTGAAGGTGTCATCAACTTGAACAAGCCGGAGGTATTCGTCGGCGCCATGTTCGGCGCGGTGTTGGTGTTCCTCTTCTCCTCCATGGCGATCAAAGCAGTGGGACGGGCAGCCTATTCGATCATCAACAACGTGCGGCAGCAATTCAAGAACAATCCAGGCATCATGCAGGGGACTGCAAAGCCTGACTACGGACAATGTGTTGATATCGCGACGAAAGCAGCATTGCGAGAAATGGTAATGCCGGGTCTGCTGGTCGTCGGGACGCCCATTGTTGTCGGGTTGCTGTTCAAATGGCTTTACATCAGTTCAGGATCTCCGGTGCACGGCGCAAGCGGCGCGGAAGTTGTCGGGGGATTGCTGATGGTGGGAACAATTGTCGGCATCCTTATGGCGCTCTTCCTTAACAACGGCGGGGGTGCGTGGGATAATGCGAAGAAGTTCATCGAAACGGGCGCGTACGGCGGAAAGAAGTCTGATCCGCACAAGGCATCGGTCGTTGGTGATACGGTGGGCGATCCGTTCAAAGATACTGCAGGTCCATCACTTCACGTGCTTATCAAGTTGCTTAGCACCATCACGCTCGTGCTGGCCCCACTGTTTATTTAGGAAGCATAGTCGCAGAAAGGCTGAAACACCCACGGAACACAGAATCCCGCTCCATACCTGGGGCGGGATTCTTCCTTTTTGATACAGAACTGTTCGACCCAATCTTAGTTCCATTTTTGGAACGATGATTCTCTGCTACGTCACACCTCTCCTTTCGGATCCCGCGTCATCAAGTCATGACAGGCAGCCAAGGGGTCTTTCCCTTCAAAGAGAATCCTGTGCACCTCAGCAATGATGGGCGTTTCGACACCCACCTTTTGGGAAAGGTAATACGCTGATTGCGTTGTTGCGACGCCTTCGGCGATCATTACCATTTCGGAGAGAATATCCGGCAGCTTCCGCCCTTTCCCGATCTCTACACCCACGTGCCTGTTGCGGCTGTGTCGGCTCATGCAGGTGACCATAAGGTCGCCAATGCCGGAGAGACCCGAGAATGTCCTGATGTGCGCTCCCATGGCAACACCCACGCGTGCAATTTCCGCGATGCCGCGAGTCATCACTGCCGCCTTGGTATTGTCTCCCAGGTTCGCCCCGTCGATGATGCCTGCGGCAATAGCAATGACATTCTTGAGCGATCCGCCGATTTCCACACCGCGCAGGTCTGTGCTTGCGTAGACTCGGAAGTGGGGTGTCATGAACGCTGTCTGCACCTTCTGTGCCGTTCCCGGATCGAGAGATGCCGCCACAACCGTGGTAGGGATGCCTTTGCTCACTTCCTCCGCGTGGCTCGGGCCAGAGAGCGTGGCAATGTTGCTCAACGGGAGATCCGGAAGGGCATCACGCAACATCTCGGACATCGTCATGAGTGTGCCATTCTCAATCCCCTTGGCAACATTTACCACAGTCACATTCCGGAGGTCTATCTCCCGAAGTTCCGCCATTACTCCCCGCAGGTATTGGGAAGGAACCGCGCCAACGATCATTTCTCGATCGGCCACGGCCTCGCGGAGGTCGCTGGTAGCGAGAATACTCTCAGGGATCGCAACGCCGGGAAGGAACGATGGGTTCTGTCGGAGAGCCCGGATGTCCCCAGTATAGCTCTCGCGATAGGACCAGAGTGAAATGTTGTGGGAGTTGTTGGCGAGCAGGATGGCGAGGGTGGTACCCCAACTCCCGGCTCCGAGAACTGCAATGTGCATGATGGGAAAACAGGTGAATCGAGTTTCAAGAATGGGTGCCTGACCAACAGTGTCTGCCAGGCTGAA
>DASRUE010000167.1:0-7151 GCA_035687895.1 Bacteroidota bacterium | reverse complement strand
GTTACCACCACGTTGTTGAGTGGACTGACTGTGGGGTGATACATGATTGTGCCATCCTGGTATTGCCAGTTCGGTGTGAGCGTGCTGGGATTAAACGCGATGATGCGGCTGGTACTTGCACTGTAATAAACGACACCGTCAGGTCCAACATCTGGCGGAGTCATGCCGTTGTTGGGGCCGTTGTCACGGTAGTACCAGAGGCTGTGTCCGTCGAGGGGGCTGTATGCTTCAAGCACCCAGCCGATGCCGCCAAATGCCCTCATGTGGGTAATGTAGACTGTGCCGTCAGGTCCAACTGCGGGCTGAGTTTGTTGCTGACCAAAGGGGTCATGTTGCCCCTCAATCGGGACGGAGAAGCGCAACGAACCATCGGCGAGCGAGAACGCCTGAAGTGTCCAGCCCTCCAAACGCGGCTCTGGAATGATATACATTTGCTCGATTGCTCCACCTACCATGCGCGGCCCGAGGACCGTCTCGCCACCGATGCCGCCGTACCAAGTGAGTTGTGGAGAGCCGGGATTGTTCCAGCGCAGTTGTCCGCTTTGTGAAAGCGAGTACGCGCCAAGACCGAAATCGTTGGCAAAATAGATGTTGCTGTCAGGTCCGATGGCAGGTCCTGATTGAACACCCTGTGCCCCTGGATCAGTGAACTGCCAGCGCTGGGTCCCATCGGGATTGAGCGCCGTGATACGATTGATGCTGCCGACGTAGACCGTGCCATCAGGTCCAACCGCAGGCGGAACGTAGGGATACCAGTTCACATTCGTCGCCCACTTCAACCCGCCATCGGGGGAGAGCGCGGACACAAAGCCATCGCTCCCGTGCACATAGATCGTGCCGTCAGCCGCCAGCGTGGGCCTCCACCAAAGATCTGCGACGTCCGCTTCGAAAGCCCAACGCACGCGGCCCTGTTGTTGACGCATCGTAACAGTCAATTGCATCGCGTTGCTTGCACCGCCTGATGTTACTACCTGAACCACAACCTGTCCGGGCACCGCTTGTTCCGGCACATACGCGGTAATTTGGGAAACACTCCAGCGCGACACGATTGCGCTGTAGCCGTCTATCAGCACCTGGCTCGCACCGCTCCCGCTGCCAAAGTTCGCCCCAAAAATTCGCAGACGTCCACTGCGTGTTAGCGTTTGGGCGGAAAGAGAATCAAGCCGCGGCAGTTGCGCCTCAACCGTTACCCCGGTGGTGAGAAGCGCCAACATCAACAAGATATGCAATCTAGCCAGTCGCATTACTATCGAATGATTTTTCATTGTGGTCACTCCTCTGAAAGGGTCACGACAAAGCTGAATTTGATTTCCTGTTTCATACTCACTTTAAGAATAGCATCCGTTTCGATTCAGTAAGCCCGTCTGTTCTCAGTTGATAAAAATACAATCCGCTCGACTGGAGGGAGGCATTCCATTTCACTTCGTAGGTTCCTGGTTTCATCTGCTCGTTCACCAACGTTGCCACTTCCTGCCCCAGAAGATTGTACACCTTCAAAGTTGTAAAGGTGTTTTGGGCGACGTCGAAACCGATCGTTGTTGACGGGTTAAATGGATTCGGGTAGTTCTGATACAACTGAAACGCTCGCGGCGTCTCCCCATCCCCTTGAACTGCTGTTGAAGTACCATTCTTTTTGAATATCCTTCCATTGTACCCGCCACACCAGACGTCGCCTGAAGGAAATGCAGAGATTGAATAGTCTTTATTCAACAGCGCGCGTCGGCCAACCATATTGTAGACCTCCATTGCGGCTCTACGTTGCACCGACAGCGTGAACTTGATATTTGTTGACCAAGTTGAAGGGGCCAGGACAATTTCCGGTGAAGTCTTCCCGCTTACTTACTCCTCTATTGTTGAATGATCAACAAACGGGCACGTCTTTTCTATGCAAACCTTGGCTTTTTCAGGGAGGACTGAGCACCGTGCAGAGCAGCGTTCGAGAAGAGGAGTGGTATCTGCCTTGGAAGGGTCTTCAGATGCTCTTTGTTGAATAATACATCACACAAGATATGCCATCGGATATGCCCAGATTGACAGACATTTTATCAGCTTTTTAACATGAACTGCTGGCGTGTGGCGCGAATACCTCACTCGAGTTTCTCACGACTGAGAACACCGACAATGCAAGCGCGCAGATAGGATCAACAACCGGTGCGCGAAAGGGAACAGCAGACATTCTAAAACTCATCCCCAACACTTTTTTTGCTTCGCTCGGGGTGCGCGGATCGACGGCGTAGATTGATTCTCAACGTTGCGAACCACCAGTGTCGATAGACGGAGTGTGCATATCGTATCAAGCAATTTTCTGAGACTTCGAAGCGGCATTGCTGCGCAACTGACCGGCGTTGTATGTGGCGGGCGTGCTACACGTTATTTTATCAGAACGAGCTTGTTGATATTGGAATAGACAGACTTGCCCGCCTGACCTGCGGGCCGGCCTTCCGCACTGGTGACTGTGAACCGGGCGAAGTACACACCGCTTGATTGATCGGCGGCGTTCCAGGTTGATGTGTGAGTACCTGCGCCGTAGGAGCCCGCGGCAAGTTCAGCAATCTTCCGACCCAACACGTCATACACCACCAGCGAGACGATGGCCGGGTCAGGCAAGTTGAATGAGAGTATCGTGGTTGGATTGAAGGGATTAGGAAAGTTCTGCAGGAGTGCTATCCCGGAAGGGAGAGGCGTGCTTTCTGAAGTCGAAGTAAGAGGTCCGGCAATGTGCAGAAAATCGGCAGCGCCGCGCAGGAGTGCAAACGCAGTTGAATCGTATCCCCCTGCCGAGGTGCAGTTCTTATCCTCGTAGGTGAGTGCCAGCACCGATTCATGATGATTGTACCAGAACCAGCTTTCCGGATAGTACGTCGGGGCACCGTTCGTCCAGGTGACGAAATAGTTATATGGTTCGATCCCTCCGGGGAAATGGCTCCGCACTGCACCGATATACTCTTGTTCAAGCGCTGCGAAGAGGTCGGATGTCCCTGACGCTGCATGATACACAAAGTACCGCCTGCAGGCGAACGCGGAGTGCATGTTGAGCGCCACCTTGATGGGATTCGCCCCTCCCATGAGTTGGGTAAACACCCCGCGCAGCACACGCACTTCCGGCTCTCCAGGGTTGGCAGCCCAGTTGCTTTCTATGTCGACACCATTCGCATTCTCACGCGGCAACCGTAGCTCTACCCCATCCGGATTGTACATCGGCATGATGGTAAAGATGCAGCTATCCCGCAGCAAACGGGCGAGTGGCGACTCTCCGAGGAGAATCTCGATCATCTCGTTGGTCACCCACGTCCCCTGCACTTCATTCGGGTGTGTGCGAGCATGAATCCAGACACGTTTGCGATTTGGGGCGCCGCTTCCCTGTATCGTCATCATGTACATGGCCCTGTTCTGGACGGTGGCTCCCACCGAATCGATCCGCACATAGGGGCTCCATGACCAGCGCTCAAGATCCGCCTTCAGGGAATCGTACCCATAACCCCAATTCAAAAGCGCCGCGGCGCGATACTCGCTGGATGTCGTATCAGGATAACCACAGGGATCCTCTTCAAATGGAATCACCTGGGCAACTGCATCGTTTGTTGCCACTCCGGGCAACAGCAACAAGACGAAAATGCAAACCTTCATTGCGCGGAAACCTCCTGGAATCAACTGATCGAATGCTCTGCAAGAGCTCTGCCTTCGGCATCAACAGCGACGCGTTCTAATCCGACAACAGGATGAATTGATGGGGCCTGGGTGGCAATGCGATGCGAAAGACCGTCGCTGGCGAAGAACTGTTGCTGATGAGAGTGAACAGTGTGGAAAAATACGTTAGAAGGGGGAGATACTACTAGGAACTCGAAGCGGGTCGGTAGTGACAGCGAAGGCATTCCCGCCCTCAATCAAGCACGAGCCCTACGAAAGATACCTCGGAAGAACCAGGAAAGCAAGGGAGCGCTTGCGATCCGTCAATCTGTAACACTCGGGGCTACCTGGAAGCGGTAACATGTAATAAAGGTCGGCAAGGGATGTGAGGTTCATGTTGCAGGCAGGCGGGCAATCTCTTTTTCTGTCAGAGATGAAGATTGCCTGGTCGTTGAGGAACACTCCTCACAAGATTTCGGGACTCGCAAATCCAGGTCAAAAAGAAGTGGGAAAAAGCTACATCCCAGCCCCTTTGAGGGCTGCCATTGCACCGTCGAGGTCCTCGACATCGAGGATCACCGCGGCACCTTTCGATCCCTTCCCGACGGTGGCATAACAGTAATCGATATTGATCCCAGCGGCACCGATGCGGGAAGCCACAAATGCGAACGAACCCGGTTTGTTATCGAGGTCGAGGCGCAGGACTTCTCGCAACTCAACCTGGTACCCTCCGCGGCTAAGGGCCTTCCCGGCACGATCGACATCCGACACGGAGAGTTTTGCAACGTCCTGAAACAACCCCACCGCTTCGATGTTGATCTTCTCTTTCGAGAGGTGTCCCAGCAGCTCACCCAGTGCACCGGCCTTGTTCTCAACCACCACAAACAATTCCGTAATTCTCTCCATGGTAGTCCCCTTTCATAATTGGTTTCTCATCCTCCCACCTCCACCTCCCTGCCTTTCCTCATACCAGCGTCCGAAGAGCACGGAAGAGCCGCTCGACGTCAGCTTCGCCGTTGTACAGATGAGGTGCAATGCGAATGGCGTTGCCACGAATGCTGACGTAGATGCGTTCATCAGCCAGCTTTCTGCCAAGCTGATCCGGTAGCCCACCGGAAAACCTCACGCCGATCATATGACCGACGCGTTCAGATGGAACGACGCATCCCAATGCGGCAGCTTCACGAGCGATCATTGCCGTCAAAACGGAAAGCGAGTGCTGGATGTTCATCACACCCCAGGTGAGAACCTGCCGGAGCGCGGCAATAGCCATTGGAACAAGCACGAAGTTGGAGCACTCGCCATAATCAAACCGCCTGGCACCGGATCTGAATTCGTCCTGATACAACACAAGGCTTGCAAAGTCGTCGCTCCCTTTTCGCGCAAGCCACGAATGCTCAATCGGCGTTCCATTCGCTCTCCAGTGCGGTGAGACATACAGGTAGCCAACACTGTACGGGCCGAGCAGCCACTTGTAGCCAACCGTGACGAGAAAGTCGGGCTGAACCGTTGAGAGATCAAGCGGATACGCACCAACCGATTGACTGGCGTCAACGACAAACGCGGCACCAACGGAGCGGGCCTTCTCGCCGACCACTGCAAGGTTCACAAGGCTCCCATCCGTCCAATGACATTGCGGGACTGCAACCACTGCCGTTTTCGCATCGATTGTTTCGAGAAGCGCCTGCGTCCAGCTCTGGCCGGCTTCTCGCTGCACCGTACGTACTGTAGCTTCCCTTCGCCGGGCGAGATCCCTCCATGCATACACGTTGGACGGGAACTGCTCATGGAGGAGGACAATCGATTGGCCACGCTCGACACGCACGTTTGCAGCTGCGATAGCAATTCCATAGCTCACCGAAGGAACCAGAGCTACGGACTCAGCATCGGCTTCGAGCACCCGCGCCGCAAGCCCGCGGAGGGTTTCAATGTCTGAAAACCAGTCGGGAGGAGTAATTCCCCATGGCGAGGCTTTTGCTCTGACCGAATCCAGCCCGGCAGCCGTAACAGAGCGGAGCTGGGGCGAGAGGGTTGCGCAATTGAGGTACGTGACCCCATTGGGGATCTCAAAGAGATCACGTTGTGATGGGATCAACTTCGGGGAAGTAGAGGCCATTGCTTTCCAGAGCTACTATTTCAAACCGCCTTCTATGCCTGATGATGAAGGTCGGAAAGGAATGTGAGTTTCATGATACCGAGGGATTGTGCTTCAGCAAAATGCCTGCGCAGGCATCGCAGAGCCAGGTCGTTCGAGCGCTGCATCAAAGAGGCGTTGAATTGTATTCCAGCAGGCGGAGTCCAAAGCAGCTTTATCTCCTTTTGACAGGCTGAAGGAACGGGAGAATATGCAACCCAATGTACGCCTTCAGCGAGGGAGTTGCAATGTGCTCGAGAAGGGGTGAAATTGGAATTCCATGATCCTCACGGCTGCTTGCTCCTTAGCTCATCAATCTTCACCCACTTGCTAACTTCATTCTTGTAGGTCCAGAACATCCAGCCATCAGTAGCCTTGCCATTACGAACAAATGAGCCTGCCGCTGAAGGCGAAGAGAACGTCTTGTCATCAATGCTAATTCGTCCGGTACCATCAACTGAAGCAACATACTCCTTCTTTCTGTATCTAGCCCGCAGTTCAGTCCCAGAGGAAAGAAGACCCGCAAGGTTCGCCCGCCTGCCAGATGTTTTACGTTGACGACTCCTCCTTCTCCTGCGTTTCTTCTTCTTACGGGAATGACCAGCTAGTATTTCAGCTCTCTTCGCACGATCTCGTTCCTCCATGAGCTCCTCCAGCGTGGAGCGAAGGTTTGTAGAGCGAGCAAATCGGCCTTTGTGAATATTCGCCTTCGGGTCTGCAACGTGGATTATGAGAGACTCGAGCTCTCGAAGATAGTTAACGTTGCGAATCAGATAGAGACTGAAGCTATCCCACTTGCTGGCGTGTTTGTCTTTCAAATGACCATCAAGCCGACTTCGAAGGTCTTTAGCAAGCCCTACATAGTACAGGCGTTCTCTCTTGTACAATGAGTAGACTCCATGCCGCCGTCCAACAAGTTGTGTGATCTCATCATGGTATTCATCGAACACCTTGCTTGAGATGCGCTCAAGGTTACTGGTGACGAGTCTTCTAAGTTTTCTTCGAGCCATGCTATCCCTCGTTAAGTGAAGGGCTACGTTCGAGGTTTGAGGCCATAGTCCACGCGATCTTCGGCACTTCACCTTCGACCCCTCAACGCCAATTCCGGACTACCTGATTCTTGTCGCCATCGATTTCGTCACATGGTGATTCACCAAGCCCCTCCGCAATCGCTGGCTGTGAGCGAGGGAGAATCAATCTCCGCTTTGCGATTTCATCGAAAAGCAATGCACTTCTCGTTTTCACATCGTTCGACAGATGAAATCGCCCCCAACCAAAGTCAGCACTATCACAGCCGTGCGTTACGATTGCGGAAAGATTTCTTTGGCTACTTTCTTTCTCGGAAAGAAAGTAGCAACAACATGCGGTTTTCCTGCCCACTTCTTTTCAG
>DASRUE010000166.1:0-4229 GCA_035687895.1 Bacteroidota bacterium | reverse complement strand
GAGCCACTTTCCGTCCTTCCTCCCAAAAACGGTTACGAACTTGCCGGTGTCGACAGTGGCGCCCGACTTATCCGTTACCGTGAAGGTTCCCCACTCCCAGCCGAGATCGCCTGAGACACCAACATCGCTCGTGGGGCCGGCATTCAAGGTTATTCCGGCTGCGGCTGAGGTCGCGACGTCCTTCACGAAAAATTCACGAATCGCGGCGTGGCCGCGAGCGGCCGGTGCCCCCGGGGCGTTGACCACCGCGTCTTCCGCGTAAAGAGCGACGATGCTGTTGGCGTCACCAGCGTTGTAGGCTTTGAACCAGGCCGGATTGATGCCGCGGATGGTTGCCTCGTCCGCCGCACGGGTATCCGGGGCAGGCTGATTACAGTGAAGCGCGAGAAGTGCCAGGCAGCAACTCGCAACAACGGTCATACTTCGATGTCTTTTCATTGGGTTATCCTTTCGTGTTACATGATGATGAGTTATTGTGGATTGTGGAGCATTGCGTTTAACGTTTCGGGGGTTTATGAAAATGGAGTATTAGAAGCACCCACTGTCCGCCAAGCACAAAAGTTTGTAAGATGCTCGTTTACAAGCAGTCAGTCCGAAAACTGCTAAAGTCAAAAGTAATATCGTCCGTTTGGTGGTCGTCATCATCTGATTAGAATCAATTTCTTGATTTGGATGAAAGCACCCGCCTGTAAGCGATAGAAGTAAACTCCACTTGGGAACCCTTGAGCGTTCCATTCGGTTTCATAGGTCCCAGCAGAGAGGTTCTTTGAAACAAGCGTGGCGACGTCTTTGCCCAGAATGTTGTAGATTTTCAAGGTTACAAATTCAGTGCGGGGGACTGAGAATTGAATCGATGTACTCGGATTGAAAGGGTTCGGGTAATTTTGTTTCAGCGAAAACGCTGTTGGCAACTCATGGTCGATTTGTTCCACTGAAGTTGTTGATTGAACGCTTCTAAATACTCCTCCACCACCTGTTCCGGCAAAAACATATCCTGAAGAGTTTATGACGAGATCATAAACAGTTGCGCTCGTCGTGAAGCCAGAGTTGACCAAAGTCCAGTTTATTCCGTCATCGGTCGAGCGCAAGACGCCATAACTAAAGGTACTCTGAGAGACTGCTGCAAAAATATGTCCAAGCGAATTGATAACGAGGGACCACACCACTGTAAGATTTGGCAGGACAATGTTGGCGTGAGTCCAAGTGTTACCATCGTCGGTGGAACGGTAGATCCCGCTGTCCTGCGTTCCGGCAAAAATGTGTCCATTAGGGCCAACAGAAATAGAGCTAACATACCGATTGGAATCTAAGCCATTATTACTTTCAACCCAATTGCTTCCGTTATCGGTCGATCGGTAGATGCCATAAGAACCGCCTGCGAAAATTTGCCCAGCGGAATTAGTTGCGAAAGAATAAATACCGGCACCGTATCGTAAGCCCGTGTTGACCTGCACCCAGTTATCCCCGTTATTCGTGGATCTATAGATGCCGTAGAAGAAATTCGTATCAATGTAGACTGGCAGGATTCCCGCAAAAATATCACCTGAAGAATTGATGGCAAGTGCTCTAACGAGAGGATTCGTTAGGCCGCTATCGACCCGCACCCACATGTTTCCGCTGTCAGTCGATCGGTAGACGCCGTAGAAAACGTCTCCCGCAAATATGTATCCGCGTGAATTGGTTTCCAGGCAATTGATGCTACTGCCGTCTGTTTGGCCGGCGGAATCCCAACTGTCGCCATTGTCAGTTGACCTGAACACAACAGGAAAGTAACTACCGGTTGCTGCATACAGAGTTCCGTTTGAATCGACTGAAAGAGCACTGACGTTCAAGTTGCTCAGACCATTGCTCATTTGTTGCCAGAAGTTGGGTTGAGACAATCCCTTGTTCGTAGCCGAGATCGTAAGAACACCAAGGGCGATCAAAGATATAAGGAACTTGTGTCTCATGATATCCTTCCTTCCTTGTAAAGGCAATTGCACATAACGTGTGCACAAACCACGCCGTGCCGCGGCCCTTCGAACCTATTTCACGGCGCGTTAGCATTACCAACGGCATGAAGCGGTGGCATGCAGCCGCGTGTTACTGCTGGACAGCCACGACGCGAAACCCAATGTGGTCGTAACGCCGTTCCGGTTCAAACCGCAGTCGAAAGGCCGTCCGGAGGGCCCACCCGTCGTCGGACCAACAGCCGCCCCGGCGCGCCCGGGACACGCCGCCGTGTTCGCTTTTCGTTGCCGAGGTCTTCGCTGAATACAAGTCGGGGTCCGTACCGCCCGGCAGCTTCCTGTGGTACCAATCCCGGCACCACTCGTAGATGTTGCCGTGCATGTCGTGCAGCCCCCAGGCGTTGGCGGGGTAACTGCCGACTTTGGCGGCCCGATTGAGCGCCGGCCCCGGCTCGGCCCCGTTGTACGGCTTCCCCTTGAAGTTCGCATGTTTACTGCTGAGCTTCTCTCCAAACGAGGTGGCCGTCGTCGTCCCTGCCCGGCAGGCGTATTCCCACTGCGCTTCAGTGGGCAACCGAAACTCCCAATCGGCCGGGAGGACGCCGGATTGACGGCCGAGTTCGGTGAGTTTGTGGCAGAATGCCTCCGCTTCGGCAAAGTTGACGTTGCCAACCGGAAAGTCATCCCCCTCGAGCAACTCCACCGTTAGCTCGCCCGGCAACTTTCCGATGACCCGTTTCCACTGCCCCTGCGTTGCTTCGTACTTACCCATCCAAAAGCCCTTGGTGAAGGTCACCTCGACCTGATCTTCCCCCGGTCGCCGTTCGGGCTCACTGCGCGGGCTTCCCATTACGAACTTCCCCGGCGGGCACCAGCAAAGCTGGATGCCGACGACCTCTCGATGGTCTCCGGCCTTCGAGCCATTGAATGTAGAGTGAACGACCGTCTTGGTCGAATCGTCCGCTGGCATCACCGTTTTAACACGTTGGTTGCCGAGTACACAGGACGCGAGCAGGACGAGCAAGCAAAATCGTTTCGCGAAAATCACGACAATTTCTCCGCCGCCTAACGTACGGCTAACCGACTGGGAAAAGCTAGCGCTTTTCCCAGTCCGCGTTCAGCCGATGGTTGGAGCTTCTGTCTTTTTACTCCACTTTGACCTCGATGGATTTCGGTTTTGCCTCCTCAGTCTTTTGAATCTGGAGATTCAGCACGCCATCCTTGAACGAAGCGCTGATCTTAGTTTCATCGACATTGTCAGGCAACGTAAAGCTACGGGTGAAGCTCCCGTAGTATCGCTCGACTCGATGGAACTTTTTCCCTTTCTCTTCTCTTCCCTGTTTTCTCTCTCCCTGAATCGTCAGGACACCATTGTGTACAGTAACTTTGACATCCTCCTTATTGACCTCGGGAATCTCCGCCTTGATCTCGAATGCTTTGTCGGTCTCAGCGATGTCTACCTGAGGAACCCAGTCGCCTGTTGCGATGACCTCTTGGCTTCCAGCCCGAGGTTGCCCCACCGCTCTCGCGTAGCGGTCGAGCATATCCTCCATCTCTCGCCCCGGATCCCGTCTTACTAGTGCCATTATGCACCTCCTTCTTTGCGGGATTTAGTTTACCCCAATGGACAGTCCCGCATTCAGACCACCAGGGTTTTGGTTGTTCTCTCTGTACTCCAATTATTGATTATATGGTTTCCAAGTAATATAACAAGGGTTTGTGTTCAGAACCATACCAGTCCATCTTGTTTCTCTATCCATTCGATGCGGTTGCTTGCGCCTACCGCTGTTATGCGTTCGTGCCGTGGCCAAGTGACAATGTTCAGTTGTCATTGTATTCGACGAGTGGTCCATACTGATGTCATCGGAGGATCGTTGACGCACCGATACGCCCACGAACCAGCCAAGCTGTCTGTCGTGATGACTTTTCCCGACATGGATTGATAAAAACAAAACCCGCCTCGATTGAGGGCAAAATGTACAGAATCATTGTCGAAATACAGAGCCGACTGAATCGCAGTAGTCTCTGGATTCGCAAAGCCAATCACCATCTGACCAGTCAAGGAATCGTTCCCTACTTGATTCAGCGTCAAGGAAAGAGGGTAGTTTGAAAAGTAGTAGGTAATTCTTCCCGTCCATTTCCCGTTGAGAAAATAGACATTCGGTGTTACAGGATTGGCGTCTTTCTTGCAGGACAGATTGATGATTTCTAAGAGAGATACTATTGAAAGAATCAGGAGTTTCATGTCTTTACTCCTTGCGGGACAAAGTGCAATCGCAT
>DASRUE010000165.1:0-5744 GCA_035687895.1 Bacteroidota bacterium | reverse complement strand
GGAACTTGAATGAAAGGCACGCCACGCAGGATTGTAGCAGCCACATATCCTGCAACGTCTCCAACGACTCCCCCGCCAAGCGCGACAATCACACTGTCGCGACCAATGCCATTCCTCAACAGCTGTGTGTGCAATACATTGACAGTCCGGTAATTCTTTGACCTCTCTCCCGGCGGAAAATCCAACAGGACTGCTTCATTCCCTTTTCCGACAAACTCTTTTTGTACAGCCCGTCCGTAGAGACGACCGACCGTCTCGTCAGTGATGATAAAGACCTTCCCTTTGGATTTCGTCATCCGATCTGCCAGGGATCCCAGGATGCCCGGCTGGATTGTAATTCGGTATGATCGATCCCCGGATGATGGCCGGAGACGAACAGAAACACTCTTGGAAAGTGATGACATGAGGTTATACTATGGAGTTCAAACAAAAAAACCCTCACCCTATGTCGGCGAAGGTTTCATTCGGTTGCGGTATTCAATGCACCAAAAAATGAGAAGATCACTCCACCGAGCATGCTCGAGGTGTTGGGTGATACCACCACCGATATGGAGTGTGTCTGTTGTTCATCGTGTGCTGGTGTATGATACGCGATGAGGCATAGAAAGTCAAGGTCTGGTCCTTGCCTCAACCGGCATTACTGCCCCGTCGTGAAGACCGTTGTAATCGGCGCGGCAAGCGGGTTGCCGTTTCTTGAACGAAGGCCTGTAGAGATTGTTATCGTATACAATCTGTTTGCATCGAGCAGGGTCGCCGGATGGACACTGAACGAACTCGAGCCGGAGCTCAGCTCGAATATCATGCTGGCTGCAGGGGTGATACTGAAGGCAGCGCGCACGCTGCTCGTATCGATGCCACCGCTACAGTAGGCCGTGAAGTATCGACTCCGCGACACTCCGTACTCGCCGTACCGTGGATAGAAATAGTCGACCTTGAAGGGACCCGTCGTGAACGAGAATGTCTCTGGCGAAGAAAGATGTGTCCCGTCCAAGGCTGTCAACACGGTCGAGAGCGTGACTGTGTACCTGGTGCCGGGTAGAAAATCGTTCGTCGAGTAGAAAAGGAAACCGCTCCGTTGGAGATTGAGAATTCCCGATGTCGCCGGAAAAATACTGAATGCTTGTCGAATGGTTGCCGTATCAGTGAGACCGGTGAACTCCGCCGAGATCGAAGATCGAAGGGAGATATTTGTTGCACCATCATCCGGATATGACGACTGAACGCGATATTCGGTCACTCCAAAACCCGAAGAGAAGGACCTCGTTACCTGATTGCCGTAAAAGTCCCGGGCCGTGTTCGCCACAACGAGGGAGTACTGTGAACCGAAAGGGAGAGGCTGCGCAGGCTGAAAGGATACCGACATGGAGTCAAACTCGGAGATCCGCCACTGACCATTGGGTTGGGGGTTCAGCTGCAACGAAGGGATGATCGTTACACCCAAGAGGCTATTGAACATTACAGAGGGTGAATTCCCAGGCATTACGTCTGTTGATCCATCTTCGGGATAGATACTGAGAACCCTGAAGTAGGGTTCAGGAGCGTACGAGAACGTGTAGGCCTGGACCAGGTGGTGACCGTTGATGTCTTCTATCGTTGTATCGATGGAGACGGTAACGATCCTCCCCACATGATATGGCATGCTACCATAGCCAGTCACCGAGTCGTACACCGCGAACGCGAGAAAATTGTTGAACACATCCAACGACACTCCGGAGGAGAACCGATAGGGTGGATAGTAGTCCTCATCCAGCCTGACGACAACTGGACGATCGAAGCCTGTACATCGCACCGTTCGCTCCCCGACGGAGAATGTGGCCATGAGTTTGTTGAACCGAACAATGAAGTGTGGTCTGTCGTATCCTTCGCCTCTGTCGAACAATCCGAATGGACCCGTGCTGCCATTTGCAGGACTGGTGAAGATGACTGCAGGAAGAATGTTCGGATCTGTCAGATCATCCGGACCTCCATCTTGTCCTGGCGCTCCCTGAGGTCCGGCTGGTCCCTGCTCCTCTTTGGTACAACCAAACAATGCGAGCAGGAGAAAGAAAACTAAACCGAAAATGACAGTAATGGTCGGTGACGCAAATCGGTGGATGTTCATGATTCCTCCTCTGCAATTCAACATGTGGAAAATAGCGGTGGGTCAGCTCTGCGATGGTGGGAACGGCTGGCTCATTGTTCAAACATACGGAAAGGAATTTGTCGGTTCAATACCTTCACACCATACCGAAGGAACATTGGAACTCTGGACGGACTTCCGTATCTTAGGGTGTTCAATTACTCAACGATCTCTCTTGCAGAAGCACTACGTACGCTCCCTTTTCGACTCGATTGCCTACCGGTACGATCTCCTCAATCATCTTCTCAGCGGCGGCATCGACCTGTACTGGCGGCGACGAGCAATGGAACAACTGCTCACACTCCAACCGAAACGCATTCTTGATGTGGCAACAGGCACGGCAGACTTTGCAATTGCGGCGCTTCGGCTGCACCCGACACACGTGGTGGGCGTGGATATCGCCGAAGAAATGCTCGCCGTTGGTCGCGCCAAACTACAGAAGCGGGGACTTGGCGCCACAGTCGCTCTCCAAACAGGAGAAGCCGAACAGTTGCAGTTCGACGCGGAATCATTCGACGCTGCAATCGTGGCATTTGGTGCCCGCAATTTCGAGAACCTGGAGAAAGGACTCAGCGAGATGCGCAGGGTGCTACGCCCCGGGGGGAAAATCGTCGTGTTGGAATTTTCCCGGCCGAGACACTTTCCATTCCGTCAGCTCTACTTCTTTTATTTCCTCAACATCCTTCCGTTCGTCGGACGGCTGGTTTCGAAGAGCAAGGACGCCTATACCTATCTCCCCGACACCGTAATGAAGTTCCCGGATGGCAAGGATTTTCTCGGCATCTTGCAGAGAGTTGGCTTCACCGAGACAACAGAAGAGCGACTGACGTTCGGCATCGCCTCGATTTACATAGGAACGAAGTGACACCAGACTCATTGACTATCTGACTCTACAGACTCCATGAACTCTCTTTCCGAAAGAACCATACGCGTAGGTCACAGCCCCGACCCCGATGACGCGTTCATGTTCTATGGCCTTGCCAGCGGGAAGGTCAAGCTTGACGGAATCAAGATCGAACACCTGCTGGAAGACATCCAGTCCTTAAACGAGCGTGCGATGCGTGCCGAGCTGGAAGTAACGGCAATATCCGCTCACGCGTTTCCTTACGTTGCTGACAAATACTGGATCATGAAGACGGGCGCAAGTATGGGAGAAGGCTACGGGCCGGTCATCGTCTCCCGAAAGTACAAGACACTTGATGAACTCAAGGGTAAAACTGTCGGAACTCCGGGACCTCTCACAACAGCGACTCTCCTATTCAAGACATTTACCAATGGCATCAAAAACACCGACATGCCGTTCAATAAGATCATGGATGCAGTGGACAAAGGAACTGTCGACGCAGGACTGTTGATTCACGAAGGACAGATCACGTATCAATCTCTAGGTTACAACAAGGTGATGGACTTCGGCGAGTTGTGGGAGAGGGAAACGAACGGACTTCCTCTGCCTCTCGGGCTTGATGTCGTGAGAAAAGACTTGGGCGAAGATCTTGCACGAAGACTCTCGCAGGGATTGAAAGAGAGTATCGCGTACGGCTACGCCCATCAGGATGAGTCAATCCCTTACGCGATGCAGTGGGGGCGCGGGATCGACTACAAGTTGGGAGAGAAGTTTGTGAAGATGTACGTGAGTGAGCTGACAATCGATATGGGTAAGAAGGGAAAGCGGGCTCTTGAGGTTCTGTTCGAGAAAGCAAGAGAGAGGGGGTTCATCTCCAGCGTGCCCACGTTCGATCTGGTGTAGGAAGAAATCCCAGCGTGACCAGGCCGATCATTGTTCCAACCTCATTTTCTTCAATAACAAAGGAAACCGGGAATCCCGACGCAACACGTCAAATCGCGGTTCCACATTCATCCAGGCTAACCAGCTTGATCGCTCTTCACATGCCCTGCCAAACCAAGCAAACGCCTGGTCCATATCCCCAAGCCCGATGTAGATCATTCCAATCCAGTACGACGGGACGTACTGTCTTTCCGATCGTTTCATCAAGGCATCGAGTATCTTCAGAGCCTCTGTTCTGTTTCCCGACGCTGCGCGAGCGTGGCCGAGCATAGCAGTTGCTATGATGCTGCCTCCGGAGATCTCTACGGCAGCCTCGATCTCTCTGATCGCTTCTTGATACATGCCTTTCTGTAGAAATGGTCTGCCGAACCAAAGCCGGGCTTGAAGATAGTTCGGATCGAGTTCAAGTGTTTTCCGGTATTGCTCGATGGCATCATCATAGCGGCGGGACAAATACAACACATGCCCCACCCCGGTATTGATCGCAAGCGAAAGAGGATCGAGCTGCTGTGCTTTCCTGATTTCATCGAGTGCCTCATCGAAGCGGCCAAGAGCTTTGAGAAAATCGGCATAAAAATGATGCCCGCTTCCGTAGTTGGGATTCAACCTGAGCGTCTGCTTAAACTCTTTTTCCGCTCCCGGCCAGTCCCAATCATACTGGAATTTCACCAACCCAAGTGAAGCATGAGCTTCAGCCATTGATGGATCTATCTCAATTGCTTTCGCTGCAGCGGCCTTCGCTCTGGGGAATGCTTCATGAGGTGGAAGGAACTCAAGCAGAGCAAGTGCAGTATATGAATCCGATATGCCGGCGTACGCAACCGCGTACTTCGTATCTCGACGCGTTGCCTGTTGGAAATAGTCGACCGCCTTGTTTAGCGCTTCTTCGGTTCTCTTTCCAAGGAAATAGCGCCCTTTCAGAAACAGGTCATACGCGTCGAGGTTTTTCGTCGCTTCATGTTCAATAAGCCGTTGCTCATCACCGACAAGCTGGATCTCAAGCGCTCGTGCAACGCGCTGCGCCACATCGGTCTGAATGGCAAAGATGTCTTTGATGTCCCGATCATAATCATCGGACCACAAATGCTCCTGACTGCGGGCGTCCACAAGCTGGATGCGAATGCGAACCTTGTCACCCACCTTCCGAACGCTGCCTTCGATAACGTTGGCAACATTCAACTCCCGACTGATGTCAGCAATGCTCTTCGTCGTTCCCTTGTATTGCATCACCGACGTTCGTGCAATAACCCGGAGGCGGCCAATCTTTGAAAAGCGGGAGATCAGTTCTTCTGTCAAGCCATCGGCGAAGAATTGATCATTGGGATCCGCACTGATGTTTGTGAGGGGCAATATGGCCAGGCGCAGCTCGCCCGAAGAAACCAATGGCTTTGTCCCGCCTTCAAGTTGTTTGCTAAGGGTCTTCAGTTCATCCCGGAGCTTGCTCATACTCTGATAGCGGAGCAAAGGATCCTTCTGCATTGCGGTTGAAACGATGCTGACTATCTCTGCCGGGAGGTCTGCCTGATATTGGCTGAGCGGCAACGGGTCTTGATTGACAATTTGATAAACGATTGCCTGTTCGTATTCTCCCGAAAAAGGAAGCTTGCCACACAGCATTTCGTAGAGAACGACTCCCAACGCCCATACGTCCGTGCGGTGATCGACATGTTCACCTTTCGCCTGCTCGGGAGACATATAGGCAATTGTCCCTACTGTTCCACCGGCCTTTGTCAGCTGAGCTGAACCTGTACGATGAGCCAATCCGAAATCCATGATCAGCGCAATGCCATCCTTGCGGATCATGATGTTCTCGGGCTTAATGTCGCGATGGACGATGCC
>DASRUE010000164.1:0-2875 GCA_035687895.1 Bacteroidota bacterium | reverse complement strand
AAGCCCGGGATGTTCTGCACCGTTAAGATCCAGACGCAGCTCGGCAAGGAAACCATAAAGATCCCGGCCAGTTCGCTCCTGGGCGAAACGGAGAAACACTTCGTGTTTGTCGCACGGAACGACACGACGTTTGAGAAGCGGGACGTGCGAACAGGTGTAGAGACCAGAGATTTCGCCGAGATTCTCGATGGATTGATCGTTGGTGAGAGCATTGTCGTTCGGGGTGGGTTTTTCCTGAAGTCTGAACTTGCCAAGGAGACATTTGGTGAGGAACATTAACCTCCGCTGGGGATGAAGCTATGATTGATCGCATTATTGAATTTGCCCTGAAGCAGCGGCTCCTCGTCGTCGCCATGACGTTGTTGATTGCCGCTCTTGGCGTTTACTCGTTGAATGACATCCCTATTGATGCACTTCCGGATGTAACGAATGTCCAGGTGCAAGTCATCGCCGAAGCACCGGGCCTTTCACCGGTTGAAACGGAGCGGCTTGTTACCTCTCCCATTGAGATTGCTATGAACGGCCTTCCGCAGTTGACCGAGGTGCGTTCGATCTCGAAGTTCGGCTTGGCAGTAGTTACGGTGGTGTTCGAAGATGGAGTGGATATCTACTTCGCTCGACAGCTTGTCCTGGAGCGCCTGCAAAGTGCGGGCGAGTTACTTCCTCCGTCGGTCCCGCAGCCGCAGATGGGGCCTATCACGACCGGCATGGGAGAGATTTACCAGTACTTTCTCGAAAGCGATAGCCTTGACCTGATCGATCTGCGGACGGTGCAAGACTGGATCGTGAAGCCGCAGTTGCGAACCGTTCCCGGCGTTACGGAAGTGAACAGCTTTGGGGGACTGGTAAAACAATATCAAGTGCTCGTTGATCCACAGAAACTCTTGAGCTACGATCTCTCCCTTGGAGATGTATTTGAGGCGGTGGAGAAGAACAACTCCGTCGTAGGAGGAGGATATCTTGAGCATGCATCCGAGCAATACATTGTCCGGGGCATCGGCTTGGTTCAGAATGAGCATGACCTTGAGGACATCATCGTCAGAAGCGAGCAGGGGGCTCCTGTGTACCTCAGGAACGTCGCGAGGATTGTCATTGGTCCAGAGGCCCGTCAAGGAGCGGTCGTTATGCAAGGCCGTGGTGAAGTGAGCGCAGCAATTGTCATGATGCTCAAGGGAGAGAATAGCCAGAAGGTGATTGAACGTGTCAAAGCAAAGGTCGAAGAGATCAACAAGACACTTCCCCGGCACGTGAAGATTCATCCCTACTACGATCAAACGGATCTGGTCAGTAAGACAATATCCACGGTGCGAACGAACCTGATGGAAGGAGGTCTTCTCGTCCTTGCCATTCTCCTGATATTCCTTGGCGGCATGCGGGCGGGTTTCATTGTTGCACTCACGATTCCACTGTCGATGCTCTTTGCATTCATCGGCATGGAGTGGCTCGGGCTCGCGGCAAATCTGATGAGCCTCGGCGCAATCGATTTCGGGATGATCGTCGACGGCGCGGTGGTGATGGTGGAGAATTCTGTGCGCAAGTTGACGCACAAGGATGAGCGCCTGACCATCCCTCAGGTCGTTGAGGGAGCCGCCAAAGAAGTGGGCACTCCAATCCTCTTCGGCATTCTCATCATCATTGCAGTGTATCTGCCGATCCTCACGCTGCAGGGGATTGAGGGGAAGATGTTCAAGCCGATGGCGCTGACGGTTGGGTTTGCCCTCGTCGGGTCGTTGTTGTTCACTCTCACACTTGTTCCGGTGCTGAGCTCGCTCTTCCTGAAGGAACGGAGGACTCACACTGAACCCCGGCTTATTCACTGGCTCCGCGGGTTCTACACGCCGCTTCTTGAAAAGGCGCTGAAGCACAAGTACATCACCTTTGGCATCGCTGCGCTGCTCTTTTTGAGTTCTCTCTCGCTTGTGCCATTCCTCGGAACCGAGTTCATTCCCGAGCTCGATGAGGGATCGATTCTTGTTCAACCAATCCGTATGCCGAGCGTATCGCTCACGGAATCGATTACAATGGAGAAGCAGGTGCAGCAGATCCTGATGCAGTTTCCGGAGGTGGAGTTCGTCGTCGGTCGTATTGGTCGCCCCGACATTGCCACCGATCCCATGGGTGTCAACCTGAGTGATATCTACGTGACATTGAAGCCGAAGGAGGAATGGAAGACAGCTGCCACCAAAGAGGAGCTGGTGGAAAAAATGGTGGAGGAGTTGAAACACGTCCCCGGCATCAACTACAATATCACACAACCCATTGCCATGCGCGTGGACGAGCTCGTCTCCGGGGTAAAATCAGACGTTGCCATCAAATTGTTCGGAGAAGATATGGAGTTGCTGAAGCGGAAGGCCGATGAGATTGCACGGGTCGTCGGAGAGGTGCCGGGCGTGGCGGACGTTTCCACCGAACAGGTTGCAGGTCAGACGTATCTCAACATCTATGTGGACAGGAATGCAATTGCGCGGTACGGATTGAATGTGGAGGATGTACAGCGCGTTATCGAGATTGCCATTGGAGGCAAAGTCGCAACGGAGGTGTTTGAAGGGCAGAAGCGGTTTGACGTGTTTGTCCGATATCCTGAGAGCAAGCGTGGAGACATCGAGTCCAT
This sequence comes from Bacteroidota bacterium, assembly GCA_035687895.1. Taxonomy (GTDB): domain Bacteria; phylum Bacteroidota; class Ignavibacteria; order UBA10030; family UBA6906; genus JAERML01. The sequence continues at coordinate 264 of DASRUE010000164.1, read as the reverse complement.
CGGGAATTCGTTGGTCAATCTCCCCGGCGGCGGTACACTGCCGCTTAGCCAGCTCGCCCGCATTGTCGCAGAGGAAGGGCCGGTGCAAGTGAGCCGCGAGTATGGTCAGCGGCGGATTGTTGTGGAATGCAATGTCAGAGGAACCGACATCGGAAGTTTTGTGTCTGAAGCGCAGAAGAGAATTGAAGCAGGAGTGTCGCTGCCGGCCGGCTATTACATCACGTGGGGGGGACAATTCGAGAATCAACAGACTGCCATGCGGCG
>DASRUE010000163.1:0-12088 GCA_035687895.1 Bacteroidota bacterium | reverse complement strand
ACTTGAGCATCAACATCTTCTTCACGCTCACGAATGAGCCAGCCGCAATGCGATAGATATACACGCCGCTGGCGAGGTGCTCACCGTGGTCACCTTTCCCATCCCAGACAACCTCATGTCCGCCTGCCGGAAGCTGTTCGTTCACCAACACCCGCACATGCCGACCAAGGATATCAAAGATGTCTAGCCGAGCATCCTCCATTGTCACAAGAGAGAAACGAATGCGCGTTTGCGGGTTGAACGGGTTGGGGTAGTTCTGGTACAATTCGTAGGTCTGTGGCACTGCTGCCAACGGATCCTTCACCGGCAGCACGCCATTTCCCAAGGCTGTGTAATACGGTCCGGCACCGATGGTTCCACCAGGTGATGGACATTGACAGTATGTGCTGTTTGTGTTGCTCAAATAGTTCGGGTCGAACCCCGAGTTTCCGGATGTGACATTTCCCGGAATTGTAACGTCTGAGAAATAGGCCGTCGAACTGATCAGGGCCGCGAAGAGCTGGAATGAGTCGGCTGGTGTCGCACCGAACTCGGCAAACGGAATCCTGATCTCTGCCCCTTTTCTGCTCCCGGCAACCAACGATCTCTGGAACGCAAATGTTACGGACCCGGTGGAGAATACCCCCGGAGTGAAAGGCCCAGACACTGCCGTGCCCGATTGGTTCGTACTGCCTATGAATTGAACAGAGTCAGGATTGTTGGCGACGTGTGTGCCAGCGTCAAGGATGATAACATTCGGGGTTCCGTCGGAATAGTACGCCAGCATGTAATCGACCTCGAACGCCATTTTGAAATCGACGAAGAACGGAGGCGACGGTACCTTCCCGGTAACACCGTTCATGAAGTGATAGTCGACCGGCGTAAGGAAGCCGAGGCGGCCTCCCGCGGGGGCTCCCTGCTCGCTGGTGAAGTTCAGGAAAACACCGAGTCCGTCCGGTTTGGGATTGAACTGATTCGGGACATTCTGAACCCTCCCTTCAAACCCGAGGTAGATATTCGCCGAATCAACACCATAGTAGATGTTCGTCAGGTCTTCGTCAGGGCCGAAGCCGGAATTGTTGTTTAGTTTTGTTGCAAGGAGTCGATACTCTGGCTCGGAAAAACTCCCGTTAATGGTGAACTGAGATGGGGAGCCTATCACATCCAACCGGACGGGTACGACAACGGTCGGACGGGCAGGGTCATTACTCTGGACCAGCATGTTTGCAAGGTACGTTCCCCCATTCAGCATACCCGTTTGAATCCGGACCGACACGTTCTCACTCCCTCCGGCGGGAACGATTCCTGAATCCGGCACAACTCTCAGCCAATCGACTCCACCACCGGCCAGGGCAGCAAAGCTCAGTGAGGAAACGCTTCCCAAAAACTGTCCGGTATTCGGATCGTATTCCATGATGCCCGTCCCTGGCGCACTTGTAAAGAGACGAGTGCCGGAAAACCCCACACCATACACAAGAGACAGGGGGACGAACGAATTCAACACTGCGCCGGTGGAGATATCGAGCTCATAAATCGCATTTGTGAAGTTACTCGCAAAGAGCCGGCCGCCGCCTCCATCAATTCCTCCGCCAATCGCTACCGGAGGAATGATGGTACGAAGCACCTGGCCATTGTCCGCATTCAGTTCGTAGATTTGCAGCGCTGAGTAATCGCAGGCATACAACATGCCGTCAACAAACGCCAGGCCGTCAATGAAAGCGGATGGCGCAGGATACGAATCGACAACGGTACCCGTTGAAGGATCAAGTACATAAATCAAGGAGGTGGTGAACGCGTCTGTGAAGAAGAGGCGATCACCGGAGAACGCCAGCCCTGTTGGGCCGTCCGAGGTAGAATCGGGAGCGGGAAAATTGTTCAACACCAGTCCGGTTGAGAGGTCGATCTCTGAGATACTACCTAGCGCAGCACCAAAAAGGCGGGCTCCACTGGATTGCATGGGAGAACGATGGGATGTTGTCGGCAGGGTTTCATCATCCACTGCCGATCCCGCCCGCGCAGCATTTCGCACTGCTTCTCCGCCAGGAGGATACGAATGACCGCTCGCCCGGTCGGAGAGCCTTCGATGAGACCCTGTCGATGCAGAACCTTCATCCCGTGATTCCCCCCGCGGCACCGATCGCACCACTGATCTATCTGCCGTACTGTTTGCGAAGCCAACACCACCGATCGATATTTGCCAGTGGAGACTACCCAGCCCCTGGTTACCGATACTCAGCGTGGCCGACGCGCTATCCCCCTGGTTGAGTGTGAAACCAAACGAGTCCGGCATTACGGTGATCTGAGAGGGATTGATCCCTTCTCCCCGCAGTTGCACATTCGTCACCGGGTCGCCCGGATCATTACTTGTGATGGCAAGAACCCCCGTCTGAACACCCAGGCTCGTCGGGAGGAACCGTACCGGCACATCGTGCCGGCCGCGCGGCGCCACCGCGAACACCGTACTCCCAAGCAACGAGTACAGCGGGTTACTTGCTGTCATCCCGCTCACCCGCAACGTGTCCGAGCCATTGTTAGACAGCTGCAACACCAGCGTATCCGGATAGTTGATGAACGCTTCTCCAAAGTCCAGTGTGTCATGAGAGGCCACAAGATTCGGCCTCCCAATCACCATCAAACGCACTGGCACTGATACCCGCGGCCGCGCAGGGTCGTTGCTGGTGACGTTGATTTTCGCACGGAATAGCCCTCCGTCCAGTTGGTCCGTCCTGACCTTCACGGTAACATCCAGGCTTCCGCCCGGCGGAACAGTTCCTTGTACAGGGGTTTCAGAAAGCCACCGTTCTCCACCGCCACTCCATACCATCGCGTTGTAGAGGAGTCGCAGATCATTCAAATTTGGAACGATTTCCGGAACGGTGGACACATATATGCAATTGTTCCGCACCACGATTATGCCCGAGTCCGGCGGCGTCGATTCTGCAATCCTTTGCCCGGTCAGGAGCGCTGATTGCCAGCCCCCCGTCACGGCAACACTGGACGTAACGCTCGGAATATACGGCGAAGGTATGCTATCAAAGATTGGATGAGGAGTATGAAGGAAATCGCTGATGGTAGTCCCCGTGTAGGAGAACCCGTCGTTCCACCTGTAAAACGCCGCTTCGTCCAGTCCGAGAAGTGGCGCAAACCGATTGTGGGTCGGTTGCAGGGCTGTGTTGAGTGTTCCGGACGAGATGATGAGTCCGTGACCTGTGTTGACATAGTTGGTGATCGCATCGATTTCGCTAAGGGTGTATGAACCGTAGGCCGAGGCCGGATCCCATGCATCGGAGATGTAGAGAACGTCGGCCCTGCTGTTCACGAGATCTGTGTACGTGATCGGCATGATATTCAATGTCACGTAGTCAATCAGCAGCGGCTGGGAGCCGAACATGGCGAAGTTGGCATTGAGAAGATTCCATGTATTGATAGGGTCGCCGAAGACAGTTCCAAAACTCCGCACGATGAAAACCCTGACTGTGTCTCCTGCCAGGGTCATCCTTCGTTGAAGTGCTGGAATGATCTCCTCATGCTTGATCACATCGATGGGAAGCCCCGAGGAATGTACAATACTGCGCGAAGGAGACGGATGTGAAACTTGATTCGTGCTGGCACCGATTTGCTCGCGTTCGCGGAAGGCCTCGCGCATCCCGGGGGAATTTGCCAGCAGATACTCGTTGGCAATGGAAAACGTGAGCGAACCCTGACCTGTATTGTTGATGGTGAGAGTCGCAGTTATGCTGTCCCCCTCGTTCAGCGTAAAGCTGAGCGAATCCGGCGCAACCCCTATGATTGGCGGCGGTACACCAGTTCCCCGCAAGAGTACATTCGTAACCGGGTCACCCGGGTCGTTGCTTGATATCGAGAGGTTGCCGGTCTGAACTCCGGGCCCATCCGGCTGGAAAATCATTCCAAGACTGCGTGAACCAAATGGCGGGACGATGAATACCGGATTGTCGACGACGCTGAATCTCGGATTTGTGGTCGTCATTCCACTGACGCGCAGTGTATCGGATCCCGTGTTTCCGACTGCAAACACGAGTGTATCCGCATACCCGATGAATGCATCGCCGAATTCCAGCGTATCAGGAGCGACAGTGATGTTGGGGGTTCCGATGACCCTCAATCGCACAGAGACATCTGCTGTCGCCCGGAGGGGATCGTTATTTCGCACATGCATGATCGCTCGATAGGTGCCACCAACCAGTCCGGCCGAACGAGCGTTCACGTTGATGTCCATGCTTCCCGCGGGTTGTATCGTTCCGCTGGTCGGTGAGAACCCGAGCCAATTCGGACCCACAGCACCATGTCCGACATTTGGAATCCAGTCGGTCGGTCCGGCGGAATTACCGACGACTGCGGCGAGGTCAACCAGGCCGTCATCACTCCCGAGCAGTGAGAGAGGTACAGAAAACGTAAAGCTGTTCGAATCGGAAGTGGCAGGGACCGCTCCCAGGAAAATTCCGTTGGCATTGAACACATTGATAAGATTGCTCCCAAGAGAGAAGAAATCGACGAAGTACTCGCACCCAATATCCTGCGCCGGATCGGCAAACGGATAGAGAATCCCGGTAAATCTGTCCTGATCCGTGTCAAGGCCCAGATATCCTCCAAAGTTGAATGGGTTGAGAGGTGTTGCAAGGACAGGTTGAAGTGTCAGGTTCCCTCCAGTCGATGCCCCGCGAATCTCGCGTATGTCTACAGCTCCACCGTCACCCACAGAGTCCGTGACGACGGTTGGAAGCGAAGCGTGAGGACTCGATACTCCTGAGGCTATCGCTTTTGCAGTAGGGACACTTACCTTGTTGTCGCGAGGTCGTCCCCAGATAACGTCTGACGGGTTCTTGGAGAGCTGCCGTAGTGTCACTTCAGTCGTTGACGAAAGATATTCTCTCTCACGCTGAATCTGCTTTTCCGTTTCCAGCGCTCCCCCGAGAAACTCATGGTCAATGGAGAATGCTAGAATCCCTGTTCCCCCATTGCCAATTGTGAACATCCCCGCGATGCTATCACCTTCGCTGACGGTGAAACTGAGCGAATCAACAGACAACGTAATTGCCGGCGGCGGGGTTATCGTAAAGAGGCCGTCGCTCACGTCATTTATCGCGGGGTTGCCAACATCGCTGAGCCTCACCCTCGCTTGCGATGAACTTGTACTGGGAATTATCCACGGATAACTTCCGGCGCCCGCAGGCATCCTGGGAACGATTGTTATCCAGGTGGTTCCATTGTTCGTCGTGTACTCCAGCTTGACGCTGTCCACGGCATTGTTCGTCCACACAATATTGTGCGTTGTGCCGACGACCCAGAACTCACCACCATTGGGTGAGACGACAGTGAGTGTCGGCAACCCTCTCCCGCCGGTCGTGGTTCGGAGTATCGTGCCAAAGCTTCCCACCGCCGTTCCTGTGTCTCTGCTCGTGAAGTGAACCCCAAAGAGAAAATTTGTGGTCCCGCTTGTCTGCTGGACCCATGTCACGCCTGAATCCGTCGTCCGAAGTATCGTGCCTCCATCACCGACCGCAGTGCCGGTCGAAGCGCTGCTGAATTGAACTCGGTACAGTGTGGCCGAAGTGCCGCTTACCTGACTTGTCCAACCTGCTCCTCCGTTCGTTGTGCGGAGGATTGTGCCCCCCGTTCCCACAACCGTTCCAGTATTGGCGTCTGTAAACCATACGCCCCATAACCCCGCCGATGTGTTGCTGTTTTGACCTGCCCACGTTGTGCCACCGTTGGTCGTCCGCAGAATTGTACCGAAATCCCCCACAGCGGTCCCGGTATTCGCGTCGGTGAAGAAGACCCCGAACAGCCAGTTGCCCGTTCCGCTTGTCTGCTGGATCCATGTTGTGCCGCCGCTAGTTGTGCGGAGAATTGTTCCACTCTCTCCCACCACAGCGCCGATGTTTGTGTCAATCAGCGACACTTCAACCAAGTAGCCTGCCGTGCTGCTATTCTGGGTTGTCCAGCTGAGGCCACCATTGGTGGTCCGGAGGATGGTTCCGAACTCGCCGACGGCAGCGCCGGTAGTGGCGTTCGCAAATGAGAGACCAACAAGATATCGTGTTGTTCCACTGGGCACACTCGTCCATGTTGTACCGCCGTTGGTTGTCCGAAGTATCGTTCCAAGACCTCCCACGACCACTCCACTGTTGGCGTTAGAAAAATGAACCCCGTAAAGCATTTCACTTGTCCCGCTCAACTGGCTGATCCAGCCTTGAGCCAGTAATTCGCCGTTGAAGAGAGAGAGACACAGTAGAAAGCTGAGCACGAAGGGGATCCTTTTCATGGTATACCTCCCTATGTCTTGTTGGAAATGTATGGTCTCGGCATGATTGTCGCAGACGGAACTGCAGGAAACTCAAGTTCGAGCGCCGAAGGAAAGATCGACCCTCGGGGAACACCTTTAGTCACGCAATTGTCAGAGATTTGTCATGGTTCTCGAATCGAAACGGAAGCCAGGTCCTCTCAAATAGTCTCACCCCCACACGCCATTCAGTCTGCCTTCTCGATCCGCTCGATTTCCAAGACGTGATACGTACGATACTCACCCGCTTCATCCAGAAGGGTGAGTTGTTTCAACTGTTATTGCAACAAATCCCCCACCAATGTACGGAGACGCATTCCCTTGTATAAAATAGAGTTTGCCGCCAAACGTGAAAACAGGATTGGCGATGAACCTCCCGATGAGTCCCCACCTAACATTGAAACCCCTATCTCGAGGCCAAGGGTTCTGACACCCGTTTATGAAGGGCAATTGCATACGACGATTTCTATGTTGCATCCGAGGTATCGCAGCGGGCGTGGTGTCCCGCAAGTGAATCAGCGCCCCAGCGAATTGGATTGTTCATGCTCATTTCAACAGCAACAGATGTTTTACTTCGTTGAATTCGCCCGCCTCAAGTCTGTAAAAATACGTGCCGCTCGCGAGGCCGGCGGCATCCCACGTCGCCTGATACGATCCAGGCGGTTTCACTTCATCCACCAGTCGGGTTACTTCTCGTCCGAGGATATCGAACACAGTAAGAACGACTCGCGTTGCACGTGGTATCTCGTACACTATCATGGTTGTAGGATTGAAGGGGTTTGGGTAGTTCTGCTTCAGGGAGAACGCGTTCGGGATTACCCGGGAGGGTTTTTCAGACACCCCTACAACTGTGCCTCCAACAGACCTCATCACACTCGTGCTTCCGCCGCCTGCCCATATTTCCTCACCAGGCAAAAGCCCAAATCTCGAAACACCGGTGGGTGGCGATTCATTGGTCCACGTCGATCCTCCGTTTGAGGTACTGCTTACTCCATCAAATGCAATGATCCATCCTTTGTTTGCGTCTGTGAATGCGATATCTTGGATTCCAAACTGGCTGAACAGCAGAGTCGACCAGCTAAGACCTCCATCAGTTGTCTTGTAGAGTGACGAGAATGCCGCCGCGTACCCGGTGCTTGAAGTCGGGAAGCTTATCGCTTGAATGGGATCCTGCGATGCCGGATGTGTAGTCCAGGTTTGCCCTCCATTGGTGGTCCTTAGAACCGCATTCCCGCTTGCTACCCAGCCCGTTTCGGTGGTGATAAACTTCATGCTCAGCAAGGAATTTGTGGTCCCGCTCGTCAGGGAGAACCAGGACTGGCCGCGGTTAGTCGTCTTCACAATCACACCTGATTCACCGACAGCATATCCTGTATCCGGGGAAGGGAATGCTACGCGGTAAAATGAGGGTGTATTGCCGAATGTTTGTGCCAACCATGGATTACCTGCGTTCGTTGTTCTCAGGATCAACCCTTGTCCAAGCCGACTCCCCACTGCCACCCCATTCAATGAATCCATCGCCAGTACATCCCGAAACACATCGTTCGTGGTAGACCTCAACTGTCTCCACGTCAGTCCTGTATCCGCCGTCCCGTAAATAAATCGATCTCCCGCAATCCAACAGCGACCTCGGCCGTGCAAGCTTATCGCAGTAACTTGAAATTGCTCTTCTATGGATCTGGCCTTGTTGGTCCAGATGAGCCCACCATCTGTTGAAAGGAGGATCGCGGGACCGATCGAGGGAAAGCCAGTCCCTGATCCTCCAGCGAGAACCGAGTCTCTTGATACGAACTGTACGGAAGTAAGCGGGTGAGAGATTCCTGCAAGGATTTCATTCCATGCGAGTCCGCCGTTTGTAGTTCGAGAAACCCTGCCCAGAGAACCAACGGCTATGCCAAGCAGAGAGTCTTGGAAGTCCATTGCCGCCAAATCCCCTGTCGGCAAGCCCATAGGGAAAGACCAGTTCTGGCCAAGATCAACCGACCTGATGATGAGTCCACCTGTTCCCGCACTGACTATTAAATTACCGGGAAGTTGGTCCGCAGTACTCATGAAGTTCTGAAGGCCGCTTGTTTGAAGAGCCCACGTGTTTCCACCATCGGATGAGCGGCCAACAGTGAAGGCGGGTGAAAAAGCGAATGACCTCCCAAGAGCAATTCCGTCCGAGACGGAGCTGAACCGAACAAAATAAAATGATGGTGGAGAGGTCCCAACAATACTTCTATCCTGCCAGGTCGCTCCGCCGTCTGTCGTTTGAAGAACGAGGCCATCCTCACCAACAATCCAACCCGCTGATGCGTTAAGAAAAAAGATATCTCTCGGAGTTCGAAATGATGGCAGAGCTTGATCAGCCCAAGTGTTCCCACCGTTAGACGTCCTTAGAAGAAATGACCCTGAAAACTGTCCCATTCCTATTGCATATCCGACGAGCGGGGTCGCAAAAAACATCTTCATCGAACTGATGGTTGGAGCCGTGCCGGTCTGCCGCCAAGTATTGCCTGCATCAGTTGTCTTCATGAGTGTCCCGGTATTTCCCAGGAGAAACCCTTCCATGGGAGACTTAAAATACAATTGGTTGATCTGAGCCCCGGTTGGATAGGGATTTACCCACACCCAGGAAGCTTGTTGCGCGACCATAGGAGTGGAGAACCTGAGAAGTATCGCCAGGACAACAATCGCTCGTATCATAGTAAACCTCCTCGGGTTGTTGGTTGACTATATCTGTTCCGTGTGTCAAGGACAACGACATCAGATATGACTCTCGCGTCACTAGACTTCACGAGAAACACCCAGGGAAGACAACACATAGGCCTGCTGCCCGCCCAATCAGGTGGAGCTGGTAGAAACATCCGCAAACCAGCTTGAACGGTCTCATTGATATCCTCCAGGTGCCTTTCTGAGATTCGTTACCTCGGTAGTTCCCGGGACAAGATACTCAACGGCGGCTCGAACGTCCATGACGGACTCTCGTCGTTTTTGATGGTCGGTCTAAGTTACCTAGGGACGAAAGAGGGCAAAAACTTCTGAGGGGAGGATGGTCAGTAGAGACGTTCTTTTAGCGCTTTGGCAACCACTGCTGTACGCGAATGCACCTGCAGCTTGCTGTAAATATTTCTTATATGATTATCAACTGTGTGGTAGCTGATGAACAGTTTCTCGGCAATTCTACTCATCGTGTTCCCATCGACAAGAAGGCGAAGCACTTCTTTCTCCCGGCTCGTGAGTTGATAGCCGGCGCTTGGAGCCGTATGAACGCTAAACAACGTCAGCACCTTTTTGGCAATCTGCGCGTTGATCGGCGCGCCACCATGCAACACGTCATCTATGGACTCGATGATTCGTTCTTTAGAAGAGTTCTTCAGCAAATACCCCGAAGCACCGGCGGAAAGAGCATGGAAAACGCTGTCATCCTCATCGTGCACGGTCAGAATAATGATGTGGGTACCCGGAGAAACAGATTTGATGTGTGAGATTCCCGTTATGCCGCTCATCCCCGGAAGCCCTATGTCAAGGAGGATAACGTCTGGCGGGATTTCATCCTGCAGTGCGGCAAGGGCGGCCTCGCACGTGCCGAAAGAGTGCGAGCACTCGAATCGCCCGCATTGATTCACCAGGTCTTCGATCGTCCGCCTGTAGAAGTCGTTGTCCTCAATAAGCCAGATGCTATGTTCAACATCCGTCTTCATGGAAGGATTCTCTCAATAGTAGTGCATGGACAATCGTCCACTGAATGATACAAACACAAGGCGTATCACGCTATGACGTGTTCACGCCATTTTAGCCTCCAGGATGATTCTCGTTCCCATTCTCGGAGAGCTCTCGAGCGCAATCGTTCCACCAATGACCTTCGCACGGGCCATCATATTCTTTAGCCCGTTCCCCTGTTGTACCGACTGAAGATCGAAACCGTCTCCGTTGTCAGTCACACTCATACGTAGGAAGCCCCCTTGCCGCTCTATACGGATAATAACGCTTGAGCATCGCGCATGCTTTGCGATGTTGTTCAGAATCTCCTTGAAGATCAGAAACACATTTCGCCGGAATTCCAGGTCTGACGAGTCTGCAAACACATTCTCATCCGCAGTGAACTGGAAGTCTGCTCTTCCGAGCGTTGCTGAGGCAGCATCTTTCATTTTTAGTACAATGTCACCCGGCTCGTCATGCTCAGGGTTGATGAACCAGATGATTTCCCGCATTGCGTCGGCTGTTTGCACCGCATTGTCGCTGATTTCCAGAAGCTTACATCGCTGCTGCTCAGTCAGGTTTGTCCCCTCCCGCAGCATCTGGCTGGCAAGCGCAATCCCACTCAAATTACTGCCGAGCTCGTCGTGCAGGTCTCGTGCAATTCTGGTTCGTGTTCGTTCGATTTCCAGGAGTTTACCAACACGCCAGTTATAGAGAAACACAACTGTTCCTATAAGAACAAGGCCAACGAGTACCTTGAACCAGGACGTAAGCCAGAACGGCGGGACGATCGTGAGCCTCACAGAAGCACCTACTTCATTCCATACGCCGTCGCTATTGGAGCCTTTCACCCTCATGATATATGTTCCCGGATCCAAGTTGGTATAGGTGAACTGTCGACGCGTACCTGAATATGTCCACTCCTCGTCAAAACCCTCAAGCTTGTATGCATACTGGTTCTTCGCCGGGTTTGTAAAATCAAGGGCCGCGAATTCAAATGTAAAGACATCCTCCCGATATGAAAGGTCGATCGCGTCCACTTCAGAAATGTCCCTCTCAAATCGACGTGGCTTGTGCAACGTACTGAACGAAGTGAGTACGATGGGCGGAGGACTGGCATTGATGGGGATGTGTTCGGGATGAAAACTCACCGCGCCATCTACGGTTTGAAAGAATAGCTCTCCATCTTGGCTCTTACATGGGTCACCATAATAAAAATTGTTTGTTGGAAGTCCATCACCGATATCGTAGTTCCGGAACCGGTTTGTTTTGGGATCGAACCTCGATAATCCGTTGTCCGTGGCCACCCAAACATTGTCCTGATTGTCTACCAACACACCGTGGATGTAATCATTCGCGAGCCCATCCTTCATCGTATACCGGGTGAACCGCGCAGTAACGCGATCGAACTTAATCAGTCCGTTACCGCCTGTTCCCATCCACAGGTTTCCAGAACTGTCTTCAAACATCGTCCGTATCCCAAGAAAGCCGGGATCCTTCAGATCCTGAAAGTCGCGCTTATGCAATGTGCGCCGGTTCTCCACTTCATCGATTTTCATGAGACCCTCCGAGGTCTCTGTCCAGTATATTCCTTTGGCATCTCTGTAGACGTATCCGCTCGGCTCTCGCAGAGTGAATGTTGCTTTGTGGGGGTCAAAGATCATGAGACCGCTGCCCGCCAGCAGCTTTAGCATCCCGGACCTGTCCTCATGTATTGACATTATGTCGTCACTGATAAGACGCGACGGGTCGGCCAGGGGATTTCTGTAACGCGTGAACCTCCCCGTTTTTCTGTCAAGCTTATGGAGACCTCCTTGCCAGGTCCCGATCCACATGTTACCGAGCCGATCTTCGCAGAAACAGTATACTTGCCCGGACCTCAGACTATCCTTGTTGTTGGGATCCTGGTGGTACGCCGCGACCTCACGTCTAGCTGTGTCGAACACTCTGATACCGAATCCCATCGTCCCCACCCACAGGAACCCTCTCCTATCGATGTAGAATGATCTGATTTTGATACCAGGTAGATACCGCTTGAACGCCCTGACTCGACTCACCTTGTTCAGTCCCCGGTCGCTACCGACCCAGATGTTACCCGATCTATCTTCAAAGACGCTTCGTATC
>DASRUE010000162.1:0-14923 GCA_035687895.1 Bacteroidota bacterium | reverse complement strand
CGTCGTTCTTCTTGCTGCAGTCCTGGAATCGATCGGAGAGGGCCTGGTTCCCGGGTTCTCGTTCGCGTTCCTCGGTTCACTCTATCCGCCATTGATTTTTCTAGAAGAGCTCTTTGGACTTATGGTTGTTGTCTCCATTCTCGTTTCTCTATACCGCCGTCTGGCGGCGCCGCCGAAACGATTGCAGGTGAGCGGCCACTCGAAGCGGGATGCAGTCCTGATTCTCGGGATGATCCTTGTTGTCATGGTGACGATGTTCGGACAGAACGCAACGCGGATGTTGCTCGGAATGGGTCACGCGAATGAGGCCCGGTTGGTGTCTGCTACCCTTGCAGGGCTCTTCCAGGGGGTTGGGCCGGAGACCGTTTCCTTCTGGTTTCAAGTCTTCTTCTGGGGACATATGCTGGTGGTACTGGGGTTCCTCAACTACTTGCCGTATTCCAAGCACCTCCACGTCATTTCTTCGATCCCGAATGTCTATTTCTCCAACCTCGGACCGAAGGGTATACTCAACCCCATTGACCTTGCCGACGAAACCCTGACGAAGTATGGTGCAACAGATATCGAAGATTTCACCTGGAAGCAACTTCTTGATGGTTACACATGTACGGAGTGTGGCCGCTGTACGTCTGTCTGTCCGGCCAATACGACGGGCAAGCTTCTGAACCCGAAGAAAATCATTGTTGATCTGCGCGCGAGGACATTAGAGAAAGCCCCTCTGATGGCAACTATAGCTGACGGAAAAGGGAATGGGGGGCGCGAGAAGTTGTTGGGGCATCAATTACTTGACAATTTCATTACCGAGCAGGAGCTCTGGGCTTGCACTACTTGCATGGCATGTGTACAGGAATGTCCGGTGATGATCGAACACGTCGACACCATTGTTGATATGCGGCGCGGGCTTGTCCTGAACGAGTCTCGATTTCCCGAAGAGTTGAAAACCACCTTCTCCAACCTTGAACGGAATTTCACGCCATGGGCCTTTGGGCACTCGACGCGGGCAGACTGGGCCGACGGGATGGAAATCAAGCGGATTTCTGAAGCACCGGATGCTGACGTTCTTTTCTGGGTTGGTTGTGCCGGCGCATACGATGCGAGATATCGGAAGGTGACCCAGGCATTTGCCAATCTGATGAAACTCGCGGGAGTGAAATTTGCCATTCTCGGAACGGAAGAAAAATGCACCGGTGATCCGGCGCGAAGGATGGGAAACGAGTACCTCGCACAAAGTCTCATCACCGAGAATATCGCCACGCTGAATGGACACAAAGTGAAGAAGATTGTTGTTACCTGTCCCCATTGTCTCCAATCGTTGGGGAAGGAATACAAACAGTTCGGCGGAGACTACGAGGTTATTCACCACACCACCCTCCTGAAAGATCTTGTCGACCAGGGAAGGATCACGCTCTCCGCAGAGAAGCAAGCAACGATCACGTTCCACGACCCATGTTATCTCGGGCGATACAATGATGAGTACGAGGCACCACGTTCCATCCTTGACGATCTCAAAGGAGTCGCGCGGGTTGAAATGCAACGGTCGAAGGACAAAAGTTTTTGCTGCGGTGCGGGAGGGGGGAGAATGTGGATGGAAGAGCGCGAAGGCAAACGAGTGAACGTCGAACGGACAGAAGAGGCATTGTCCCTGCACCCCGATGTCATCGCTACCGGATGTCCATTCTGCATGACGATGATAACTGATGGCGTCAAGGAGAAGGAAACCAGCGACACAGTGCAGGTCAAGGATATTGCTGAACTCGTGTGGGAAGCCGTAGCGCACGAGCACCGGCGCACTGATTGAAAGGTCAGTTATCGAGTCTCGTTGTCGCGCACATGTTGCCCCCTTTCCTTTTTTGCGCTATATTGGCGCGAGCCTGAAACGTCCGTTTATGGCATCTGAACGGAAGTGACTGCCGAACAGAAAGGACACCCGGTCATGGAGACCGAAACCATATGCTACTGCTTCACCAAGGGCGATGGGACGCAGGAGATTTTCAATCTTCGGCTGGATACGGAACACCTTGAGCTGCGGGGCAACGCACCGGAGGCACTCCCCGACTGGACGCGACTCGAATTCCACCAATGTCCCCATTGTCCCCTCACACCGGATACCCACCCTCATTGTCCTCTCGCGGTGAACCTTGTCAACATCGTCAGCAGGTTCGATGGTTTGCTCTCCCACGACGATTTACGCCTGGATGTGATCACTGACGAGCGTGTTATCTCTCAGGATACAACTGCGCAAAGGGGGATCAGTTCACTCATGGGTCTGCTGATTGCTACCAGTGGATGTCCACATACTTCATTCTTCAAGCCGATGGCACGGTTTCACCTTCCCTTGTCGAGTAAGGAGGAGACCGTCTACCGTGCCACGTCGATGTACATGTTGGCACAGTACTTCCTTAATCGGGAAGGAAGAGATGTAGATCTCGATCTCGATGGGCTGCGGGAGATCTATCGCAACATGCAGCTGGTCAATGCTTCCATCATCGAAAGGCTCCGATCTGCGACGGAAACAGACTCAGCGGTGAATGCCATTGTCGTGCTTGACATTCATGCGAAGGCGCTGGAGGTGGTCCTCAAAGAATCACTTGAGGACATCCGGCATCTGTTCGATCCATTCTTCGAACGAATGGACAAGCTCACCGACAATCGGTCACCAACCTCGTAACGGCCGGGTTTCACCACTTCTCTGAAAGAAAAGATGACGATGAGGACAATTATCGTCATTGCAGCGATTGCCGGCACACACCAAGGAATTGCGATGGAACCAACGTCACCCAACGACGCTGAAACCGCGGCAACGCTCGAGGCTGTCCGGCGGTTCAACGACGCATTTAACGCTCATGACATCAACGCAATCATGGCCATGATGACCGGCGATTGCGTTTTCGAGAATACGAACCCACCCCCTGATGGTGCACGCTACAAAGGACAGGCCGCCGTGCGGGCATACTGGGAGAGGTTCTTCCGCAATTCTCCTGATGCGCGCTTCGATGCAGAAGAGGTCTTTGCTGCTGGCGACAGGTGCGTTGTCCGTTGGATGTACCGGAAAACGAAGGACGGCAAACCGTGGCACCTCCGAGGCGTCGATGTTTTTCGGATACGTGGTGGCAAGATTGCCGAGAAGCTCTCATACGTTAAGGGGTGAAGATCTTCCATTGAGTGACACGTCGTTTCTTCTCCTCTCTCCCCACGCTATCTCCACTCAGACTTCAATCCACAGCATCTCATGATTGTCTTTTTGCAAGGAAGAATTCTCCACCTGGATGCAAGAGAGGATGGAGCGCGTGCCTGGTGAGGTCCATAGTGCCATCAAAGCGTTCCTTGCTTCCCGGGGTGTCACCTTTCGCGAGGTTCATCACGAACCAACCCGAACATCCGCCGAGTCAGCACGTGCCCGTGGTGAGGATCTGTCCATTGGAGGAAAAGCCATGGTACTGAAAGTTGGTGAACGCTACGCCCTCTTTGTGTTGAGTGCCGCTCTCAGAATTGACTCACAGAAGATCAAGACCTTTCTGGGGGAAAGAAAAATCCGGTTTGCGACGACCGAAGAGTTACTCGGGCTTACCGGCCTCGCCCCCGGATCGATTCCGCCATTTGGCAGACCCATCACACCTTTTGATCTGTACATCGACAATTCTATCAAGGTAAATGACAGGATTGCATTCAATGCCGGGTCTCTTACGGATTCCATCATCATGAGCACTGCAGACTACCTTGCTGCATCAAGTGGGACTGTGTTTGACTTTTCAGAACGAACTCCATAAGGTTCTTGCCGGTAACAATATTCACAGTGAAAGGTGTAACCCATTGGAACTCGTACCTATTGTGGTCGGCGCTGCGCTTCTGATCTTCGGACGAAAGCTCTTCTGGTTGTTCGTTGGCGGTGTGGGCTTTTTGGCGGGCGTTGCCATCGGCGCAAAACTCTTTGCCGATCAACCCGTCGCCGTGCACACAGTGATTGCGCTGGCGGTGGGTATACTGGGCGCCGTCCTCGCGATTGTTGTGAAGAAGGTTGCGGTTGGTGTGGCCGGATTTCTCGCCGGAGGATTGTTGCTCCACCACCTTGTTCAGACGTTCTCCGCGACCTCGGAGCACAGTCCCTGGATCGCTTTCCTCATCGGAGGTATCATCGGCGCCATTCTCATCAACGCGCTCTTCGACTGGGCGCTGATTGTTCTCTCCTCGCTCGTGGGCAGCCTCCTTATTGTGCAGGAGTTGGATGTCTCTGAAGTTGCCGCAGCTCTTTTCGCGATCATCCTCCTTGTCTGTGGAATCATCGTACAATCCAGAATGAAAAAAGGGAAGTCCTCCCCACCTTCCCACCCATCGGAATAGACCATCACGTAGCTCTTCGCCCAACTCTTGCCTTTCATTATAGTCTGTTCAACGCGGCAGGATATTACCATTCCATCAAATTCTCCCGATTGTTTTCTCCTTTGTTAGATTCCGCTTGAAAATGGAGGATGATTTGTGCATTCGGTCATCATCCTCTCCTTCGGTGCGTTGATTGTTGTGAGAAATCCGTTATCTTTACTGGTGCCGGTTCGCTTCACGATTTACTGTGACCCGTCCATCATCCTGGTACCGACTGACCCTCACGAACTTGCTCTTCACTGCATCCGCACAGCATGACTGTCGTACGTCAAGCAACCGAGTTGGACTTCGATTCGATCTGGGAAATCTTCCATCGTGTGGTGCAACAGGGAGATACGTATGCCTTCGATCCAGCTACCACCAAGGATGAGGCGCGGTCGATCTGGACGGCTCCCCATGTTGCAACCTATGTTGCGGAAACAGACGGCGTGGTCGTCGGGACATACATTCTGAAACCTAACCAGCCCGGGCTTGGATCGCATGTCGCTAATGCAGGCTACATGGTCCATCCCGATCATGCCGGAAGGGGAATTGGTAGAAGGATGTGCGAGCATTCCATGATTGAAGCGCGCAAGGCAGGCTATCTCGCAGTGCAGTTCAACATCGTAGTCAGCACGAATGAGTCTGCGA
Source organism: Bacteroidota bacterium (assembly GCA_035687895.1). Taxonomy (GTDB): domain Bacteria; phylum Bacteroidota; class Ignavibacteria; order UBA10030; family UBA6906; genus JAERML01. The sequence continues at coordinate 9,916 of DASRUE010000162.1, read as the reverse complement.
TTGCGCTCTGGACAAAGATGGGATTTTCAGTCGTGGGAGTTCTTCCCAAGGTGTTCCGTCACAGGGGGCTCGGTCTGGTTGACGCGTATGTGATGCATCGGTTTCTCTGAAGATCAACTCAATTGGAGTTGGATTGAAAAAGATCGTTAAGAAAGTTGGCGATTGGTTCAGGAAGTTTGGAAGCAAGAAATCAACGCCGTCAAAGAGCGCGGTGCAGCCCGCGCTTCCGAAAAAACTTCACAGCACAAACCGTGAAAGGAAGGGAGATCATCCTCAGCGGACGGTTCCACGGCCACCGAGACAGGATGGACGAAGGCCGCAAGGACGACGACGGCCGGTTACCGAAAGAAAAGGCCCGCCTCAGCACCAGCCGGAGCCATCTGGTGTGCCGACGGTTCCGAAGTCACCTTGGGATCCTGCCACATTTGTGGTCCCATCCACGGAGGGGAAAACCCGCTTTCACGATTTCGATCTTCCCGAAGAGATCATGCACGCTATTGTAGATCTCGGTTTTCGATACTGCACTCCTGTTCAAGCCGCCGTCCTTCCCAAAGCTCTGGCCGGGATTGATGTAACCGGTCGTGCGCAGACCGGGACTGGCAAGAGCGCCGCGTTTCTGATTACCATCCTGGCGCATATTGCGCGTACGCCGCTTCACGGGAAACCCCGCCGGGGTACACCACGTGCGTTGATCCTTGCTCCGACGCGGGAGCTTGTTCTCCAGATTGAAAAAGACGCACGAGGATTGTCCAAATACCTTCCGACAAAGATTGTCGCGGTACTGGGAGGAATGCACTACGAGAAGCAGAAGCAATGGCTCTCCGATGGTCCGGTCGACATTGTGGTAGCAACACCGGGACGTCTGCTCGATTTCAAACGGCAGGGGTTCGTCACTCTCAGCAGCACGGAGATTTTGGTGATCGACGAAGCCGACCGAATGCTAGACATGGGATTCATCCCCGATATGCGGAGGATCATCGAGAGCACCTCACCGAAGTCCCAACGCCAGACCATGTTCTTTAGTGCGACGCTCACCTCGGAGGTGAAGCGCCTCGCCGTGCAGTGGACAAAGAATGCCTGGGAAGTTGATATCACTCCGGAGCAAGTGGCGGTGAACACGATTGACCAGCTTGTGTACATCACCACGACCGAAGAGAAATTCACCCTCCTTTACAATATGATTGTCCGGCAGAACCTGGAACGGGTGATCATCTTCGCCAACCGGCGGGATGATACTCAACGCTTGGCTCAGAAGCTTGTACGGTACGGAATTACCTGCGGACTCTTGTCCGGCGAGGTTTCCCAGCACCAGCGAATCAAGACACTGGAGAATTTTCGCGCCGGCAAGTTCCGTGCGCTCGTTGCAACTGATGTTGCAGCGCGAGGGTTGCACATCGAGGGGGTCAGTCACGTCATAAACTACAACCTGCCCATGGACCCGGAGGACTACGTGCACCGGATTGGTCGGACCGGCCGTGCGGGAGCGCTCGGGACATCTGTCAGTTTTGCATGCGAAGATGATGGGCCCCTCATCCCCGCCATCGAGGAATTCATCGGGCGCCAGCTCCAGAGTGTCTATCCCGAGGAAAGCTGGCTGAATCCTCTTCCACCCCCGACAAAATCGGCCGAAGCTGCATCCTCGACTGGTACAGAATCCAATCAGCGAAAGAGGCCTCAGCACCAACGACGAAGCCTTGGACAATCGGGGGGAAGACGAGGGGGCCCAGCCCGCAGGTAGCCGTAACGCGTTGGCCGCAGGATTGTAGGCGACCAGTGAATGTCCGCCTCGGTACCAACAAAAACCCAAATGGATGCGTATACCGTTGCCGGGGAGGAGTTCGAGCCCCAGCTTGTGTTGCTGAGAACACTCATCGAGACCGACATCAAGACGATCGAAGAAGCGTTGGAACAGGCGGGAGGTCCCTGGCCCCCCGGTCGTATATCGGAATGGAAGAAGCAATGAACGTAACATGGTTCGAGATAGCACGGAGAAGGCAATGACGGGGTGGGTTATACGACTTATCATGGCTAATATCGCGGTGTATGCGCTTCAGTATTTGCGGCCTGCACTGACAGAGACCTTCGCATTCTTCCCGCCGTTGCTGCTCGACCGACCGTGGACTGTTGTGACCTACATGTTCCTGCATGGCGGAATCGGTCACCTCTTCTTCAACATGTTGGGCCTTTTCTTTTTTGGCCCCAGGTTGGAGGACCAACTTGGCTCGCGTTATTTTCTCTGGCTTTATTTCGTAAGCGGCCTGATGGCAGCGGCACTCTCCTTTATCTTTAACCCATTCACTCCAATCATCGGCGCGTCCGGCGCGGTGTATGGTGTCATGCTCGGGTTCGCTTACTTCTGGCCGAAGGAGCCCATCTATATATGGGGTGTTCTCCCTGTCCAGTCGCGGGTGATGATTGCAGTGATTACCGCGTTGTCACTGTTTGGAGGTTTCGGCGGTGGGGGCGACGGGATCGCACACTTCGCCCATCTGGGAGGCTTTGTGGGTGGATATCTGTACCTGAAACTGTTTACGCACAAGCAGGTGGCCGGGCAATTCCGCGTCAAGGTCATGGCGGCAGCTACCCGCAGCTCCGACCTGGAGCGGTGGAGGAAGATCAACCGAGAGAGTCTGCACGAAGTCAACCGCACCGAATTCGACCGCATCCAGCAGAAGATCACCGCCCACGGCGTTACAAGCCTGACACAAGCCGAGCGTGCGTTCATGGATCGGTTCAGCACCGAATGATGCCCCCTTTCTTGGTCTGAACAAGCATGAAGATCGATCCCTTTCGCATTGAAATTCCCGCCATTCTTCTTGATGACCTTGCCCATCGGCTGGAATACGGTGCACATCTCGGCTCTATGAAGGAACTGGCGGAGTATTGATGAACTTCTGACAAATGTTATGATTTATTGGGTGACTGAAACGATTCACTCATCTTTCCGTTTATACTACGAGGCACTTCACACCAACACTCGAAAGGAAACACCACATGCTTGTTCTCACTACTCCCACAATCGAAGGGAAGCGCATCACTCGGTATATCGGGCTCGTCAGCGGCGAGGCTATCCTCGGCGCGAATATCTTCAAAGATTTCTTTGCCGGGATACGTGATATCGTTGGCGGAAGATCGGCAGCCTACGAAGAGGAACTGCGGAAGGCAAAGGACATAGCCATCCAGGAGATGACTCAACAGGCGCAGTCCATGGGTGGGAATGCCGTCATCGGCGTCGACCTCGATTATGAGACCATCGGCACGAACGGCAGCATGCTCATGGTCAGCGCAAGCGGCACAGCGGTGGTCGTGGAATGAACTTATGCACGGTTCACAAAAGCACAGGCTGCAAGGCTCGGCGCCGTTGGCTTTCACGGAGGATTTCGCTATCTTGATACACCATCGCATCGCTGTTCCTGCCGTTGACCGATAACTCAATGGTTCACCAAACATCCCAGGAGACACCACATGAAGCAGGGCATCGTTATTCTCTGTTTGCTTCTCATTCTTACAGGAACCACCGCAATGGCTGATTCCATCTTTCCGTATAAATACCAAAAAGAGGTCCTCCCGAACGGCCTCACCGTGATCATGATTCCGATGGAAAGTCCGGGACTTGTGGCATACTACTCCGTCGTCCGGACCGGGAGCCGCGACGAGGTCGAACAAGGGAAATCGGGGTTTGCCCACTTCTTCGAGCACATGATGTTCCGCGGGACAAAGAAGTATCCCGGTTCAGTATACGACAGTGTCATAACAAGCATCGGGGCGGATGCCAATGCCTACACCACCGACGACCTGACGGCGTACCACCTGAGCTTTGCCAAGGAGGATCTGGAGAAAGTTATCGAAATGGAGAGCGACAGATTTCAGAATCTGCACTACGAGAAGCCTGCGTTCCAAACGGAAGCTGGAGCGGTGTATGGCGAGTACCGGAAAAGCATCACCAGTCCTTTCTCGGTGCTCAACGAAAAGATGCAAGACCTTGCGTACGACGTCCATACGTACAAGCATACCACGATTGGTTTCGAAGCGGATATCAAAGCCATGCCGGAGGCGTTTGACTACAGCAAAACGTTCTTTCAACGCTTCTACCGTCCAGAGAACATCGTCATCGTCGTCAGCGGCGACATCGACCCCGCTGCAACCCTCGATCTGATCAACAAGTACTACGCGGGATGGGAGAAAGGATATGTAGCGCCGAAGATCGTTCCCGAACCGCCACAAGCGAAAGAACGGTACGCCGAGGTGAGCTATCCGGGGAAGACACTCCCGATCATCGACATCGCGTACAAAGGAGGGGCGTTCGACCCGACAAACAGAACATACGTTGCAGCACTTCTTCTGGGCGACCTCGCCTTCGGTGATAACAGTGACCTCTACAAAAAGCTGGTCATCAAGGAGCAAAAGGTGCAGTTCATCTCCTCCGGCATCCCGATGAACAGGGACCTTCCTCTTTTTGAGATCTACTCCATGGTGAAGAAGGAGGAAGACATCGCCTACGTGCGTGACGAAGTGTACCGCACGGTGGATCAGTTCAAGATCACACCCGTGGACCAGAAGAAACTCAGCGACATCAAAAAACGGAACAAGTACGGATTTCTGATGGGGCTGGACACACCAGACAATGTTGCCGGCGGACTGGCCCGTCTCGTGGCAATCACCGGTGGCGTTGACGTTGTGGACATTCTCTACGGACAATTCGACACGGTGACACCGCAGGAAATTATGCAAGCAGCTCAGAAGTATTTCACGCCCGAGCAACGGACAGTAGTTGTTCTGAAAGGAGCACAATGATGAAAACCCTGACACTTGTGCTCGCGTTGTTGCTCCCCACCATCACTTTTGGAGATGAGAAAGTGCCCGCTGATAATCTCATTCTGCTTCCCGTAGAGAACGACCCGACGGTTTCATTTCGCATCTGGTTCAAAGTCGGCTCGCAGAACGATCCCGCCGGAAAGGAAGGGCTCTCCGCCATCACCGCATCTATGATGACGGATGGCGCAACCCGGAAGAACAGTTATGAGGATATTCTCGACAAACTCTTTCCACTTGCTTCAGGCTACAACGCATCAAGCTCGGTCGAGATGACGGTGATTACCGGGCGGACGCACAAGGATAATCTCAGGGAGTACTACCCGCTCCTGACCGAGGCAATCCTGATGCCCGCGTTCAAACAGGAGGATCTCGATCGCATCAAGAGCCAGGTGCTGAACTACCTCGAGAATACGCTGCGTTATGCCAGCGACGAAGAACTGGGAAAGGCGGTTCTATACAATACCATCTTTGCGGGGACACCGTACGGCCACATTACCAGGGGGTTGATTGAGAGTGTCAAGAGTATCACGCTGGATGATGTGAAGAAATTTTACCAACAGTACTACACGCGGGACAACGTTGCAATCGGACTTGGCGGTGGATACGACGCGCCTCTCGTGGACCGACTTCGGAAGGATTTGCAGGCTCTTCCCGCGGGCGTGTCTACACAGGTCGCGAAGCCACAACCACAACCGATCAATGGACTACACGTCACCATCGTCGACAAGGATGCAGCCTCCACAGCAATCAGCTTGGGCTTCCCGATCAACATCGTGCGGGGTACGAAAGAGTGGTATGCGCTTGCCATTGCGAACGCATGGCTGGGAGAGCACCGCAACTCCAGCAGTCACTTGTACCAGGTGATTCGCGAGAAGCGAGGGTTGAACTACGGCGACTACTCATACATTGAGAATTTCCCAAATGGTGGCGGCTTACAGATGCCACCGCAGAACGTTGGACGTCGACAACAGATCTTCGAGATCTGGATCAGGCCTGTGCCCAACGAGACCAGGCATTTTGCGTTGCGGGCAGCGCTGCGGGAGTTCAAGAAACTGGTGGACAACGGCATGTCGCAGAGCGAGTTCACGCTCACGAAGGGGTTCCTCGCGAAGTACGTTCTCCACTACGCGCCGACGACGATGGAGCGACTCGGTTATGCCATCGACGACAAATTCTACGCCCTCAACGGCAGTCACCTGCAGACATTCCGGACGATGATGAGTGAGCTGACACTGGCCGACGTAAATGCCGCGATCAAGAAGCACTGGCAGTACCGGAATATACAGATCGCCATCGTCACGAAGGACGCGCAGTCCTTCAAGGATGCGCTATTGAGCGATGCGCCGAGTTCCATCACGTACAAATCGCCCAAGCCGGAATCTGTATTGTCGGAGGATCAGGAGATCAGCACGTTTCCTCTGCGAATCAAAGCAGAAAACGTGAAAATCGTTCGTGTGGGAGAGCTCTTCGTCAAGTAAACTATGTAAGCAGTTTTGGAAGAAAAAGCAGAGCCTCCCCGGTTGCCCGAGAGGCTCTGCTGTTGCTGCACCGGAGGTACAGCCCGAGAAGGTTACTTCACGACCGCCATCTTTTTCATTTCAGAAAACCGTCGCTCCCCGGAGGATGAAGTCGCTTCCGCCCTATAGAAGTAAGCGCCGCTCCCTACTCTAACCCCGGCATCGTTTTTTCCATCCCACTCAACGTCAAAATATCCAGCCGGTCGCTGTTCCTCCAATAATGTACGTACCTTCTGGCCGAGGATATCATAGATGGAGAGTGAAAGGCTGCTTTCAGTTGGAAGTGAGACTCGAATCACGTTGCTTCTTCAGGGATGGCTGGAAAAAGCGAGGTCAACGGTTCTTCCTGTATGAGCGTCTTTATTCTTGCAATGATCTCACTCCGACCCGGTTCCGTCGAATCGAATTCCGATGGCTTAATCCCTATGGTGGCATAGTCCACACCTTCTGGTTGTATGTTCCAATGCGATTGCTCGGTTACGGGGTGTGCGATAGTGCTGAATAGTAGAAACAGAAGACACAGAAGACACAGAGATCTCTTATTCATCTTGCCCTCCTTCCACCAAGAACGATTGTCAAGGGAAGGTTTTTTCCTGCTGTGTCTCTGCTTAATTCTTCGCGCTGAGAAACACCTTTAGTTGGTCAAACGAAGAGAATGTTCGCGTGATGCACCCGAGCACCCACCCGGGGATGTCAGTGATCGGTATGGAGGTGACCATGAAAGCAGGCTTGCCGAAGTACTTTGCGATTGTGAGCTCCCCCTTTGTTCCTGCGCCGCGCATTGCCGCGTCGTCCCAATAGCAGATTACCAGATCTGTCCGCGAGGCAATCTCGCCGCAGTCGAGCACCACTAATCCTTCCGCCAAACGCCTATAGGTGTCGGGGTCGGATGCCTTCAGGGCCCTGAAGTCTCCCGTGGGAAGATGCTCGGCGAAGTACCGCTCGCTCTCCACGTTGGGATTGAAGACTTTGCACTGCAGTTCCGCTTCGAGCCATTGCTGGAGAGAGGATCTCCAGTCACGCCCTTCATCGGCCGAATACTCCATACCGCCGGAGAGATAGATCCGCCGTTGCCGGAAAGAAGAAACCATGGTAAGAGCGCTAGAGGAGTTTGTCGAGTGCTGTAATCTGGATGCCGGGCGCAAGGAAAAGATAAAGGAGCCACATCACCGCACCAATGCTCAGTGGTATGGAGAGGTTATCATCCACCGCGATGGAAATGGCTTCCACGACTGCGCCGGATAAGGCACCGAACCCGCCGATCAGATACTCGATGAACAAATACTCAACCTTGGGGGTGATGAGCACCACCACGAGAGCGCTCAGGAGGAAAGCTGCGGTGCCTTCCAGGCTCTTCCTGAGAAACTGGTGACGGCCAAACTTCCGCCCGACGAGCGCCGCGAGCGTGTCCGAGATAATGAGAATGGAAAACGCCGTGATGACAATAAGCTTGGGAAAAATCACAACACAGAGTGTGGCGGAAAGGAGAACATACGTTGCCCCATTCAGCCGGCGGCGCTCCCCATCTCGCTCGTGGGCGCGGAGGAGCCAGCCGAAGTACTCGTGATAAAAGTGCCCGACCGGGGGATGGAACAACCGGGCAAGATCAGCAAGGCCAACCACAAGAGTCAGCGGCACTAGAATCGCGAGTGCCGTTGATTGTGAGATAAATGAGTACACGATGGGGATGGAAAGCGAGCAGAGGTGGATCGCCTTGCGAACGAGCTCGACCCCGTAGCTCTGCTCGACATTCGGAAGGTCATTCATTTCTTGGCGCCGGAACCTTCACCGGTGCGCGCGTCGCTTCCGGCCTGGTGCGTGCCGGAGGACTGTCCGTTCCCGCGCTTCTCCAACGGAGGAAGATCCCCCCCCTTGATAATGACATCGATTTCTGATGCATCGAGGATCTCGCGCTCCAGCAAGGCAGCCGCCAGGCGGTGCAGCGTATCCATGTGCTCGGTCAGAATCTTCTCCGCGCGCTTGGCACCGTTGGTGACGATCTTCTTCACTTCCTCGTCGATAAGGATGGCCGTTTGGCTGCTGAAGTTTTGCTGTCGCGTAATCTGCCGGCCGAGGAAAATCTCCTCGTCTTTCTGGCCATAGGTAAGGGGTCCCAGCTTCTCACTCATTCCCCATTCACACACCATCTTGCGGGCAAGTTCGGTTGCCCGCTCGATGTCATTACCTGCCCCGGTTGTGTAGTCGTTAAAAATGATTTTCTCCGCTGCCCGTCCTCCCAGCAAATAGCTGATCATCGCCTCGAGGTATCCCTTTGAATACGAATGCTTCTCGTCAATGGGAAGATACGTCGTAAGGCCCAGGGCCCTTCCGCGCGGGATGATGGTCACCTTGTGGACGGGGTCGGACTCCGGAATCATTTTGGACACAAGCACGTGGCCGCTCTCGTGGTACGAAGTGACCTTCTTCTCCTTTTCCGAGATAATCATGCTCTTGCGTTCCATCCCCATCATCACCTTATCCTTCGCTTCTTCAAAATGTTGCATGGAAACTGCCTTGTCGTTCCGGCGCGCAGCGAGGAGTGCTGCTTCGTTTACAAGGTTTGCCAGTTCCGCTCCGGCCAGGCCGGGTGTTCCCTTGGCAAGGGTCTCCAGCTTCACATCTTCGGCAAGTGGAATGTTCTTGGTATGGACCCGCAGAATGCCTTCCCGCCCTTTCACATCAGGTCGGTCGACCACCACTTGGCGGTCGAATCGGCCGGGGCGCATCAGGGCCGGGTCGAGCACGTCCGGTCTGTTGGTGGCGGCAATAATAATCACGCCGCTATTTTGCTCGAACCCGTCCATCTCCACGAGAAGTTGGTTCAGTGTTTGTTCGCGTTCGTCGTGGCCTCCGCCCAGTCCGGCACCGCGGTGCCGACCCACGGCATCGATCTCGTCAATGAAGATGATGCAGGGTGCGCTCTTTTTTCCCTGCTCGAACAGGTCACGAACACGACTTGCCCCGACGCCCACAAACATCTCGACGAAGTCCGCGCCGGAGATGGAAAAGAACGGAACGCCTGCTTCACCCGCCACAGCGCGGGCAAGGAGAGTCTTGCCGGTACCCGGAGGGCCAAGCAGCAAAACGCCGCGGGGAATCTTTCCCCCCAGCTTCTGAAACTTGGTCGGTTCCTTCAGAAACTCGATGATCTCCATCAGTTCCTGCTTCGCCTCATCGGCGCCAGCTACGTCAAGGAACGTTATTTTCGATGCTCCTTCGGTCAGCATCTTTGCGCGGCTCTTGCCGAATGAGAAGATTCCCCGTGGTCCGCCCCCCTGCATGCGTCGCATGATGATCAGCCAGACCACGAGCAGCAAGACCCATGGCAATGCACCGATGAGGGCACTGATCCAGGTGTTATCTTCCTTCACAACGGAGAATTTCAGGTCACGCTCCGTCCACTCTTTAATAACGGCGCTATCGAGAATCGGGAGAGTCAGCTTGAATTTCTGGAACGTGACCTCCTTGCCGCCACGGGAGATCCGGCGAGATTCCTTCAGTGTCCCGTGGAAGTCGTAGTTGGTGAGCTCCGATTTCATGATCGTGGCCTCGGTGATATCGCCGCTTTCCAGAAAGGCCCGGTA
>DASRUE010000161.1:0-4323 GCA_035687895.1 Bacteroidota bacterium | reverse complement strand
GAGCAGAACTATCCCAATCCGTTTAATCCAACAACCACGATACGATTCTCCCTCCCCTCTCAGAGCACAAACAGCGTCGAGGGGAGGGCCGGGGTGGGGTCGCACGTGTCGCTCAAGGTGTTCGACGTGTTAGGAAGAGAAATCGCAACGCTCGTGAATGAGGAATTGTATCCCGGCTTCTATGAAGTTGAATGGAATGCGAGTGAAATTGCAGGCGGTGTCTACTTCTACAGGCTGACGGCAGGCTCATTTGCTGGCACAAGGAAACTACTCCTGCTCCGATGAAAGAGCCGGAAGCATAGGCTAATACTCATGGAGGTTCAAATGAAATCTCGTCCGATCATTTTGTCTGGATTGTTCGTCTTCATGCTTGTCGTTGCCGCCGAGGCACAGATTCCCCGCACGCTTTCCTACCAGGGAGTCCTCACCGACAGCCTGGGCAATCCCAAACCCGATGGGACGTACACGTTCACGTTCCGTTTGTACGAATCAATCAGTGGCGGGAGCGCGATTTGGACTGAACAGAAAACACTTCAGGTCGGTAGAGGTCTCTTCCACACTGTGCTCGGAGATCAGGTCGTCATCGGTCCTTCGGTGGCGTTCGATCGGCCGTATTGGCTAAGCATCCAAATAGCAAGTGAGCCCGAACTCACTCCACGGATTCCTCTCACCGCAGTTGCCTACAGCATCACCTCAGTGAAAGCAGACACGGCGCAATACGCATTGAACGCGCCCCTGCAGTCAGTGGTTGACAGTGCACGCGTAGCCGGCAACATTCCAAACAATGTGGTAACCACACCAAAGATCGCTGACGGTGCTGTCACGAGTGTGAAGATCGGGAGCGGCCAGGTGGTGAAGCGGCTCAATGGCGTAACTGATGCTGTAACGCTGAGCGCTCAAGGAGGTGCGACGATTACGTCGAGCAACGATACGATCATTATCAACGCGGGAAGTGGTGGAGGTGGAACCGGGGTGCAAGGCATTCAGAACACAAACAATACTCTTGACGTGATCAATCCCAACGGTCCCACCGTGACTGTGAATGTCAAAAACAGCGGCATTACTGCAACCCAACTTGCTGACAATGCGGTGACTTCAACAAAGATTGCTGATGGCACAATCGCCACAATCGATCTTACCGACAATGCTGTCACGACAGGAAAGATCCTCAATGGTACAATTTCCTTCGCGGATATTGGGCAGAACAGTGCTGCAAACGGACAGGTGATGAAGTGGAATGGCGCGATGTGGATGGCGGCAAGAGACTCAAGCGGCGGCCCCTTTGTACCACTGGGCGGCGGTACAATGACGGGCGGGCTCGCAGTCGATTTTGGAAATGATGGAAATGTGGATGCTCAGGTGATTCCGGGTGCAGGTCTCACATCGGCAAACCTGAGGCTAAGTGATGGAGGGAATTTGAAATCGTACCTGTATGGTGATGACTACGGAACGTTGCAGCTCTACGACATCAACAATAGCAGCAGTGCCATTCTTGACGCAACGGATGATCTTGGCGGGACGCTCACACTGCACCAGGAGGACGGTACATCGGGCGTTGTCTTACGTGGTGGCAGCACCACGAATGGTGCGACTCTCTCAATGCGGGACTCAAGCGGTTCTCTTGCGATAAGTCTTGATGCGGACATCGGCGGCAACAGTTCTGTTGTCCTGCCCTTGGGTGCAATCTCGTCCTCGGAGATATTCAACGAGCCGGGTGTTGCAAGTCGGACGAGCGATGTGAGGGTAAATCTCTCAGGAGGTGTCGAAGCACTCCTTTCGCGAAGCATCACTGTGCCATCATCAGGCTATGTTCTCGTGATTGCGTCTGCCGAGGTGGAGCTCATTCATTCGGACGCGGAGCCAACCATAGGAAAATTTGGTGTATCAGACCAAGCTGACACCTTCCCTCCAAATCAAGACTGCGAAGTCAATGTAGGTACATTGGCGCCAGGGGGGAACTATAGACCATCTGTCACTGCACATGGTCTCTTCTCGGTCAGCGCCGGCACATCAACGTTCTACTTCCTCGGGCAGGAGGACTGGCCAAGTATTGCCGTTGGGAACATTCAGCTGACCCTCATATATTTTCCCACTGCATATGGAACGGTAACACCCACGACTGCGGCAGCGGGAAAACCGGATCTGGACGGTGCTGATGAGCGGAGTGAGAGCACCGCGTTTCAGTTGGCGCGCGTCGAAGAGGAATTGGCTCAACTGAAGGCTGAGAGGAGTGAGCTTGAAGCCCGCCTGAAGAAGTTGGAAGCAAGAATCGGTGAGCGAGGAAAGGGGCCACTTCGATGAGAATGAACAGATTGTCTTTTATTACATCGCTGGTTTTCCTGTGGTCGAATGCATCGGCAGATGCACAGAGCACTCGAGTGAGCTGGTACGCATTTGATGCGGGCTTTGCGGTTCCCACGGCTCCAAACACAGCAATCAAGTCTGCCGTTGGACAGGTTATGGTTGGTTCTACACAACAGCCGAACGACTTCATCACAAGCGGCTTCCTTGCGAATCCTTTGTTGGGAGGAGGGGTTGTTGGTGTTGGTGAGAACGAGGAGCTTCCATTGTCGTATTCACTCAGCCAGAACTATCCGAACCCGTTCAATCCAAGCACAACCATCCGGTTCGAGATTCCGCTGCAGAGCCGGGTGGAATTGATCATCTATAATGTCATCGGGCAAAAGATCGCAACGCTATTCGATGAGGAGAAAGAAGCGGGACGCTACTCGGTGGTGTGGAATGGTCGCAATGAAACTGGCAGCGATGTAGGAAGCGGAGTGTACTTCTCTTGCTTCCGTGCTGAAGGATATGTGGCCGTCAGGAAGTTGATGTTGGTGCGCTAACAGGGTGAGATCTTTTCCCTATCGTTCCCCCAATTCCCTTCCTTCCAGCAACAGCTTCTCGTATTCTTCTTTATAGCGTGTAACTGCTTTGAGCAGGGCCTCAGCAATTTTCTTCTGGCCCGACTCGCTCTTCAGGAACCGCTCGTCATCACGGTTGGAGAGATACGCTGTCTCCACCAGTACGTTCGGCATGGCGGCCCCGACAAGAACAAGGAATCCGGCCTGTCGTACCCCACGGTTGGGGATGGTGAGATGGTCTTCCATTTCCTGTTGGGCGATATCAGCGAACACTTCACTTGCTTTTACGTGAGCGCTTCGTGCCATTGTAACGAGGATGAAATTCTCGTCGGTGAGTTCCTTGTAACGGTCTTCGTACCCTTCCTCCAACTGAATCACGGCATTCTCTCGCTCGGCGATCTCGATGGCTTCTTCGGTTCTACCCGGTCGCAGCAGATAGACTTCAAATCCGCGCGTGGGACTGGGTTTGCGCCGCAGAGAGTTGCAGTGGATGCTGATAAAGAGCTTCCCGTCGGCCTCATTGGCAATTTGCCCACGGCGGTGGAGCTCAACGAAGGAGTCGTCCTTTCGTGTGTAGATGACTTTGACGCGCTTGAGGTGCTTTTCAATCAGTGCTCCCAACTTGAGGCCGACACCGAGTGTGATGTCCTTTTCCTTCACCCGCGTGACACCCAGCGCGCCGTTGTCTTTTCCCCCATGTCCCGGATCGATTACAATCACGTCAAGCTCCCATCGCTTCCTCTGGTTCTCAAGGCCCGACTGTATTTCCCGCTTCTTCTTTTCGAGCAGGATCTTCTCTTCGCTCCCCGGTGTCCGGATGGAAAGGAGAATATCGTTGGAGTTCTCCGCACGGGTCATTTCTGTTGCAGCGATCTTGCCGGAGACCTTGAATGTGAGCTGGACAGAGGTGGGAGACTGGATGGCGATGACTTTCTTGATCAGTCCTACGGGCTTCAATGCATTGATGGCATCCACATCTGCTCGCGCGTCGGCGATCGTCACGTAGATCCAGCCATCCTGGCGGAAGAGGCTTTCGAAATCCGTCAGCTTGCGTGAGGCGGGAATACGTACCACCATGCCGTTTGACTTTGACTCCAGAAGGAGTGTAGAAATATCGAACCCGGTTACGGCAACCGTCGATAGAATGCGCAATACTCGTCTGCTCTCATTATATTCAGCGGTCTTTCCGAACACCCGCTCGAAAAAAAGGAGAAAGGGCTTGAGGGGAACAAAGTATGCGCCGACCGCGTGGATCACACCGTGGGGCATCTGATAGATCGAACGGCGGTTGTTGGGATCGATGGCTACGAGGAATGGATTTCCTGTCGAAGCGGTTAACCGGAACGGTTGCTGTTTCAGCTCGAATTTTCGTGCCGTGCTGTTCTCATATGTACCGAGCGAGAACGCCGCGGCAATGTCCGTGAGAGACGCGTACGTGACATCGTTCCGCCGGAAGATG
>DASRUE010000160.1:0-2852 GCA_035687895.1 Bacteroidota bacterium | reverse complement strand
GGGCTGTGGCGTCTTCGCACTTCCCGGGACGACGATTTTCCTTGGCGGCGTCACCGGCAATGCTGGCTTCCTTATGCTATTCGCGTTCGTACTTTTCATTGGTTTTCCTTTGGTCGATGTTCAAGCCGGTCTCCCTTTCGCGCCAGGACGGGGGGATTGGTAATGCGGCATCCTGGAAAACCACTTCTCTATTATTGCCACTATATTTGCAACAATCATTCCACCATCAAGATGGAGGAAACCGGCTGTTTTTGCACAGATAGCTGGGTGACGGAATTCTCTGGAAGGTCATACTTACCTCCTGAGACCACAACTTTCCTTCTCACCTCCAAGACTCTCAACTGTTGAGAAATACACATGGGCACCGCTTTTCCATCCGAGCGAAATGCGGATCTCTTTTTAGCACTATCATCGCTCTTGTTTGTCGAGCACCGTCAACCTGAAGGGTGTAGTGGTAGACTCCCGATGGAAGACTTGTTGCGGGTCTGTCACTGAGGAATTGTGCTGCCTGCGCGCGGACGGTTCGGGAAAAATTCACGCGTTGAGTATATCAGAAGAATGAGAAACAATCAAGAAGGTTGGTCATCTCCTGGCAAGCCACACGCCCAGGATTGTAACCACTGCACCTATAATGTGAATCAGGAAAATCTGTTCATCGAGAACAACATAGGAAACCGCAAATGCAATAACCGGAACAAGGTTGGTGAAGCTGGATGTACGTCCTGGCCCGAGCCGTTTCACACCGACTGACCAGAGGACATTGGCAAGCGCGATCGAGAACGCTCCAGAGACAGCAGCGGCCACATAGTAGAGCCACGGGAGTGACGTCCATTCCATGGAGATCGCCGCCGGGATCGCGGCGAGGGTTAGTCCCGTCGCACCGACCGAGAGCATCACCAACGTCACCTGGATTGACGGGTACCTCGCGAGTAGTGGCTTTTGTAGATTTGTGTTGAGCGCCCAGAGCATTGCCGCGGTCAAGGATATGACGTCGCCCACGAGCGCCATACTGCCGAACTCGAGTTTCTTGCCGCTCCCGATGATAATCATAATCACGCCGCACAGGGACACTGCCATACCGATCCACATGGCCGGACTTATCTTCTCCTTGTGAAGTCGGGCGTTGAAGAACAAAGTCCAGAGGGGAGAGGTGGAGAGAAGGACAGCCGAGTTTCCTGCTGTGGTAAGACTGAGGCCAACTACGAACGCGATCTGATATAGTACATTGGCAACAAACCCCGCGCGGAAAAGTGCTGACCGATCCTCCCGGGCAACGGACGTCCAGGTATGATGGAAACGGAAGTAGACAAAAACAGCGCTTGCCGCAACAATGTAGCGGATGCTGTTGAATACAAAGGCATTAAGTCCTGCTATGGCCCACTTGGCGATCGGGTAATTTGTCGCCCACACAAACACGACCACCAGCAACAGCAGCTCGGCGCTATGCTCGCGACTACGCTCGGGGTCGTTCATGAAATCCGGGTACCGGAGTAATCCATCCAAGCCGTCGCATAAGCCACCGCGTAGAGGACGAGTGACACAACGAGGAACCCGTACGGGTAGGATGATGGCATAGCCGCATGAAGCGTGGCGGCAACATCATGCGTGAAGGAGTACACTGCAACCAGTGTCGCTGCAAGGCCCAGCAACCACGAGATGAGTGTAGGACGAAAGTGAAGTCCACGCTGGATCCGTAGCACCATTCCTCCTCCACAGATGATCATGAGAACCGAGATGAGGATGGGTGCAATTACCGGGCCTATCCATGGGAGCGGGAGAAGAAACAGTACATCCCAATCCGTGGCTGCAGAAGGCCAGTCAAGGATGACCTTCAACCAGACGTAATAAAAAACATCCCAGACACCGAATACGACAAGGAAGTACCCGAATCGTTGCCACCCGGTCGTTCCTGCCAGGATTCCCACGGCCGCAAGCATGACAACCGTTGCCGCTTCTCGTGCAAGCTCAACCCCGATGTGGGATGTGCTCATCATCTTCAGGGGAAAAGTGAATCCCTCGGGATAATACAACGATCGCAGGTAGACCACGACGCTGGACTCCACGAACGCGAACGCCACACCGAACACTGATACCCAGACAATCCTCCGACATGTATCGGGATCAAGCTTCATTGGGAGGATTGCGCGTTTAACTCATCGAGAAATGCCACTCCGCGGCGCAAGTGAGGGATCACGATCGAGCCTCCAACCACGAGTGCGACACTGAAGATATCGAACATCTCATCGTCGGTCACCCCTTCCTTCTTGCACTGCTCGATGTGATATGAAATGCAGTCGTCGCACCGCAACACCATCGAGGCAACGAGCCCAAGCATCTCCTTCGTTTTCGCATCCAGGGCACCCGGCTCATACGTCAGTGTATCGACGCCAAAGAACCGCTTGATCGCCCGGTTGTCAACGTCGAGTATCCGCTTGTTCATCTTGCTCCGGAACTCGTTGAACTCCTTCACTCTATTGCTCATCGCGTAGTGTCTCCTTCATATCTTAAGTGGCATGTTATTCAAGCGAGCGTAACCCGTGTTTCGTCCCCAGTTCTTTCAACTTTCGGAGTCCTGCATATGCCTCCTGCCATCCCCCGTCTGCTACATCCCGCATGATCTCAATGATTTCACCCAACACGGCGGGTGTTTCGCCGTTGCCGTTTCCCGACTGCCGCGATGGGTAAGGAATCCTGGCATATTCATCGAGTGTGGTCACGCTTTGCCAGACCAACGCCAGGCCGGCGAGAATGGTGAATCCTGAGAGGGTAAGCTCGATCAGACCACCCGGGCGCCCGATGTTCCATCCCAGCGGCACGCTGGCACACCCGGTCAGCACAACGGACCAGCCGAT
>DASRUE010000159.1:0-5840 GCA_035687895.1 Bacteroidota bacterium | reverse complement strand
CCCCCACCTTCAGCGGGACACCCCCCGGGATGCAGATCGTCTCGGGGCCAGCCGATATGTTCGTCGACTCCACCACATGGACCGTCAGGTGGACACCCACCAACGAAGAAGCGCTTCAAGGATCGTTCAACATCCGGCTGCGGGCAGAGAACGGCGCCAGTACGGTGGACCAGGTCTATACGATTGCGGTGACGAATGTGAATGATCCCCCGGCCCCATTTAGGCTTCTCTCGCCGCCGAACGACACAACGCTCAGCTTCATCGGCAGCGACCCTACGATCCATTTTGCGTGGGAATTTTCGTCGGACCCCGATCTTGATACTCTGCTGTACACACTGGAACTGGACACGGTAAACACATTCGACAGTCCTGCACTCAGCGACACAGTAACGGGGACAGCAACGTCTGCCACACTCACCCTTCCACGCCTGAGCAGGAATTACTACTGGCGAGCCAAGGTGTCTGATGGACAAGTAACACTCGCGAGCCTGGACATTCGTCGGGTGATCGTCTCGTTTGTTACTCTGGTTCCTGAGCCGAAGGAGCTCCCGCGGGAATCCGAGCTTGAACAGAACTTCCCGAACCCGTTCAACCCTGCCACGAACATCACGTACACAATTCCTCTGAGCGGTAGTGTCCGTCTTGCGGTGTTTAATCTGCTCGGGCAGGAAGTGGCGCTGATTTATGAGGGAGTACAAACAGCGGGGATGTACACCTTCGAGTTCAAAAATAGCGAGCTTCCCAGCGGCATTTATTTCTATCGTATTCAGGCGCCGGGATTTGTTGAAACCAAGAAGATGGTGATTGCCAAATAGCGGCAGAGAGAGAATAAAACAACAACAAAGCCGTCCAGATCCGGGGACGGCTTTCTTATTTCATACACCGAGGAGAGTGTGTTCAGCGTGTCCGCTTGATAACCACCAGGGTTTTGTCGTCCGAATACTCGATGAGTCGATTGTACTTCTGTACATCCTCCATGATCAACTGACAGATCTCGCGTGGTGATTGCCCCTTGTATTCCCGCAAGCGCGTGATAAGACGTTCCACTCCATACATCTCATGATTTTCGTTCGAAGCGTCGGTGATTCCGTCGGTGTGAAGGAGGAGGATATCCCCCTTATTGAGCAGTGCATACTCCGTTCTGTATTTTTCCTGAGGGAATGGCCCGAGGATCTGGCCTGTCGCCGGGAGCGTTTCAACTTCTCCCGAATGGCCTCTGAGGATGATGGGATTGTTATGCCCGGCGTTCACGTAGAACACCAGCCCATTATCTGAATTTGTAAGCTCAGCGTAGACCATTGAAATGAAATGTTCCGTTGAGAAGGTCTTATTCACGAGCTGGTTGATCTTCCCGACGAGCGTGCTGATCTTCGTCTGGTACTCGATGCCCATGCGGAGAGCACCGGAAACGTAGAGCGCTTGCGCCGCCGCGGAGAGCCCCTTACTGGCCGCATCACCAATCACTACACCCAGCCTGTCTTTGTCATCTGAAGCGTGGAGGTAGTCGAAGAAGTCGCCCCCCACCACCCTGTCCGGCAACGACACACCGTACAGCTCATAGTTGTGAAATCGAAGCTCGTGTTCGGGGAGGATGCTCTTCTGGATCTCCCGCGCTTTATCCAGGTCCAGCTCCAGTTGTTTCGCCTTCGATTCGATTCGGCGGCTTTGAAGGGAGGTCGTTAACGCATTGCCGATAATCTTCAACGCATAGGTCATGTCGTGCTTCATATACTCTGCGTTGATGCCCAGGACGTACGGATAGAGCTGGTATCCTTTCCACCGGACCTTTTCGCCGACGCCTGTGGCGGAATAGAGCTTGATCCCTTTTTGCCGGAGATACTTGTTCGTTTCAGTCCCGACCACGGTCCCCTTGCGCGGGAGTTGGAGGAACATGGGATAGTCGAGAATGCGGAGACGGAAGTTTTTCTTAATGGGTTCCATTTCTCCGAACTGCCGTATCAGTCGGTACGTTCCCAGCGTGGACTCGAGCTTCCAGATGCGCCCGCCTTTGATCGGGATGGCCTCGTTCTCAATGATGTTCTCGAGGACGTAGCCGAGAAGTTGCTCGTCGGTACGAAACTTCTCATCACTCAAGAGCTTGATGGTACGATATAACTTGTGTTGGTCCATTCAGCAGATGCCCTGTGTTATGAAAAACCCCGGTGCGTTTGTTTGTGCGAGGACAATGTACAGCGAATCGAGACGAATCTCAACACGCGGAGAACTGGGCAATGAAGAGATGTCGTCGGGATCTCGGGCTATGGCGAGTCCGGGTTCTTGCGGCGCGCACCGAATAGCAGAACGATGCCTAACACGATCAGCGCAACGGGCCAGAGATAGTCGTAGTCGGTTGCAGCTATCAGGAACAGGCCGCCGAGCAGAGTCAAAACAATACCCGGGACGAGCAGAGCGTTTTCCTTTTTCCCCCAGATGTACATAAGCATGAATGCAACGCCGGGCGCAATCATCATGACAGGCCAGAGTGTCCGCATCATGTGCCATCCCTCGCTGAGGCAGTAGAAAAACAGGAGGCCCGATGCAGTGAGAACAGTGGCAGGCATGAGGAGGCCGTAGTTGGTCCGGTCCTGAAAGAACATAATGTAAAACAAGATCCCCGGTCCGAGGATCAGAATAGGCCAGAGGTCACGCGCTTCGAGCGATGTGAAATTGGGGAGGAGGAAGATGATACCCAGGACGATGAGAGTGATGCCCGGGACTACGGATTTGTTGATGGGTGGCATGGTGGCTCCGTTGGATGTTCACTCGTGGTACTTCATTTCGCCAACCCGGAGTGCAACGTCGAGATGATCTTCTTTTCGGGGAATTGCACAGGAAAAGAGATCGCTGTACGCGCAATAAGGGTTGTACGCTTTGTTCAAATCGATAGTGTAGATATGGGAGGGATCAGGATTTTCGTCACCGATTTCGACGTAGCGACCGACTCCATACGTTTCCGTCCCAGTTGTTTTGTCAGTGAACCAGACGCTCAGGTTGTTCTTGTATAGCGCGTAACGCTTTGCATCATATGGTGTGAACTTGTAGACATTGATTCTGAGCGTCACGGGGTCGCCAGATTCATCCGGTACGTCGAACTCAAAATACCCATAGCGAAGTTGTTTTCGTTCCTCCCCTTTCGTTCCCAGAACGACGACGGTTTCGGGCCTATCGTAACGGTGTAACGCCGATTCCCCCCGATATCGAGGATCAACCGGAAACCACTTGATGCCATGATAGCTCACGGTCGTATCGCGCTCGAAGGGGGAATCTGGATCGTTGATGAAGAACGCGTTGGCCTCTGCCCTGTGCGCCAAATTGTCCTCAACAGTCCTAATGCTGTCGGCCGTCGAAAGGACAGGAACCGGTGCATTTCGTTGGCACGACCCAAGAAATGCGACTGGTATGATCATGCAAATGAACATTACGAGCTCACGTTTCATTTGAGGAACTCCTTCATGGTCTCGATGACACGTGTCTGCTCATCGTCCGTCAACGCAGGATAGATCGGGAGACGGAGAAGGCGGCCGCTGACCGATTCGGTGACAGGGAAATCGCCGGCGTTGTATCCAAGGACCTTTTGTCCAACGGGTGAAAGATGGAGTGGGAGGTAATGGAATGTGGTGATGATGTTTCTTTCACGAAAGAATTGTATAGCTTCGTTCCTTGTCTTCTCATCCCTCATCAGCACATAGAAGATGTGAAAATTTGATCCTGTCTCCGCAGGAATGGTGGGGAAGGTCAGTGCCCCGCTCTCTGCGAGCAACGCCAGGCCTTCCAGATACCTTTCGTGAATCCGATTGCGCTTCAGGTGAATGGTCTTAAGCTTCTGCAGTTGTGTGCGGAGGAGTGCGCCTGCGAGATCCGAAGGGAGATAGCTGCTGCCGACATCAACCCAGGTGTACTTGTCCACCATGTGCAGCATGAATTGTTTCCTGTTCGTTCCCTTCTCGCGGATGATCTCAGCGCGTGAGGCAAGCTCCTCGTTGTTGGTCACGAACGCGCCTCCCTCACCGGTGGAAACATTTTTGGTTTCGTGGAAACTGAAACACCCTATATCCCCGGTTGTCCCCTGGGGTTTTCCTTTATACGTTGCACCGATGGATTGCGCTGCATCTTCCACCACGGTAATGCTGCGCGGTTGTGCAAGAGCAAGGATGGCATCAACATCCGGTGAAACTCCTGCATAGGCGACGGGAATGATCGCCCGCGTGCGCGGCGTGATCCGGCGGGCCATATCGTCGACATCCATCGTGAGTGTCGATGGAGAGATATCCGAGAGAACGAGATGTGCGCCCTGGCGGAGAACGCAGTTCGCCGTGGAAACAAAAGTAAAGCTCGGCACGATCACTTCATCGCGCGGCTTTAGTTGCAACACCATCATGGCCAGCTCCAGGGCATGAGTGCAGGAGGGAGTCAGGAGTGCTGTGCTGACACCAAGAAGGCGGGCAAGTTCTTGTGAGGCCTGTTGAGTGGATGGCCCATCACCCACGAGCTTGCCGGATCGGAACGCGGCAACAAGAGCCTCCTCATCCTCGGAGTCATACCATGGTTTGTGGAACGCGATCGTTGATGTCAACTGCGACTTCTCCTTTGCAATCGGGCTCATGCGGGTGGGTGGTGGGTTTTCCGGCGCGCATGGCCATAGACTTGTTCCACCGCTGCCGCCATAGCGGATGCATGGAACCGTGTCAGGAAAAGCGAAAACGATGCCGCACCCATCAGCCCCCGGAGTTGAGGATCGTCTATTGCTTTCAGAAGCGCCTCGGCAAGTTCGTGAGGACTCTCGGGCGGAGTCAGATATCCCGACACACCATCTTCCACCATCATACCAATTCCACCAACCTCAGTACACACAACTGGTAAGCCGGCTGCCAATGCGTGGAGAATTGCAAGAGGGAATGCCTCGGCTGCCAGTTCCCTTGATGAGTGAGTGTAAATATCGAATGCCGGATAGATTTCCTGCAGGTTGTCCCGGAAGCCAAGGAATCTAACATAGGGTTCTATCTTCAGTTGTGCCGCCTGTTCCTGTAAAGAGCGGAGGAGTTCTCCATCACCAATGATCGGGAAAAGTACATTGGAGTTCTGTTGGACGACTTCTGCCACGGCATCGAGAAGAACCTCATGTCCCTTGAAGGGAACAAGCCGGGCAACGTTGCCAACAACGATCGTTTCCGGGCGGACACCAAGTTCTGTACGTGTCCGGGCCCGCCATTGCGCACCCATTTCTTTGGGATGGCTCTCGACACCGATCGGGACTACGGTAATACGTTGTTCCAGGATTCGATCTTGCCGAACCAACACGTCCTTTACGGCTTCGGCATCCGCAATGAAATGGTCCGTTCCGAACCTGTTTCGAAGCCAATGGGTGATGTTGTGTTGGATGGAATGTGCACTGTGGACGCTTGCGACATGGCATGTAGAGGACCACGCTGCTGCAAGTGCCGCGCACGTCCGGTCATAGTTCGCGTTGCTATGGACGACGTCGATCGAAAGACGATGGAGCTGGCTGCGCAGGATTCCCGCGACCTGGAATACGCGCCCCATGCCTGCATAGGTCATGGGAACTGTCGGGATCAGCCGGCCCGCGCATTTCTCGAGAAGGAGGTGGCCTGGCTGTGCAGAAACCCACACGTCATGCCCGCGTTGCCGGAGGGCCGACGCCAGGATCAGCACGTAGTCCTCGCCGCCGGCAAAGATGTCGGTCGAGTTGGAAAGAAGGATCTTCAATTAGGTCACATACAGCATGGTCACGCACCAAGATACGGAGAGGCCGTCTGACAATCAATGCACGCGCTCAGAAACAAAAACTCCGGAGCAACCAGAACTCCGGAGTCGAGAATCTT
>DASRUE010000158.1:0-2172 GCA_035687895.1 Bacteroidota bacterium | reverse complement strand
TTCTTTCCAAATTCCGGATCGACCTTCACCAAAGCAGCAACAATGAAACCAGGAATCGTGGAGATGACCACCCAGATGAAAAACGACTGGTACCCGATCATCTCCTGCAGCGCACCGCTGAACATGCCGGGAATCATCATTCCCAGTGCCATGAAGCCGGTGCAGATTGCGTAGTGCGCGGTCTTGTGCTCCCCCTCGGAAACCATGATCATGAACAGCATGTATGCAGTGAAGCCAAATCCATAGCCGAACTGTTCGATGGCCACCGCGGCATTGATCAGGATGAAGTTCTCCGGCTGAACCTGGGAAAGATAGATGAACATTGCATCCGGCAGATGAATGATACACACCATGATCCAGAGCCAGAACTTGAGTCCCCGCTTTGCCACCACATAGCCACCAAGCAACCCGCCAAGAGTTAATGCCATGATGCCGACTGTGCCATAGACAATTCCCACCTCGCTGGTGGTGAGCCCAAGACCTCCCTTGTCACGGGCATCCAATAGAAATGGTGAGACCAGTTTCACCAGTTGTGCCTCGGCAAAGCGATACAGGAGCAGGAACGCCAGGATTGCATAGATCTCCTTCTTCTTGAAGAAAAGGAGAAACGTCCGGAAGAATTCCTGCACAACCCCCTGAGACCCATCGCGCAAGGTTGGCTTGTCCGACACCGGATACGGCAGAACGAATTTGTGATAGATGAAGAAGGATAAAAAGAGCGCCGCGAGAACCCCGAATGTGACCGACCATGCGAGTGAGATGTTTCCGCCTGAATTGGTTTCGATGTATCCAGCAAGCACCACGAGAATCCCCTGTCCGGTGATCATTGCAAGGCGGTAAAACGTGCTGCGGACTCCAACGAAGGCTGCCTGTTGATGTTGCTCGAGTGCGAGCATGTAGAATCCATCCGCAGCGATGTCGTGCGTGGCAGAACTGAATGCCATCAGCCAGAAGACAGCGAGCGTGTATTGGAAGAACGCCGGCATGGGAATGGTCAACGCAACTCCAGCGAGCGAAGCGCCGATGATCAACTGCAACGAAACGATCCAGAAACGCTTCGTGCGGAACATATCCACGAACGGACTCCAGAGCGGCTTGATAACCCACGGAAGATAGAGCCAGCTTGTGTAGAGAGCGATGTCCGTATTCGAAATCCCCATTCGCTTGTACATGATCACCGAGACAGTCATCACCACCACATAGGGGATCCCTTGCGCGAAGTACAATGTAGAAACCCACGCCCACGGGTTCCGGGTCTTTGCCGCAGCATCAGCCATCTACATGCCTTTAGTAATGTTCGCTCTGTCGTCCAACGAGTCGATATCCGATCCGGTGGAGCACTGTAGTTTTGCCCATGGTGAAGGGTGCTTCCTCTACGAATATGAACTCTTGTTTCTCATACCACCGGAGAGATTCAGCGTTTTGAACCATCACGCCCAACCATACTCTGTCCTTCCCGCGGGCAACCGCACAGGATTCGGCGGCAGCCAGGAGGCGGGAACCAACGCCCAGTCCCTGAAACTCCGGGAGGATGTACAATGACGTCACATAGAAACGACCCTCTTTTGCGTTGTCATTCGTCTTTACGTACCCGACAGGATCCAACCCACGCCGCGCAATGAAGCCATCAACCGATCCCGACTTCACCAACGCAGTCATCGCTTCGAGGTTGTAATGAACGTCGAAGTACGCCCGCAGGTCACTCTCGGGAATAAATGACCCGTACGTTGCGAGCCACGTCGTGAGCGTCATTTTCTGTACGTCGGGTAGGTCGTCCATCGTCCACTCTTTGATCACCACATCCATCGTCTGCAACCATTTCTCTGATTACTCATCGCATGAGTCGAGAAACTCCTCTACACCATCCACAATCCTCTGTGCCAATTCCTGCCGGAACTCATCATCCATCAACTTCATCTCATCCTCCGGGTTTGAGATGAACGCCATCTCGACCAGTACATTGGGAACCTCGGTGGGTGAATTCAGCGCGAAGTTGAAGCTGCCGACGTTGCCCAGCGAGGAAAGACCCGACTCCAATACGTTCTCCAGGATGAACTGAGACAGGGGGCGATAGCAGATGTACTTGTAAAATGTCCCGGCTCCTTTCGTGTCCTCAGGATTTGTAGTGAGCCCGATGGAATTGGAATGGAGGCTGATCAGGATGTCGGCTGA
>DASRUE010000157.1:0-12870 GCA_035687895.1 Bacteroidota bacterium | reverse complement strand
ATTGATGGCCTCATTCCCCAGTGGTCAGCATTAGGGTTTTCTCAATTCTCGTATTGATGATTGCAGTAGTTCAAGAGCATACTTTGTGTTATGGACCCCTTCGCTTCCCTCATGCTCAATGAAAAAGTAATTGTAGATGGCACCCGCACGCGAAGCAGGCACAATCCGCAATGGATTGGAGGTGCTGGCTCTAAGCAGACCGGTTGTAGTGTCGAGCCAGTTGCGTGCGGCCAGCAACTGCGCCAACGTGTCAAGGTTCCGCAGCATAAGTGTTTGAGCTCCCACGCCACCGGTCGACGGACCTGGAATATCTGGAGTGGTAATCGATGACCCATGGCACCCGGCATCTCTGCAACCGGTAAGGACATAATTTGTTACACCCTCATTATCATAGGCAATCCACATCGTGTGACCACCGCCTCTGCCAGCGCCACCGCCTATTGGCTCAGACATATGGCACTTCGGACATCCTTCCTGTCGAATAACGGTGTTGTTGGTATGGTTCGAGTTACCAGTGTATGTATAGTCGACGAACTGGAACCCGCCTGTACCCATGAGCATCTGGCCGTTTACCCCGTAGTGAGGATACCATCTGTTCGAGGTGATCCTCAATGTATCCGTCAGGGCCGTTTTGGTCGGATCTGGTTTCGGGCTCATTGGTGATGACACTCGGGTCTGATGGCACCGCACACAAATGTTTCCGTTCCCATAGTCGAACACTGCATCCGGGACTCCGGTAATGAATGAAGTAATAGTAACAGCGCTAGTGTCACGGCGTGTAAAATTAGCGCGTGCATGCGGAGAGTGACATGCAAAACAACCTGGTGGACTCGGATGCTCCACCTGAGAAACAACCTGGGTTTGCCAGCCACCGTTATAGCGCTGCACGAAACCCTCCGTGGTGTGGCATCCGGCGCAGAGGTTGGTATTTCTATCTATGTCCCCGCCAACCGCGTGCTTCGATGATTGCCACTCATACTTGCGTCCGGCAACGTAGTAGGTCGTATCTTGATCTGCAGTGTGACACGACCCGCATTTGATTCCCGGCGCAAACCCTTCAAGGCTGAAGGGCGGCAAGACAGCATCTTTGCCATCCTTTCCTGCAGGCCCCGCCGGCCCCTCGCATCCGGCAAACACAATGAGCGTGACAACGAACATGGCCAGGATAACGGAAACAACGGTGAGAGTTTTCATAGTGCGTGTTCCTCCGGATAAGTTATTACCTTGTGGCAAACTCATGTCACCTCACTCGACCTGATTGCGTGTGGCACGTGAAGCAGGTTGGGTCTTGTCCTTCTGCATCGTGGCAACTCATGCAGCTTTCGATGTCGCGTCTCGCTTCCTCAGCATGCACGCCACCACCTGATCCACGACCGATCGTTGTGAAGCCTGGAACGTCGTGTGACTTTGGCTTGAATGTTGCCTGTGTGATGTTCCCGCCTGCCTGATGACACTGAGCGCAGAATGTTTCTGTGGAATGGCACGATCCACACTCTGCCTGTTTCGACCTGGCATCAATCCCGTGTAAGAACCGGTAGTTCAGTTCGTGCACATTTTGGAGGATAGTTCGTCTCGGGGAGTCCTTTGTTGATGTCTTCGCCCGTGGTTCCACCATTAAGTCCCTCGGACGGAACGCCTTCAATCCTGCGCCCTGGTGACACTGCTGGCAGAATGTTTCACTGTGGCACGTCTGGCAACTGGCTGTCATGGCTCCAAGACGAACTTCATCACGGTGGCTGCGCAGGAAATCGGATCGTTTGTGGTCTGCCGGAAAAAGCGTCACAAAATCCGTGTGGCAATTCTCACAAGCGTTGGTTGCTTTCACATTGTTGTGGCATGTGTTGCATGTGGCCATATCCGGAAGGTTCTTTCCGCTCGCAAGCTCAACCTCATCCAGACCCTTATGGCATGTCATGCACTCCACACTTCTGGCTGCATGGCTCTCGTGGGAGAAGATTACGGTGCGGCTGGCTGCGGGACGGGCGACAATGTTGTCCGGAGTCGTATGGCAGAAACCGCAGTCATTGGTAACCTGATCTTCATGACAGGAGGAACACTGATCATGCGTGCTCGCGAGGTTATCGGATGAAAGCTTGCTTGTTGAGCCTTCAGGATGGCATGTTGCACAGTCCGCACCAACATCCTTGATGTGCATCTTGTGGGAGAATTTCACCTGCGATGGCCGTGAATCCTCTGCCGCCGCAAGAGACGGCGCATGCCCAGCGATCAGCGCGGGCAGATCAACAAATGCAGTAAAACCAACACACATGATGAGCGAGACAGCAAGCACTGCGTATCGGCGTGTCATACGGGACCTCTCACTCAAACAGGTTTAGTTGTTCAGATATCCAGAAGTTCACTCCGGCGTACAGTCGAACATCGTTCTTATACACTTTGTTGTTCAACAACTGCCCCTGCACATCAACGGAGAGCGTCTGCAGAGGTCGGGCAATCAGGCCAATGGCAGCAGCGACGGTGTTCTCCGTTGCTGCGGATGCATTCAGCCTGTACGATGTATAGGAAACCCCGAGCGTCGGAATCAGCATGCGGTTACACAGTGCATACGAGCCTTGCAAAGACACGGCATTCAACTCGCCTGCGTATCCACTGCTTCCCCGGTACGATGCTGATGCGTATTCATTTGCAACGCCCACCGTATAGCGAAAGCTCTCGTCATCAATATACTTCACAAGGGCACCGCGAACAAACACCCTCGTTGATGCCATGAGTGTGTAATCAAGTCCGCCTTCCACCTCATCTGATGAAGGAATATTGAACACAGCAAAGAACGAGTTGAACGGAAACCGCGGTGCCCGATGGATGTAGTCGGCGCTTAGCACCCAGCACTCCGTGGGATAATACTTGAGACCAAGCTGTGCACGCTGAGTCTTGGAGTAGTCTATGTTGTAGTCGTACCGCGCGCGGAAGCCGACATTCGGCAGCCAGTACGAAATGTCGCCGCTGGCATACTGTTCCCTTGTCTCTTCTGGATCGACGTAAAGGGTTGTTGGATTGAACAGAGAGTCGGCACGAAGAGTCCAATATCCCGTTCGTTCCCGGCGACGGTTCAGGTAACTGACACCAAACCGCCAATCCTCAACCGCTGTTGCAAGAAACTGCCCACCAAATGTGAGATTCCTCTTGAGCGGTCCCCAATTCTTCACGGTCAGATCGACAGGCGTTGTGGCCCCGCCATATGCTGTAAACCGCAAATCGTTGGACATGGTGTGGAATGTGGTGAGCGCACCATCGATCGTCCCAACCCCAACCCCTGCGAAGAACGGCAGCCTTCCAAATGAGAGGTCAGCAACATCAACAATGTTCTTCCATTTGGCATAGCCGTAGTACAGACGATAATCGGGCAGCTCGTCCAGCTTCCTTTGCAGCATTACCGCACCCTGGAAGTGCCCGTGCACGCTGAAATCTCCGTGCGCAACATCCAGCATCACCGACTGGTATCCACGCCAAAATTGCTTGGCCGTGCCCACTGTATCGTACTGTCTCCAACCATACACAGAGGACATAAAGCGTGCGTTCATCAGTTGAGCGATCGCAGCTGATGAGCTGAATAGGATGAGGAGTAAGACGCAAAAGGCCGGAGATATTCTCGGGAAGATTTTGTTGTGAGTGGTCATGTCTTCACTTCGCTGTGGTTTGTATGTCGCGTTCTATGCGTTGTGAAAAGACCGAAGGCAGGGATAGGTTGTGGATACCCGCCTCCGTGGAACAGCCTGCTTCAAAAGGACCATTTTCGTTGTCAACGATATGTTATCGCCAGCCCCAAGCTTGTGCAGGTACACGCCTCTGGTCACTTGGAACCCTTCGTTATCCAGTCAGTTCATGGAATGCATATAAGTAAGAACAGAATTGAAGCTGCTATTGCTTTGCCTTTGAGCGACAAGCTATGTGCCACAGGCCTGATGAATGAAACCGTTGAATTCGTCCGAAAACGAGAGTTTGCGAGCGATGAGTTGTGTTCTTTTTCAACATTTGGAATTTGGACAGTTGAATTATCAGATTTGCAAACGAAAATCTCGGGGCAAAAAGTCCTCAATCGCTTCCCGAATCAAAACCGGGTCGTTCCGGAATGACGGCCCAACATCAAATCCGATAGTGGTTCTTCGTTATTTCTTAGGCGGAAGTTTGTGCTCAATCTTTGCCCACATCTCTTCGAACTTGAAGGCTTTGGATGTGGGGCTCTCGGAGTTGTGGCACGTTGTGCAGGACTTTTCATTTTTCGCCAGCTTCACTAACCCCGCTGCCTTCGCTTTCGCCTTGTCCGCCTCAGTCTTCTTGTTGTGAATTGATAGATAGCCGGAAGCCGCATTATGGCACGCCTCGCATGTCACGCCTTCTTCCTTCTTGAAGCCTGCATCGATGTTCTTTGCTGCACCGCCTCCGGTCACGTGGCACTTCAAGCAGGCTTCACTCTCCGCCGGAGCCGTCGTCATACCTTTCTCCTTAGCGATCGCCTTGGCCTTCTCACCCAATAGTGTCTTGTATGCATTTGCATGGGCGCTCTTCTCCCAAACGGTGTAAGCAAGCCCACCCAGCTTCTCCGTCTTGTGGCATGCCATGCATTTCTTTGCACCAACATACTTGTTATCTGCCTGCATGGTGAAGGCAACAATCAGTGTGAGTAATAGGATACCGCTCAGAATGCGTAGATGCCGCATGATTATCCTCCTCGGAGTTTATGAATTGTGTGAATTGGTAGTTACTGCTTCCTTCATTGGATCGACTGGTATGACGTCACTGCCAATATACGGTATTCAAACTTGAACTTCACTCACTCGTCCCCGTTCCCTGCTGAAACCTGATCCCCTGTCTTTTTCAGCGATCAGCGATTTGTCTGGGCAGGGAGATAGCTGTGTATGCGTTCTTCTACTTCCTTGAGTCCTTCTGTTCTGCCCTCTTCGATTTCCCAAATAGAAATGATCGGGAAGAACTTCGAAAAGACCATGTACCCGAGGATGAAAACCGCAATCCCGCCGGCAAACAGCGCCCACTCAGTTACCGTTGGAATATATATTCCAAACGGAATATCCATACGTGGATTCGCCAGCGACGGCACAACGATGATCAAGCGCTCGAGCCACATCCCGACAACGACCGCGCAGGATGCGATGAGGATACCCCCAATCGTCTTGAACCGCTTGAAACTTAGCAGGATCACCGGAATCACGAAGTTACAAAGAACCATCCCCCAGAAAAAGACAGCAAACGGTCCGGTGAACTTGTACATGATGATCTGCATCTCGTGCGGTTCCGCGCCGAATGCACCAGTGAGGTATTCCGAGAATGTGAAATAGAACCAGATGATCGACATGATGAGCAGCAGGGTTGCGAGATACTGAAAGTGAATCTCCCGCAAGTATCGCTCAAGGTGATATGCCTTCCGGAATGCGATCATGACTATGAGTAACGCCGCGATCCCGGAGAAGATTGCACCGACCACGAAGTACGGTCCGAAGATCGTGCTGTGCCAGCCTGGCTGGAGCGTCATCGAGAAAATGTATGAGATGACCGTGTGGACGGACACTGCAATCGGGATAACCATAACCATGAGAATGTTAATCGCACGGTTCAAGACTTTCTTCTGATGCTCAGTGCCCTGGTATCCCCATGCCATGAACGCGTACAGCCACTGGAGCTTTCCGCCCCGGTCCCGTACCTTGGCGATGTCGGGAATCATCGGGATGTAAAGATACACAGTGCTCGCCGTAAAGTACGCGGTAATACTGGTGACATCCCACAACAGTGGCGACTGCAGCCGCCCCGACTCAAACAGATTCAGCATGCGATCCGGTCTACCGAGATCGATGATGGGGTGAAGCCCGCCGATCGCCAGCACGATCGCAGTAATGACCTCCGCCATTCTGGTAATGGGCCGGCGCCACTCCGCTTTCGAGAGACGCAAGATCGCCGAGATGAGCGTACCAGCATGGCTGATGCCAATAAAGAACACAAAGTTCACGATGTAGAAGCCCCACGTCACCGGCTGATTCATTCCTGTAACGGCAAGTCCGTACCGTATCTGGTTAAAATACATGTACGCCGCCCAGATAATAACCAGAACGAGAATTCCAGCAGTGATGTAGAATCCCTTTCCCGTCTGGTAGAGAGGCCTATACAATGGCTCGTCTTGGTCTATGTAGTGTTCCGCGTTCCTATCCATTACGCCTTCCTCTTCGAGAGGTAATAGAGTTTCGGCTCGACACCCAGGTCTTCCATGACCCGGAATGCTCTGTAGTTGCGGGAAAGCTTGTGCACCATGCTCTGCCTGTCTTCGATGTCACCGAAGTAGATCGCATCAGCTGGGCAGTTCTCCATACACGCAGGCACGTACTCACCATCGCGGATCGCTCGCTCTTCCTGGTCTGCATCTTCCTTCACCTTGATGAGACGATGGGCGCAGAACGAGCACTTCTCCACCACACCGACCATCCGACGGGACACATCGGGGTTGAAACACGTCGTCGCACCATCAATCCACTGTGGTTCACCCCAGTTGTACACCTTTGCAGTGAATGGACATGCCGCCATGCAGTAGCGACAGCCGATGCAGCGCATATACACCTGGCCGACCAACCCTTCTTCGTTCCGGAACGTCGCGCCCACGGGGCACACCTTGATGCACGGAGGATCGTCGCAGTGGTAGCACGGTTTCGGCATCCGCTTCACTTCGATGTTCGGATACTCACCCTCGTAGGAGGTGATCATATCCATCCAGAACATCACGTGTCCCTCTTGCGCCTCCTTCGGTGCGACGATGGCGACGTTGTTCTCCATGTTGCACGCTGCCATGCACGCACCGCAGCCCGTGCACTTATCGAGGTCGATCACCATTGCCCACTTCGGCATTCAGTCTGCTCCTTCTCTCACGTGGCTACAGACATTTTCACTTTGGTCAACTCGAGGGCCGGTTTTCCGCTCACAAGGTCGTACGCGTTTCGCATGATGGAGTTCGGATTCACACCATGCCCTTCTGCGTATCTACCGTAGGACGTGTGTCCCAAGCCGAATGGAACAGCGACGACGTTCGGCAGGATGCCGGGACTAATCTTTGCTTGCACCTTGATGTTCGCCACGGAGGACTCCAACCACACCCACTGGCCGTCGGCAATGCCATACTCTGCCGCCGTCTTGGGATGGATTTCCACCCACGAATCCCAGTATCGTCGAACAGTGTAGCCGAACATCTCTTGCATCATCGGCAGATGTGCGCCGTTACCATCCCGAACTGTCAGCGGTTGGAACGTGACAAGGTGCAGCGGCATATCTGTCGCATAGGGGACAGGTTCATGGTGAGGAAGGAATGCGCTGTCGCCGCGAGCAGAAATATTCAGTTGGTTCAGGATGAGTTCCAGATTCTGAGGAGAACTCTTCCCGCCGGATTCCTCGACCAGAGCATCGACAGTTGACTTCAATCGCTGTGAGTAGAACTCGAACCTCCCTGAGGGTGTCTGAAACACCTTCTCCCACGACCTCGGTTTGCGGATCGGGTTCCACCACCCGCCATGCTCAAGCAGCAGCGTCCAGAACTCGTCGAACGAGCTGTACCGGCCTATGTGCCATCCTCGCTGCTGCAGGTACTCCAGCCACATTCGCTTCACGCCTTCAGAAACAATGGCACCTCCACCCGATTCATAGACGCCTTTCAACCCGTGTTTCAGAACATCCTGGTAATTCTCGAAGGGGAACGAAGCTGCAACAGTCCCGCCGACCCGTTTGGCAAGGTCGATCAACACATCGCCCGTGTGGCGCGTCTCGTAGAGTGGTGAGATGACAGGCTGCTGGATCCCGACATGTGTGAATGCCACGGACGACACATTCGAGACTTCATCCCACGTCTCCATGAACGTATGGTCGGGCAGGATAAGGTGTGCATACTCGCTCGTCTCGTTCATGACGGAATCGAAGCTGACAACGAGAGTAATTTTTTGAAGCGCCTTGGCAAACTCGTGATGGTTCAGCGTTTGAAAGAGCGGATTGCCATCGTGGAGGAAGAGCACGCTGGTCGGATACGGACGATCAGCCAGAACATTCTTCGTGAAGCTTTCGATGGAGAAATCGGTGAGTGGGAAACTTGTGTCGTAAGAGCCTGCTACAAGCGACTGACCATTGCCTTGCTTCGCCACGGTATCTTCTTGAACTGTCGGCAGTTTTCCAAACGGCGGCTCGTCGATAGTGTAGATACCGCCTGTTCGTTCGAAGTTCCCCAGCAGCGCGTTCAGACTGTGGACAGCCATAAGAGCAAACGTGCCGTTGGTATTGCCGATCACTCCTTCACCTCCGATGACCAGCGCAGGGCGTGTGTTCCCCAGCTCACGAGCAATCTCCAGGATCGTCGCGCTGGGAACACCCGTCAACTCCGCGACACGTTCGGGGTAATAATTCCCGAGAATGAAGCTCTTGAAGTCGAGGTGCTTCTGGCCATTCCGATCTGCCCACTCGTCGAACCCAAACGTGTGCGCCTTCACGAACTCTTTGTCGTAGAGTTCCTCGCGGATGAGGACGTACGCAATCCCAAGTGCCAACGCACCATACGTCCCCGGCCGGATCGGAACCCACCGATCAGCATTCGATGCCGTGAGGCTCAAGCGTGGCTCAATCTGAATGTAGCGCGTCTCCGTCTCCCGGTGATGACTGTACAGCTTCGTGTAGTAGATTGGAGAGTAGCCTTCCTCCAGAAAGTTCGAGCCGAAGCTTACGATGAGCTTCGCATTCAGAAGATCACCCGCCGGGATTTGTGAACGTCCCTGAAGGAGCATGTAGGGAACACCACCATTCTGATCGGAGGAGAACTGGAAGTAGTTCGGAGATCCGTACGCGCGCATGAATCGCGCAATGTGCTGGTGCATCAACCCGCGCGTTTCGTGACCGAGAAACGTAACTTGATGAGGCTTTCCTTCGTTCCGCAGTTCTGTGAGTCTGTCAGAGACAATTTTAAGAGCGTCATCCCAACTGATCGGCTCCCACTTTCCACTGCCGGGTTTGCCGACTTGCTTCATCGGTCCCTTGAGGCGATCAGGGTGATACAGGTGATGGAGTGCATTGAGTCCCAACGGGCACATTCCACCCTGGTTGATCGGATACGCTGGATTTCCCTTCACGTAGACTGGAAGACCGTCGATCAGACGGACACGAATGCCACACCCGCCCGGACACAAACCGCATGTTGTGTTCTTCCACGTCTCAATACCCGGACCGCTCTTTGCTTGCGCGATAAGTCGCCCTGGCATCTCGAAGACATCCTCGAGCGCGCAGCCGCCGAGAACGGCGCTGCCGGTTAGCCCGCCAAACAGTTTCAGAAAATCTCGCCGTCTAATCTCCATATGCGCTCATTTGTGTTACAGGTGGCATGTCAGACAATCGTTCGTCACCTTGTTCTGCTTGTGGCAGGCCATGCAGTTCTTCATTGTCACAGGCACAGCCTGGTACGATACCGGCGTCGTCATTGCAGCAATTTCGCCATGGCAGCTCGAACACTCCAGGCCACCGATCATCACGTGTCGCCGATGCGAGAAGTACACTTGCTCAGGCACGGAATAGATTTGCACCCATGGAATTTCCTTTTTCTCCGAAACGTACTGCAGAAGTTCCTTTTCTATGGGTGACTTCGAGATCGGCTCCTCGTTGTGGCAGGCCTGGCATACCTCGAGTGCAGGAATGCTCGCCTTCGCCATCGTCTCGACGTTCAGATGACAGTCCTTGCAGTTCAAACCGACGGTCTCGATGTGGATCTTGTGATTGTAAGCGATCGGTTGGACTACGTTGGGGCTGGCAGGCAAAACGGCGCGCAGGAAAAGCGAAAGCAGACCGACGATGCTGACAATGACCCCGATGGTGACGTATGTTCTTACCGTTCTCGACATGGACCCAAGGCTGAGAGCATATGTTCACGGACTGACGTGTTGGAATTCATCTCGTGCTTCTACTTCTCCGTAACCTTTCTGAGATACGCGTAAATGTCGCGCATGTCTTTCGTCTCGAGCTGTGGCCACTCCTTGTTCTGTGCAATAAACAGGTCTTCCATGTCGGTTGCGTGGTTCCACATGAGTTGGATCATCTGGATTGGCGATTTAAAGCGCTTGCCCGTCGCGAAATCGGGTGCTTTGCTTCCAGTGCCGCTTTTGTGACAATCGTTGCACCCGTTCGCCCGGAAGGCGCTCTCACCCTTTGCCGCGTCACCGGGTTTATCCTCGAAGCCAAGGAAGTAGAGGTACGCAATCAGATCGGCCATCTCGTTTCCTTCGAAGCGTGGCCAGTCAATCGACTCCTTCTTCATGCGTTCCATCATCACGGGTCCGTGATTCCACATCAGGCTTGCGGCTTCGGTAACTCCCTTTTTCAACTCAATGCTCGAGAGGGTAGGACCGATCTTCTTCGCCTTCCCTTCGACGAGGTGACACTTCATGCACCCTTTGCTCTTGAAAACTTCTCTCCCCTTGGTCGGCTCGCCGGGTGACATCCGAACTTCTGCACCTCCCACCGTCGCCTGGCGGATATACACAGTGATATCGTTGATGTCTCTCCCGCTGAGTGTCGGATACTTCATACTGGATTTCTTGATTTGCTCTTGCATCTTCGGGCCGTGGTTCCACATTGCCTGCACGATGTACAAGGGTGAAGCGTAGTGCTGGATGTGTTCCAGGTTGGGTCCCACTGTGCCGCCCTCTCCAGCAATCGCGTGACACGTTATGCATCCCTTTGTCTCCAGCAGCTTCCTCCCCTTCGCCACACTGCCAGGCTCTCCGAGGTAACGGAGGTAGTAGAGGAACCCAAAAAGATCAAGCATCTCACCTTCTGTGAATTGTGGACGATCACTCCTCATCTGGCGGAACTTCCGGTTCATCTGAGGAGTGTGATTCCAGATGATCGAGGCCAATTCGAGGACACTCCCGAAGTACAACTCCTGACTGAGGTCAGGCCCCTCTGTCCCACCGTAGCCACCGATTGCGTGGCACTCGATGCAGCCTTTTTCTTCAAAAATAATCTGACCTTTGAGCGGATTATCGGGAAGTTCGATCTGTTGGGCTGAAAGCGAGGCAGGAATAACGAACAGGAGACCTCTGAACAATCCTGGGAGGCGCATGCTATTTCTCCTCAGATGTGTGCGAAGATGGATGCTTCTTCTGTAGTCCGATGAAAACGTATGTCAGGATGCCTGCGAGCGCGAAGAAGACCGGAATCGCAACTATGCTGATCCCGACCGAGGCTCCGGGAACATCATGGAGTTCAAGAGATAGGGAGATGAGATTCGCAATCCAGATACCGATGCCAATGACAAACACCCAAATGAGCGAGACACTCACGACCTGGGCGAGAAAGACCATCTTCTGTTGAACCGATTTGGACTTGTCATCCATGATGACATTCAGAGAGTACTCTAGGTCTAAAGACCAAGAAGCGTCAAGACTTGTGCCAATAGGTTCTCTACGAACTGGTTGTGTACTGCAGTTAGATTTTCAGAATTGACAAAATCTCCAAGCAACCTTCTCAAAATTGGGAGCAGAACTACTTTTGGCGCTCTTGTGTCTTTTCAATCATGCGTATGGTGAGGTAGAGCGATCCCGCTACGATGGTAATAATGAGCGTCGCCACTCCCAACCCCCACCTTCGGAAGAAATACTCGTCGACGGCGGCCTGTCCTTCGCCGGCAACAATGGAGGATACGTTCAGTCCTGCGCCAATGACCTCACGGAACTTCTCTTCATTGAAAGCGTGTACCATTGTGCGCGACTGCAGCCGTGCTTGCCGGGCATCGCGCAGCTTGAACCTGGCTTCAGAGACTTCCATCCCTTTCTGCTCGGCATCAGCAACGAGCGAATCTGCTCGCTTTTCGGATGATTCCAGACTGTCGATCAAGTGCCGCATTGTCTTCGCTGCCAGGTATCCTTTTGCGTTTTGGTTTTCGCGATGGCACCGGCTGCACGTGGCCTCCGGCGACACACCAAGCAGGTCGTCTGTCGCAGCAACAATCTCGTGATAGCCGTGACACGTCTCGCATTCCGGGAGCCTCCGCTTGTCAAACGCCTTCTTGTGCGGACTTGAGGCAAAGAGCGTTGCATTCAGGGCGTGACAGGTTCCGCATACCTTGGAAATTGATTCCACACCTGGTGGCGCTGCTCCATGATTGCCATGACAATCATTGCACGCAGGTGCACCAAGATCGTGTTTCTCAAGAAGCGCCTTTCCATGAACGCTACTGGAAAATCTTTTCACTTGGTCGGTCGGGATCCTATAACCCTTCATGTACTTCGCATTGGCGTGGCAGGCCCCACAGGTTGTGGGGAGGTTTAGGGCATATACTCTTGATTTCACATCACTCGCAGAACGGATGTCATGGCTGCCGTGGCAACTCGCGCAGGCTGCGACTTTGACATCACCGTGGGCGTTTTTCATGCCGTGAACGCTCGCTCGGTATTTGTCGAGTTGGTCAATGGGCAAAGCGGGATTATACATGCGCATGAAGGCAGCATCAGCGTGACACTTCGCGCACGTCTTCGTAACATTGAGCGGAAAGACGGGCGAGCCCGGTTCTTTCGTCGAGACGATTCCATGCGCATCGTGGCAGGTCGTACACTGCGCAATGTGCTCTTTCCCCGTCGTGGAGAGTTTTCCATGGACACTCGCCGAAAGCACCTCCAACTGGTTTCTCGGCAGGGTCGAATTGAACTGCTTCACCATGATGGTCGCATTGGAATGACATCGCGCGCACGCGTTGGAAATGCCGTCTCCTTTGGGAACACCGATGAATCCCTTTTCGGTTGCCATGGCCTGCTCCATCTCCTCGGCCGACGCATCACCCCCGTGACAGCCAGCGCAAGAGACGCCCTTCTGGAAGTGGACATCACGTCTAAATAA
>DASRUE010000156.1:0-23693 GCA_035687895.1 Bacteroidota bacterium | reverse complement strand
TACATCATCGAGACATCTGCAGGAGCGAGTCGTTCCTTCATGGCCTTTCTGGTTGACGCTTATCGCGAAGAGGAAGCTCCAACGGCCGACGGGAAGACAGAGGTTCGCACCGTCTTGAAATTCGACCCCCGGCTCGCGCCGATCAAGGCCGCAGTGTTTCCCCTTGTAAACAGAGAGGGGATGCCTGAGATTGCCAAGCAAATCGAGACGGCGCTTCGTCCGCACATGCGAGTATTCTACGATGACAGTGGCGCCGTGGGGAGACGGTACCGACGGCAGGATGAGATCGGGACGCCGTTCTGCGTTACCGTGGACTCCCAAACACTCGCGGATCAGACAGTGACCGTCCGGGAAAGGGATTCCATGCAGCAGGAGCGTGTAAACGTGTCCCAGTTGCGCGACTACTTACAACGGAAATTGTACTAACTAACTTCCTTCATCACAATAGAGAGAGAAAGACATGGTTATCTCGATGCGGTCTGGAATTGCCCTGGTATTGATTGCCTCATTCCTTATGATGGGATGCAGCGCCAGTAGCACAGTGAAGGGTGGTGCCATCGGTGCAGCGGCGGGAGGGGTTATTGGTGCGGTGATCGGCAAACAAGCTGGAAATACCGCCGTGGGCGCCATCATCGGAGCCGCCGTTGGCGGCACAGCGGGTGCGTTGATCGGCCGGTATATGGACAAGCAGGCCGAAGAGATCCAGCATGACATTGAAGGGGCAAAGGTGGAACGAATCGGTGAGGGGATCAAGATTACATTTGATTCTGGTATTCTGTTCGAGACGGGCAAATCGAGCCTTCAGCCAGCGGCCAAGGCCAATATTGAGAAGCTCTCCAAGATCCTGAACAAATATGAGGACACGAATATCCTGATCGAAGGCCACACCGATGCGGATGGATCGGATGAGTTCAACCAGAAGCTCTCGGAGGCGCGTGCAGCGGCGGTGGCGGGCCATGCCAAAGGGCAAGGTGTTGTGGGCTCACGGATCACAACCGTGGGATACGGTGAGACTCAGCCCGTTGCGGGTAACGACGCGCCTGAGGGGAAAAAACTGAATCGACGGGTAGAGATTGCCGTCTTTGCCAACGACGACCTGAAAGATGCGGCAATGAAGAACGAACTGCAGTAATGATCCAACAGCCTTGCGGGCGGCTATGCAAACGCGTGGCCGCTCGCTTGTTTTCGGACTTTTCCCGCCTTTGAATTTCCAATCCCATTTGTTATATTTGTCCAGACTTTTTGCTAACAAGCGGACGGAACCAGAATGAACTTCGCTCCCCGTGTAACAATCGGTGTCATACTCGTCATGTGCTCCTTGCGTTGCGGTGACAACATAGAGAGTCCCGGCTCGGGTGGCACGTTCGGGCCGCCGCAAAACGTGAAGGCGGCATCGATCAACAGTTCCACCATCCGCCTCGACTGGTCGCCTGCAACGGCATCCAGCGATTCCACCTTTCGCGGATACATTGTTCAATGGGGAAGCAGGGCAGACACGGTCCCCAAGATCTCTTTTTCCATGACGATTGACTCCCTCGGTCAGGGGCAGACACTCTTCTCCCTCTATTCACTTCGGACGACCGGTCAACTGAGCGATCCGGCACTCATCCGTTGGGCACCGGCTGCGCGGTTCGATTCGGCTATCGTTGTCTTCGAGAACAACACTGCAACATCCACTCGCGAGGAAGGTGTCAACGTCGGCACAAGGACGACGAACCCTTCCGCCATGGTCATCGAGCCCGCTGATCCGGCAGTTGTTCAGCGCATGGATTTGTATTTCTATGGAGGGCGGGGACAGATCAGGGATTCCCTTGCCATGTGGAGTGCCAGCCTGTTTCTCGGCGCGTTCAATCAGACGCGGTTCTCCACGGTCATGCATGCGGCGACGTCACTGGACTTTGCGATCGGTTCGTTCCCCGACCCGGGGACATTCACCAAAGATAGTATCGCTGTAGTTGACAACACGATCTACTATGCGCGGGCGATCGGTGATCCGCAGGAAGTGAATTACTGCCGAATTCATCTGCATGTCCGGCCGATGTCAATTTTTCCCAACAGAATCATTGAAGTGCGTATTTCGCTCCAACGTGTACCGGGCCTTCTTTTTGCAGGGCTGATCGACCGCCCGCGAAGGTTAAGAAACCTGGCAAGCCTATTCGCTATTGGCAATACCTACCACTGACCTTGTTGTACCGCAGTTCCCATTCATTGCCAAGTATTCGTAATGCAATTCACAACCATCTTCCTTACTCGCCACGGCGAGCTCCGAGCCGGATGGAGACTGCTGCTCTTTGTCCTCATCACATCGTTCATCGGGTTTCTGATCACTGCCCCGTTTGTGATCTTCAAGATTGCAACGAGGTTCCTGGTCACTTTGCTGGCATTGTTTACCTCGCTCCTCGGATCATTCGTCATGACGCGCTATATCAACAAGAAGCCCTTCGCAGCCATTGGCTTCTCGATTCATCCCGGCACGTTCCGGGAGGTGGGCGTGGGGCTGCTGTTGGGATTCCTGATGATGACCGGGATTTTCCTTGTTGAATTCGGAACCGGGCACGCGGTAATAGAATGGCGCGGCCTCGGAATATGGGATATTCTGTGGATGATTGTTTCTGCAGCATTCCTTTTTCTGATTGCGGCAGTATTGGAGGAGGTGTTGTTCCGGGGCTATCTCTTTCAGACCATGATGCAGGCCATCACTTTTCTCCCGGCAACAGTGCTCATGGCGGTGCTCTTTGCCGCGGCTCATATGAATAATCCCAACGCAAGCACTTACGGGATCATCAATGTAGGGCTGGCGGCAGGATGGCTTTCTTTTGCCTATCTGAAGACACGGAGTCTCTGGCTCCCGTGTGGACTCCATTTCAGTTGGAACTTCACGCAAACCTCTATTTACGGGTTTCCCACCAGCGGTGCGGCCTTCGCCGACAAGACCATTGTGCATCTGACACAGTCCGGACCCGAGTGGATTACCGGGGGTGCATTCGGACCGGAGGGAGGTGTTCTCGCGACGTTGGCACTGATCCTCTGCACCTGGTACATCTTAAAGTCAAAGCTCCTCGAAGCGCCGGAGGGAATCATCACCCTCGATTCCGTGGAAGATCTTGTACTACCCGGGCAGCAGAAGTCCGGAGAAACGACGACATGAGGCGTTGGATAATTCTCCTTGCGTTCCTCTGGGGTGTCCATGGTTCCCTGTGCGGACAGGGCGTCACGGATCAGGAAATTGATGCCAAGACCCGCCGGGGGATCGACCTCGTCTATAATCTGGAGTTCGAAAAAGCCGAGCAGGAATTTGGCGAACTGATCCGGCTCCGCCCGCGAGACCCGGCCGGACATTTCTTTCATGCGATGGTGCAGTGGTGGAGGATCATCATTAATGTGGACAGCGAAGAATACGACGACCGGTTCATGGACTCTCTCGAGGTGGTCATCGATCTGTGCGACGAGTTGCTGGAACAGAATGAGAATGATGTGCACGCTCTCTTTTTTAAGGGAGGGTCAATTGGGTTTCAGGGGCGGCTGAAGTTCCACCGAAACGACTACCTCGGGGCAGCAAACGCGGGTCGCAAGGCTCTTCCCATTGTGCAGGATGCCTCGACGCTTGACCCGGAAAACTACGACGTTCTGCTCGGCTCGGGGATTTACAATTACTATGCTGAGGTAATTCCCAACCAGTATCCGTTTCTCAAGCCGTTGCTCCTGTTCCTTCCTGCGGGGGATAGAAAGAAGGGCATTGAGCAATTGACCGCTGCTGCGGAAAAGGGGAAGTACGCGTCTGTGGAAACATCCTATTTCCTGATGCAGATCTACTACGCGTACGAAAAGGATTACGCCAAAGCACTTGCTCTCGCGGAACGGTTACACCAGCGGTATCCGGGGAATATCTTATTTCACAAATATCTCGGGAGGGTGTATGTTTCCCTCAGTAACTGGTCGATGGTACAGAAGACTTTCGGAGAGATTGCCACTCGGGTGTACAAAAGCCAACGTGGTTACAATTCTGCGGCAGAGCGGGAAGCGGTGTACTATCTAGGTTTATGCGACATGAACATCAGGGAGTACGATTCCGCTCTCCGTCATTTCTTCCGCTGCGACGAGTTAAGCAGACAACTCGACACCAGGGAACCCTCTGGGTTTATGGTCATGACAAACCTCAAGATAGGGATGATTTACGATGTCCTGTCCAAGAGAGAACTTGCAGTCCGACAGTATCAGAAGGTGCTGGACATGAAGGAGTATCTCAATTCATACAAACAGGCAGAAGAATTCATGAAGAAACCGTTCATGCAGTAGCCCATGCAATTGACCATTATCATCTACGGATTGATTGCAGCCCTCGCGGAAATTCTCGGCGGAGGCCTTGTTGTGTTGCGTAAGGAATGGCCGCGGAAAATTCAGGAATATCTTCTTGCGCTTAGCGCCGGGTTCATCCTCGCACTTGTATTCATTGAACTGATCCCTGAAGCGATACGCTCCATTGGTATCCAGGCGCCACTCTACATGCTGCTCGGGTACTCGGTGCTGCATTTCTTCGAGCACACGATCGTCGGGCATCTCCATTTCGGGGAAGAGACACATCACGAAGTGATGGTCTCGCGAACGGCGAGCATCTCGACCTTTGCCGGGCTGTTCATTCATGCCTTTTTTGACGGCTTTGCCATTTCGGTTGGCATGCA
Organism: Bacteroidota bacterium; assembly: GCA_035687895.1. Taxonomy (GTDB): domain Bacteria; phylum Bacteroidota; class Ignavibacteria; order UBA10030; family UBA6906; genus JAERML01. Next base: position 19,014 of record DASRUE010000156.1, on the reverse strand, counting down.
GTTCGACTTCTACCTCGGCCTCCTTATTTTCTTCGCTGTTTTTCTTCACAAAATTCCAGAAGGGCTGACAATCGCCTCTGTGATGATCGCCGCGGAGCACAGACGGCAGACGGCGTTCCTTGCCTCCGGGGCCATCGGCGTGGCCACAATGTTGGGGATTCTGAGTGTATTCCTTCTCACAGGGATTAACGAACAGGTGGTAGGTATGGCGTTCGCTTTCTCCGCCGGGATCGCGACATATGTTGGTGCCAGCGATCTTATACCGGAGATCAACCACTCAAAGAAACGGATAATTCCGCTTCTCGTTTTTGGCGGGATGCTGCTCTTCTACGTAGGCACATTGGTGCTCACCCCGTATGCCCATCACTCACATTGAGGTGCCTTCGGGATGAAAGACAAAAAACCCGTCTGGTGAGCCCGGACGGGTTTGGATTTTCTGGTTCACTTGTTCTGATTTAGAACGAGGTCCCGATTGAGATCCGGTGAAGTTCGCCTATCTTCCCGAGTGAGGAAAGGGCATAGTCTACTTTGTACTCACCAACAGTAAGGCCAAGTCCTCCGGTGAACCCGGCCAGTCCCGCCGTCGTTCCGATTTTCAACTCTCTCCGTTGTTCATTGTTGTAGCCGACACGGAGTTGAAGGACCGTGCTGAGCGTGAACTCTCCGCCGACAGAGAACGCCCGGAACCTGTCCCCGAATTCCTTCACATCCTCATTCAACTTATGAAAATTGACATTGAGGAGGAGAGGGAGGCCTTTGGGAACGATAGAGCCGCCAATGACAACGTCCAGCGGAAGGTTCTCCTTCGTGTCGATATATGAACTCAACTGCGCCCCCAGGTTACGAATGCTTGCACCAACCGTCACACGACTATCGGGCATGGTGTACAGGAACCCGACATCCGCCGCGAGGCCGGAGGATTTGTAGCTTGCGATAGAGGAGAAGATGTACTTAATGTTCACCCCGAGGTGGAGGTTCTCTTCCACCTGGTTGGCATACCCTAAGGTCAGGGCAAAGTCCCCTGCACCGAACGTGCCGTTTATGTTCCCAAGTTCGTCAATCTCGTCAAAGGAACCGTAGTTGGTGTAAAGGAGGCCGAGCCCGAAGAAACCGAGGTTTTCATACGGTTGACTGTAGGAAATGTACCCCGAGTTGATGTCGAGCAGGTGTTTGAAAAACCCTATCGACCCCATCGGGGACTGCAATGTGCTGAGTCCCGCGGGATTGTAGAAAAGTATATTGGGGTCGTCCGTGATGGAGACGAAGCTTCCAGCCAGTGCTGCTGCACGGGAACTGACATCGTTTCTCAGAAAATTGTAGATGGTGTTCGACGCTGCCGAGGCCGTGCTTTGCACCAAGGTGACGGCAACGATGATGGCTGCGAACCTTACCCGGTTTTTCATGAAATGTTCTCCTTCACGAATCGAAAATGAACTTTCCCCAATCTATCAATATTGAAATGGAATTGCAAGCTCGGGGAAAACCGGAGCCCGGTGATCGGTTGGTTGCTTCTCTTGGCTGAAAACCCTATATTAGCATCACTTCATTGTCTCCATATACGCTGTTAGAGAAAGGACGAAGTGGTAATGAGAGAGGGAATCCATCCGGACTACAAGAAAGCGACAGTTACCTGCATTTGTGGGAACACCTTTATAACCCGATCCACGATCGGTGACCTGAAAGTGGAAATCTGTTCTAACTGCCACCCGTTTTTTACAGGACGTCAGAAGCTTGTCGACTCGGCGGGGCGCGTCGAACGCTACAACAAGAGGTATGGAAAGAAGGCGGCCGACCAACCGGCTGCATAGATGCAGCATTATTGACGTTTCACGCCCTGCCTGGCTTTTGCATCAATCGTTCCGCTCCACAAGTCGGGTCAATGACCTGCGGGCGGAACGTTTTGTTATCACCACCTCATGGTTTCTGAGCGCCGCATGCACCTTTGTCTGTATGAAGATCTTGTTGCCAGCAATTTTTTCCCTCTGATCTACTTCCGTCCGGTGTATGATCTCCGCTGCGGCATCCTTACACTCCGTGAAAAGGCACTCAGACATCTGGCTCCCACGGCGGTGACGCTGTACGTCCGCTCATACCTTTCCGCGTATCTCAGAGAGGTAAGTCCCAAGAACGGCATCAACGAAATTTCCGCCGAGTCATGTCTTTTTCTGAACGGTCGGTGCATCATGACTAAGGGGCTTGCCAAGGTGCTCAAGAAAGAGAAGCGGGATGTATTATTCATGTCCTCAGGAGAGGTTGTGGGTGCGCTCCTGAGCGGTTCCAACCTTGCAAGGTCGAAATCAGAACTCCACAAAGACGCGCTGGATCTCTCGGCATTGACAGGCCTCCCACATGTTGAAGTAGACGCCGTGCTGGTACGCTATCCGTGGGATCTTGTCTACGCCAATGACACGGAAATTTCCAATGATTTCCATGCTCTCGCCAATAATAAGGTGGTGAGGAGAGGAGACATTCACCGGAGCGCCATCTTGGAGGAAAAGAAGCTCATCTACATCGATAGGAAGAGCACTATAGGTCCGGGCGTTGTTCTCGACGCAACCCTTGGCCCTATCTACATAGGGTCGGATGTGCTCATCCAGGCGCAAGCAGTAATCGGGGGTCCGTGCTATGTTGGAGATGGTGCCACTGTGAAAGTCGGCGCCCAGATTCATGGAAAGACCAGCATTGGTCCTGTTTGCAAGATCGGAGGGGAGGTCGAACAGTCCACGTTCCACTCCCATGCCAACAAACAGCATCATGGATTCATTGGACACTCTTACGTTGCCCCCTGGGTTAACCTCGGAGCGGGAACGTCGTCGAGCGACCTCAAGAACACATACGGCACGGTTAAGGTCTACATAAACGGACAGTCTGTGGATTCTAGGAGGATGTTTGTAGGATTGACAGTGGGTGACCACGTGAAAACGGGGATCAACGCCACGCTTGATACTGGCACCGTGATCGGACCTTCGTCCAACATCTATGGGACGGCTCTCCCACCAAAGTTCGTCCCCGCATTTACCTGGGGTTCGGCGGACCAGATGACCACGTATGATCTAGACAAAGCGCTGGCCGTGGCAACCACGGTCATGGCGCGACGTAACATTCAACTGACGCCGGTTTATCGTGAGCTGTTTCAACATGTTTTTTCTATGACCAACCATGAGCGATCCGGCCATCGAGCCCAAACCACCTGACCCGGTTCTCCCGGAACGGAAGGAACAACCGCGCAGCCTCTATTACGGTGTACGCGGAACAGCGGTTAAGATTCTGAACCGCGTCGAGCGGACAGATTCCTATCTCGACAAAGTGCTTGACGCGGAACTCCGGTCTCAGGAATTGAACGATCTTGACAAAGGACTCTTGACAGAGATTGTGCACGGCGTCCTCCGGTGGCAGAACAAACTGGACTGGGTGCTGAACGGATTCTCGCATGGCAACTTTGCCAAGTCGGAAATCAATCTCAAGAATACCCTTCGTGTTGCGTTGTACCAGATTCTTTTCTTGAACCGTGTCCCGCACGCCGCCGCCGTGAATGAAGGGGTGGAGTTCATCAAACGGATTCGTGGCGACAAGCCTGCAGGGCTGGTGAATGCTGTCCTGCGCAACGTCATCAGGAACATCGAGGGGATCCGTTATCCGGATCCGAAGGAAGACCCGGTGCAGTACCTGTCTGTGGTGTTTTCCCATCCGCACTGGATGGTAAAAAGGTGGGTGAGGCGCTTTGGTGCTGAAGAGACGCAGAAACTTCTGATGGCGAGCAACGAACGCCCGGGGCTTTCCTTACGGATCAACAAACTCAAGGTTGATCCCGGGCACTTCCTCTCGTTGCTCGACCAACAAAAGATTGAATACACCGGATCGAGTCACATCGATTACTTTGTCAAGGTGAGGGGTCTCACCAAGATCGGCCAGATGGAGCTGTTCCGGAACGGAATGTTTACCATCCAAGACGAGAGTGCTGCCCTTCCCTGTCTCCTTCTCGGAGCGAAGCCCGGTGAGCGCGTGCTTGATCTTTGCGCTGCGCCCGGCGGCAAAACCACGGCCATCGCGGAAATGATGAAGAACGAAGGGGAAGTGATTGCCATCGATAAATACGAAGTGAAATTAAGTTTCATCAAGGCTGCGTGCGAGCGTCTCGGTCTCCGAAATGTCAGGCTACAGGTAACGGATGCGGCATCGCTTGAAAGTGCGCTGGCAGATCGCGTGCTGTTGGATGCCCCCTGCTCAGGCCTTGGTGTGATGACAAAGAAGCCGGACATCAAGTGGAAACGTGACATCAGCGACCTCCTTAAGCTCGCGAAGATGCAGTATGACTTGATCGCGAACGCTGCCCGTCTCGTGAAGCCGGGGGGCGTGCTCGTTTACAGTACCTGTACCACCGAGCCGGAGGAAAACCAGGAAGTCGTAAAGAAGTTCTTGCAAAACCATCCTCAATTCAGCGTGGACAACGCCGCTCAATATGTCAGTAACGATCTGGTGGACGCCGAGGGGTTCGTCGAGACGTTCCCGCATCGTCACGGCATGGACGGGTCGTTCGCCGTAAGACTTGTCCGGTCCACGTCCGCATGAACACGCTTGCACACGACAGGAGAATGCACCATGGCTGAGCTGTTGGAACTTGTCAAACAGGAGCTGAACAGGCTCGAAGAAACAAAGACCTTCAAGTACGAAGTACCTCTGGAGAGTGCGCAGGACGGCGTCGTCCGTGTGAACGGGAAGAAGGTGGTCATGCTCGCATCTAACAACTACGTTGGCCTCTCCAACCATCCCGCAGTTAAGAAAGCTGCAGCCAGGGGTATCAAGTCATACGGGTATGGCGTAGCATCCGTCCGGTTCATTTGCGGCACACAGGACATTCATTTCGCGCTCGAAAAGAAAATCTCCAAGTTCCTTGACACAGAAGATACGATCCTCTTCTCTTCCTGCTGGGCGGCAAACGAGGCCTTCTTCGCCTCCATTACCAATGAAAAGTTGGGATACGAAAACTACAAGGATGTCATCTATTCTGACCGGCTGAATCACGCCAGCATCATTGACGGACAACGACTCTGCAAACCGGAAACCGCCGATCGGAAAATCTATGCACATGCGAACGTGGATAATCTGGTTCGCCAGCTCGACGAGGACGTGAATAAGGACTACCGCTTCCGGATCATTGCAACCGATGGGGTGTTCAGCATGGAAGGTGATCTTGCGCCTCTGGACAAGCTTGTGGAGGTTGCGAAGAAGTACAAGGCGATCCTGTTCGTAGATGACTCCCACGCAGTCGGAGTGTGCGGCAAGAGGGGAAGAGGCACTGCGGAAGCCAAGGGAGTACATGGCCAGATTGACGTATTGACCGGAACCCTCGGCAAGGCGATCGGCGGTGCTGCAGGAGGGTACATCAGCGGGAAGAAGGACCTCATCTCTTATCTCCGGCAGAAATCCCGAACGTATATCTTTTCGAACTCTCTTCCTCCCCCCATTGTCTACGGTGCAACCGCCGCATTCGACCTTCTGATGAAGAACAAGTCCATTGTCAAGCGACTCCACAAGAACACGGCGTATTTCAGGAAGCAGATCGTAAAGCTTGGCTTCAAGATCCTTGAAGGAGATCACCCCATTGTCCCGATCATGCTGGGTGAAGCCGCGCTCGCACAGGACATGAGCAACGCGCTCTTGAAGGCAGGAGTCTACATCAAAGGCCTCTGGTTTCCGGTTGTTCCGAAAGGGGAAGCGCGGCTTCGGGCACAGATTTCCGCTGCCCTCAGCAAGAAGGACATGGACAGAGCGCTGGCCGCTTTCGAGAAAGTCGGAAAGAAGATGCAAGTGATAGCGTGACGCGCCGTAGGTTCGTTGACTCTCTCTTGGGTTCTTCTTACGTTTTATTATCATCCAGATGAACAAATCTATGAATCAGCTGACCGAACAAAACGTCCTGAACGCGTTGCGGGTTGTGAAGGATCCAGACCTTCACAAGGACATTGTCGCGCTAAATTTTGTCAAGGATGTCAAGATCTCCGGAAAGGACGTGGCGTTTGCCATCGAGCTGACGACGCCCGCATGTCCGGTGCGGGAAGAGTTGAAGGCGGCCTCTGTGAATGCGATCCGCGCTGCTATTCAAGGCGTGGGGAGCATTGATATCACGATGACTTCGAATGTTCGGCCACACGAGAATAAACAGAAGGAATCGGTGTTGCCGGGAGTGAAGAACACGATTGCCGTGGCATCAGGCAAAGGGGGTGTGGGGAAGTCGACGGTTGCGGTGAATCTAGCGGTGTCCCTTGCCATGGAAGGGGCCAAAGTAGGTCTGGTAGATGCGGATATTTATGGCCCAAGCATTCCACTGATGATGGGAATTACAGGTCGCCCACAAGTGCGCAACCAGCGCCTTCAGCCGATGGAGAACTGGGGGGTGAAGGTCATGTCCATTGGGTTTCTGGTCGATCCAATGCAGGCGGTGATCTGGCGTGGGCCGATGGCAAGTGGCGCAGTGAAGCAGTTTATGTCCGATGTGGACTGGGGGGAGTTGGACTATCTCGTGTTTGACCTGCCGCCGGGAACCGGAGACATCCAACTGACATTAGTCCAAACGATCCCCCTGACGGGGGCCGTCATCGTAACGACGCCTCAGGACATCTCCCTTGCCGATGCGAGGAAGGGGTTCAAGATGTTCGAGAAGGTGAACGTCCCGATCCTGGGAATTGTCGAGAACATGAGCTATTACATCTGCACGCACTGCGGCCAGCGAGAAGAGATCTTCGATAACGGAGGAGGAAGAAGAGCCGCCGAGGAGTTGGGTGTTCCTTTTCTTGGAGAGATCCCGATCTATACGAGCATTCGAGTGAGCGGTGATCGGGGCGTGCCAATTGCATCAGATCCTTCCAAGCCCCAGGCACAAATGATTGCCACGATCGCGCGAAACATGGCGGCGCAGATCAGTATCCGCAACGCAACGCAGACAGAGGCAGTGGATATCCAGTTGATGCAATGATGCAGAAGGACACTGTCATGGAGATGGAAGAGAGGATTGAAAAAGCGCTGGACTCGGTCCGACCGTACCTGCGGGTAGATGGGGGAGATGTTCAATACGTTCGTTTTCGTCCTGACGGCATTCTCGAACTGAAATGGATCGGCACCTGCCTGATCTGTCCAATGTCGCAACTGACGTTGCGCGCCGGCGTTGAAAGAGTGATCATGAAGGAAATGCCCGAAATAAAACGGGTTGAAGCGGTGGCTGGCTAGATCAACATCCGGATTCCCAGATTCAAATCCTGCAATCCGCAGTTCCTGCTACTTCATCTCCACGTCAAACACCTTCCCATCCTTCACCTGCACAATTCGTTCGTTCATCTTCCGGACCAGGTCATAGTTGTGTGTGGCCATAACGACTGCAGTCCCGCGGGTGTTGATATTCTTGAGGAGCTGGAGGATCTCGAAGGATGTCCCCGGGTCGAGGTTTCCCGTTGGCTCGTCGGCAAGAAGGAAAAGGGGATTGTTGACCAATGCCCGTGCAATGACCACGCGTTGCTGCTCCCCGCCGGAAAGCTCGTTTGCCATCTTATTTCGTTGATGGCTCAGTCCCACATCAGCGAGCGCGTGCAGCACCTTTTTTTTGATGTCCCTTGATTTCTCGCCAGTTACGTGGAGAGTGAACGCAACATTCTCAAACACATCCCTATCATCCAGCAGACGGAAATCCTGGAAAACAATGCCAAGCGTTCTTCGTAGATGCGGCTTCTCGCTCTTCTCGATGTTGGAGGAACTGTACTTGCCGACTGTCACGACCCCTTTGTCCGGAAGGATGTCCATGTACATCAGCCGCAAGAGCGTGCTCTTTCCCGAGCCTGTCTGTCCTACGAGGAAAAGGAATTCTCCCGGCCTGATCTGAAGAGAGACGTCATCAAGGACAGGATGGTTGTTGTAGGCGACGGTTACGTTGGAGAGGCTGATCATGGACTCAACTCCATCGACGTCTCCGGTTGTTTGCGATACGTGCAGCGAGTGCAATTGCAGCAACCATGCTTCCTGGATTGGCGATCCCGCGGCCGGCAATGTCGAATGCCGTCCCATGGTCCGGTGATGTCCGAACAATTGGCAATCCTGCGGTGACGTTGACGCCATTATTGAATGATGACATCTTCAGCGGGATCAGTCCCTGGTCATGGTACATTGCGATCACTGCGTCATAGTGGCCGGCGGTGTACCTCCCGAAGAAGGAATCAGCTGGAAATGGACCTTCAATCTTCATTCCCCCCTTTCGCAGGTGTTTGACGGTAGGGGCAATAATCGTCCGATCCTCAGTACCAATGTCCCCGCCTTCCCCGGCATGGGGGTTCAATCCAAGTACCGCAAGTCGAGGTGAGCGAATGGCCCAATCCTGTACCAATGCCTCGTGGATCACATGGACGCGCTCAAGGAGCAAGTCCCTGGTAATGCGCCGTGCTACGTTTCGGATGGGAGTGTGGATGGTAACAAGACCTACCCTCATGGTGGGGGAGACGAGCATCATGGCAACCCGGCGGGTTCGGCAGAGTCGTTGAAGCATCTCCGTCTGCCCCGGAAACCTCGACCCCGCTCGATGCAATGCTTGCTTGGAAACCGGAGCAGTCACGATTGCATCGATGAACCCCGAACGCGCGAGATCCACTGCAGCCTCAATTGCACGTGATGCGATTTCTCCAGCTTCCCGAGTTATCGTTCCGGTCTTGACGGAGAATTTCGGAAACGAGGGTATCTCCACAATGGGAACGGCATGAAGGGGGATGCCAAGCTTTCGTGAGTAATACTGGAATACTCCCGCAGGGCCAACCAGCATCGGTCTGCAATTGCGCATGACGGTTCGATGTCGAAGCGCATGGAGCACAACCTCAGGTCCGACGCCGTTGGGGTCGCCAACGGTGATGCCAATGATCGGTTTCCCGTGAGTGTTATTCATAGTGTTTGTGAGGAGACGAGGATGTAGTTACCTGATTTCGCCTTGTCTGCGAAGATAAAGCGCTTGTTGAGGTTTTCATAAACCCACTCTTCCTGGAATCCTGACGAAGGATCGAGTGTGCGATTGATTGCTCCAGGTTGGCCAAAGAGGATGAAGATGCGGCCCCTGTCCGTGAGGGATCCATCCGGTTCGCGGAGCGTGCCGAATGCCCGCCGCGCGTGGTCGACACGCCGATAGTACTCTGCCTGCACTTCATTGTAGGCAGTCTCGGGCGTCTTATCCTTCGTCTGCCAGAACTGTTCCAGGTGGTCACGGCGCTCATCGGCGCTTCCACGGCGAAGCGAATCCCGCTGTTGTTCGGTGACAATATAGCGGAGGGACTCCAGTGCGTAGTCCACCTCCCGCAGTGACAGAGGCATCTCCGGCCAGACCGTCCGGAACAACTTTGTCAGGGTAGTTTTCTTGCTTCCCCGAATGATAGTGGCGGTGAACACGAACGTGCGCAACGGGAACCGCTCTGCACCAATCGGCATTATGATGCCCTCGCATCGTTCCCTTTCGCTTGTTGCCATGTCGTACCCGACCATTTCGTCTGATCGAAAAGGTGAGAGGCTGGCGTGTGGTATTCGGGTGATATTTTCCAGGGTGTCCGACACGATCAGTACAGGGAGATCATCCGGGCGTGCTTTGACGGAGATTGTGTATTCGACCCGGACTGGTTGGCCATCCTGTTCTTCAGAATTCAATCCAAAAAAGAGTGCTGCTCTTTTTCCGAACTGCAAGTCGCGGCCCCAGTTCTGAAGGACGATGCGTTCGGATGCAGCCCCTGTGGCCGGCCATTCGATGAATACGGGTGTGGAAGCCTCGAAAGAAGAGCCGAATGCGCGCGCCACGACGGCTGTTTTGTCGCTCAGAAATTTTCGCTCAGACTCAAGGTCATCCAGCTCGATGATGAGTTTGTACGTCCCCGGTGAGACGTTGAAGGAGACGATGTTCTGGTACCAGCGTGATCGCTCGGGAGTCTCTTCAGAACTTTCTGCACCGGCTTCGAATCGACTAATATCCCTTGCCGCAGATGTTCCCGTCGAGTCGAGCAGTTCGATCAAGATTTCTCCCCGCCTCTTGAAAGCAGAGGGGAACGAGGAGTCCGTATTCCGCACGGGAATAAAGAAGCCTTCATTGATGCGATACGGAATATCAACCCGTGATGCCGCCGGGTCGGTGGAGACAAGATTGACAGGCTCAAAAAAAATGAATTGTGGATCTTCTTCCCGATCCATTCGAGGCTGTCCAGTCACATTGTCGATCAACAGCAGCACGCCCACGAACATCGCAACTGCACGTCCCATATCAATCCTCCTCACTTCATGAATAATTCATTCTCTTCACTATGTTGCACTATCGGTTGTTCCAATGGCGGAGAAAGTCCACAAGCAGACGAACGCCAACACCGGAGCCACCCCGCGGGATATAGTCAAGCGATTCCTCCATGATGGCGGTTCCTGCAATGTCCAGATGGACCCACTTGTACTTGCCGATGAATTTCTTGAGGAAGAACGCCGCTGTAATGGCGCCACCCCAACGTCCGCCGACGTTCTTGACGTCTGCGATGTCACTCTTGATCAGCTTGTCGTACTCTTCGAACATCGGGAGTTGCCATACCCGCTCATACGTCCTCTCTCCCGCGGCTTTCAACTCATCCATTTTCTCCTGGTTGTTTCCCAGCATGCCTGTGGCGAAGTGTCCCAGTGCAACCACGCATGCGCCGGTGAGTGTGGCGAGATCGATGACAAGATCCGGCTTGTAGTGCGCTGCATACGACAGTGCGTCGGCAAGAATCAGCCGCCCTTCGGCATCCGTATTATCGACCTCCGATGTCTTGCCGTTGTAATGAGTGATGATGTCTCCCGGTTTCAACGCCCCGCCGCCCAGCAGATTCTCGGTGGCCGGAACGAGCCCGACGACATGGAAAGGAAGGGCGAGCCGGGCAACAGTCTGCAGTGTCCCGATGACTGCTGCGGCGCCGGACATGTCCATCTTCATTTGCGCCATGTTGGCCGCGGGCTTTATGGAGATGCCCCCCGAGTCGAATGTCACGCCTTTGCCCACAAATACCACGGTGGGAAGTCGCTTTCGGCCCGCGTTGTATTCCATGACTATGAACCGTGGGGGATTGTCGCTCCCTTGAGCAACGCTCAGCAATCCTCCCATCCTCAGTCGACGGATTGCCCTTTCCTTCAGAACGGTGACCTTGAACTTCGCCTTTTTGCCAACTGCCACTGTTCGCCTGGCGAGTGAGTCAGGATATATCTCGTTTCCCGGCGCGTTCTCGAGGTCGCGGGCAAGGACAGTACCAGCACAGACAATTTCTGCCAGCTTCAGCCCTGACGCGATCTGTCGCACTTGTGCGGTGCGGCTGGAGACGACGACAACTTGTGTGAGGTTGGTGCTCTTCTTTTCTTGCGTAACGTACTTGTCGAATCTATACTGGCTGAGAATTGCTCCCTCGCCTAACGCGGTGCCAACCACTTCCCAGTTCTTGATGTCGGAACTCGAATCAAGATTAATCTCGGGCGCCATGAGCGCCAACGATTTTGCTTTCGCTGCGCGGGTGGCTTTTGTCGCTGCTGCGGCTGCTCTTCGGAGTTTCTCCCGGGTAATCGCGCTTTGTTTTCCCAATCCGACAAGAAGAAGCCTCTTCGCTTTCAGATTATCAGGGTACAGAAGAAGCGTTTCCAGTTCTTTTGCTGCGAACGTGGCTGCATCGAGAGCGGGGGTGATTCCTCTAACTGTCTTTCTCAGTTCTTTGATCTGTCTCTTGAAGGCGGTTACGTCTTCCCAAAGGAAGCAGGCGATAACGTCCGCTCTTGCGGTGCGGAGTGTGCCAAGTCTGGTGTTGAGAGTGATCGTCATGAATGTGTGGTCACGTGTTATGCTTGTTGCGTTTTTCCATGAACGGAGAGCGTCGTATCGAGGTACTTGTACGCGGTCTGCAACACCTGTTGCCGGATGGTGGTGAGCGACACATCGTAGAGTCGTGCACCCGCTGCGTTCTTGTGTCCATTCCCGCCGAATTCCTTTGCCAGTTCGTTTATGGGGATGTCCCCCTTCGAGCGGAAGCTGATCTTGACGCCGTTTCGAAGCTCAAGGAACAGAATGCCCGCAACAACACCTTCAACACTCATCGGATACGTGGTGAAATTGTCAGTATCCTCCTCCTTGGTGCCGGTTCGCCTGAGCATTTCCTGTGTAATCGCAATGTGGGCAAGTCTACCGTCGTAGAGAGTCTCCAGGCTTTCGAGCGTCGCGCCCAGGAGCTTGATCCTGCCTGCGGACCACTGCTCGTAAACATGCTGGTAAATGTCTACAGGATCGGCACCGCACTCAATCAGGTGTGCGCAGATGTGAAAGATCTCAGGATCGACGCGCGGGTACCTGAAGGAACCAGTGTCCGTCATGATTGCAGAGTAGAGTCCCCGGGCAACGGAAGGCGGGAGCGACGGACCGTTCAGTTGCACGAGTAGCCGGTACAGGATCTCGCCTGTGGAGGTTGCCTCCGCATCGATCACGTAGTGCTGGGCAAACGGGGCAGGGTCGAGATGATGGTCGATACAGATTCTGATGGCCGTGCTTTTCATGACATGCGGCTCCATCGTCCGGAGCCGGTCGGGATGGTTGGTATCCATCACGACGATGACATCGGCGCGGGCGATGGCGGATGCATCACGGGCCTCATCGAACTTCAGGATGCGTTTGTCGGGATCAAGAAAGCGGTAGACCCGTGGTGTCTCGCTGTAGTTGATGATACTGACCTCTCTGCCATGGCCCAGCAGCCATTCGGCGAGAGCCATTTCCGAACCCAAACCGTCCCCATCCGGGTTGACGTGCGTGGTAAGAACGAATTTTCCATACTGCTTGAACAGCGGAAGAACCGCTTCTATTGCTGATTCCATTCACGTTCTGAGTGTCTGATTGAACTGACACCAATATAGTGATTTGATGGAGAACAAAAAAGGGAGGCTGAAACACCTTGTGCGGAGCAAATATGAAGTGTCTATCTCAAAAGAATGAACCTCTTTGTATCCACAAAGTGTCCTGCTGTGAGGCGATAATAATAGACTCCGCTCGCAAAGTCTCCGGCTTTAAGGAGAACTCTGTGGGTGCCGGCCTCAAGGTCGGCAGCAAGGAGTCTTGTCACTTCGCGGCCAAGCACGTTGAAGACAATGAGTGAGACGAATGCCGAATGAGGCAATTGGAATTCAATAGTTGTTGTTGGATTGAAGGGGTTGGGGTAATTCTGATAGAGAACAAACTCACCGGGAATCTGATGGTTTGCCTCATGTATTTTGTTGATAATGCCGTATTGAACCCCGTCAATAATCGCACCGCGCAAACCAAAGAAATCACCAACCTCAGCTTGCACAGTACTCACGCCAATGCTATCGACGACCGTCCTCAGAATGTACATGCTAGTGTGTCGTGACTGCTCGAGGAACCGCCAGGTGTTGAGGGTTCTGCCGAACATGTCAGCCATGCCGTAGTCAAGCACGATGACGTCCACAGTATCGCCGAGGCGCGCAGCCGTTGCGACAGTATCGCCAGTCCTTCCCGCGAAGTCATAGATCACCCGTTCGGCGTTCGCATAGTCGGACCACTGAAAGACCCGTGTTTCTTCTTGTCTAAGCAATCCGCCAAAACCGCCCGAGAGGATCACGTACGTTTTTCCGTTTGACAGGATGGTATCACCGATGACCATTGTGCTTACGTAAGAATTTGGCCACACGGAGTATTGCCAGAGGTTTCCTGCGTGAAGGGGATAGAGTCCCTGTGCCTCGGCTCTGGCAATGATGAACAGAGTGAGGGCAATAACCAGTGTCTTTGCCATTTCAGATGTTCCTCCGGTTGAATGAAGTCACGTCCGAAAACGCAGAAACCCCCACACATGTGGAGGTTTCTGATTTTCAATGTGGTGGTCTGAGTTCCAGCCAGGGCGCCGGAAATGGATTCAAGATGCTATTGTATTACCCACGTCTCGTCTCCATCCAACAGCTTCTGCAAATCTCCCTCGCCTTTCTTTGCTTTTGCCCGAGCGATCTGGTTCTGTGTCTGCTCTTCGTAGACCACCCGGTCGGTGGCAAGAAAGACGCCCATGGCGCGAGGCAGCTCCGGGTTGTGAATCATGTTGGCAAGTATGAATGCGAGAGTGGAATCGTTCTCGTTGTGGACAAGGAGATCGCTGACGGAATGTTTTCCTTCGGTGGTGTTGACCACTTCGGGAGTAAAACCGTTCAGCCTGATTCCTTTCTCCTTCTGCTTGCCAAAGACCAACGGCTTGCGATGCTCGAGGTAAACCACGGTGTCGTCCCGTGCGTCCTTCTCCGTGAATGCAAAGAACGCGCCGTCGTTGAAAACGTTACAGTTCTGATAGATCTCCACGAAGGCAGTTCCTTTATGGTGTTCCGCCCTTCGAACCATTTCCTGGAGGTGCTTGGGATCCCGATCCATGGTTCGTGCAACCAATGTTGCGCCTGAACCAAGCGCGAGCGAAACGGGGATGAATGGGTTGTCGATCACTCCATACGGCGTTGATTTTGTTACCTGCCCCAGAAGCGAAGTGGGGGAGAATTGTCCCTTGGTGAGGCCATAAATCTGGTTGTTGAACATCAACACCTTGATGTTCAGATTCCTGCGAAGCATGTGGATCATGTGGTTGCCGCCGATGCTCAGGCCGTCGCCGTCGCCGGTTGCCACCCAAACCTGCAGGTCTGGATTGGCGATTTTCACGCCTGAGGCGATGGCTGGTGCACGTCCATGAATACCGTGGATGCCAAAAGTATCCATGTAGTAAGGGAACCGGCTTGAGCAGCCAATTCCGGAGATCATCACATAATTCTCTTTCTTGTGAGTAAACTCCGGCAGCACGCGCTGCACCTGGGCAAGGATGGAGTAGTCACCGCAGCCCGGACACCACCGCACATCCTGGTCCGACTGAAAATCCTTGATTGTCAGCTTCACCGAAACAGTCGGTTGTTTCTCGAGTGTCTCAGGCATTGTTGCCTCCTAGAATGGAATCAATCTTCTGTTCTATTTCTTCTGAACGGAGCGGGAGTCCCTTAATCACGTTGAACCCGACTGCCGGTACGAGGTATTTGGCGCGCAACAGCTTGATCAACTGGCCATTGTTGATTTCCGGGACGAGAATGTTCTTGAATTTGTAGAGTATCTCGCCGAGGTTGCGTGGGAATGGGTTCAAGTATTTTATCTGGACGTGTGAAACGGATTGTCCCTTTGCCCGCGCCGCGGTCACCGCGCTCTTGATCGAGCCATACGTGCTTCCCCAGCCAATCACAAGCAGGTCGCCTTCCTTGTCTCCTTCGATTTCCTGCAGAGGGATATCGTCCGCGATCCTTTCGATTTTTGCTGCACGCATTTTGATCATGAAATCGTGGTTGTCAGGATCGTAGCTGATGTTGCCGGTGATATGCTCCTTCTCCAGGCCGCCGATGCGATGTTCAAGGCCGGGTGTCCCCGGAATGGCCCACGGTCGTGACAACGTCCGCTCGTCGCGTGCGTATGGTTGAAATGACGCTGGGTCTTTGGCGAACTTCACGGGAATCGGTGGAAGTTCCTCCGCCTTGGGTATGATCCATGGCTCTGCACCGTTGGCAACATAGCCATCCGTCAAACAGATCACGGGCGTCATGAACTTCACGGCAATCCTTGCCGCTTCGTACGCTGCACTGAAACAATCCGATGGGGTTGATGCTGCGAGAACGCAGAGCGGTGCCTCACCGTTTCTGCCCTGTACGGCCTGCAACAAATCTGCCTGTTCTGTCTTGGTGGGCAGCCCGGTGCTTGGCCCGCCTCGCTGAACGTCGACGATGACGAGCGGAAGCTCAAGCATGAGGGCAAGCCCCATCGCTTCGGTCTTGAGTGCCATCCCGGGGCCACTCGTGGTTGTGACGCCCAATGCCCCAGCGTATGATGCACCGATGGCGGAGCAGATGGCCGCAATCTCATCCTCGGCCTGGAAGGTCTTTACGTCGTACTCTTTCAGCTTGGCAAGCTCGTGCAAGATATCGCTGGCCGGGGTGATGGGGTAACTCCCGAGGAACAGGTGCAGGCCGGCTTTCTTCGCGGCCGCCACAAGCCCGATCGCCGTTGCCGTGTTCCCCATGATGTTCCGATACTTCCCTGGAGGCAGCTTCGCGGGCCTGACCTCGAACCTCGTTGTGAATATCTCGACGGTATCGCCGTAGTTGAACCCGGCTTTCAATGCGCGTAGGTTTGCCTCGGCGACTTTGGGGTCTTTTCCGAACTTCTCTTCGATAAATTTAATGGACTGGTCCAGCGGGCGGTTATACATCCAGTACATCAGCCCGAGCGCGAAGAAGTTCTTGGTCTTGTCCACGAACTTCGTCGAGAGGTTCATGTCCGCCATCGCGTTGGACGTCATTTTGTTGATCGGTACCCGGAACACCTGGAAGCGGGCGAGCGACCCATCCTCCAGTGGATTTGCAGTGATACCACCGAGCTTGAAATTCTTCTCGCTGAAGGCATCCTCGTTGACGATGATGGTCCCGCCGTCGCGCAGCATCTTCACATTGGTGACAAGTGCCGCGGGGTTCATGGCAACAAGCACATCGCATGTATCGCCGGGGGTGAGGATATCGAGACTCCCGAACCGGATTTGGAATCCACTGACGCCATACGTGGTCCCCGCAGGGGCTCGGATTTCGGCAGGATAATCGGGAAGAGTGCTCAGGTCGTTCCCGAGGACGGCAGCCGTGTTGGTGAATTGCGTGCCGGTCAACTGCATACCATCACCCGAATCACCGGCAAATCGAATGGTGACATCCTCGAGTGTCTTAACGCTTTTTGTCATTGTACGTCAATCCTCTTAATGAATTTGGGAATCCAAGCAGACGGGAAGGCCTGAAGCAGCGGAGAAAAAAAGATGGCTGACGGCCACCTGCCTGAAGGCATTTCACTAAAAGCAAAATAGGCGGTTTGCCTCCGAAAGTCAAGCAAACCACTCTGCACTTGAAACACGAATCCCGTCCTTTTGGTGCCGGACGGGATTGGCTGGCGTTACTCTCGCACCACCCAGACTTTGACCTTGGCAGTCACGCTGGGATGGAGCTTGACCGGTACGCTGTAAATGCCGAGCGCCTTGATGGGCTCTTCAAGGTCAATGATGCGCTTATCGATCTCGAATCCTTTTTCCCTGAGCGAATCGGCAATCATCTGAGACGTCACCGAGCCAAAGAGTTTTTCTTCTTCACCAACCTTCATCTGGAGGGTGATGGAAACCTTCTCCAGATCAGATGCCAGCTTCTCGCTTCCTTTAAGCTCCTTGGCAACACGCTGACCAGCCTGTTTCTTTTCCTCCTCCAACGCGCGAACACTTCCGTCGGTGGCAGGGTAGGCAAGTCCCTTCGGTATAAGGAAGTTCCGGGCATAACCGTCCTTCACGTCAACGACCGAACCGATCTGCCCGAGTTTTTCGTGCTCTTTACGCAAGATGACTTTCATTGTTTCTCCTTTTCTATCGGATCGCGTCCGAGACGAACGGTAACAAGGCAAGGTGCCGTGCTCGCTTGATAGCGTGAACGAGCTGTCGCTGGTGCTTTGCACAGGTGCCAGTAATTCGCTTCGGGATGATCTTTCCCTGTTCTGTCACGAACCGCTGCAAGCGTTTCTCGTCTTTGTAATCGATGTAGCTCTCTTTTGCGTCACAGAACCTGCACGTCCGCTTCTTACGCGGCATCTGGTTCTCTTTTTCTCGTCGAGGTTTGCGTGGTCCATTAAACACTGTGGTTGTTCTCCTTATCCAGATCGATGGGTCAGACAGTCTGCGTCGTTAGCTTTTTGTTGGTTTGGCTGCCTCGGTGAAAAGAGGCTCACGGGCTGGGACGGCCGGAGCCGGGGCAGCTTCCGGCTGCGCAGCCAGTGCCGCAAGTGCGGCCGCTTTGGCTATCAAAGCTTTAGTGTCGAGCTTGATCGTCAGATGGCGGAGAATCATTTCGTCGAGGTGGTAGGATCGTTCAAGCAGGGCCAGAAGCGTTCCCGGGGCGTTGAACTCGATGTTCACGTAGAACCCGTTGGTCTTCTTGTTGATCGTGTAGGCCAACCGCTTGCGCCCCCACTTGTTGAGAGCGTTGATTGTTCCGCCGTTCTTGGTGATGGTGTCTTGAATGCGGCCGATCACGCCGTCCACCTGCGCGTCATCGAGGGACGCGTTGATGATAACGGTCGTTTCGTATGCGAGTTTTGCTGTGTCCATTATTTCATCTCCCTTTGGACTTCTAATAGTGAATTAGAGTGACCCTTCAATAATCATCTGGCGATGAATTGAAGAGCAGGGTGCCTTTCGGTGTGTCTGAAACTTTGAAAGGTACCGGTGTTGCGATGTTACAATCTACGAGGAACTGGTTCCTCAGGTGTTATACTTATTCATTGTCCGGGCAATGCCCGATGCGACGAACTCAAGGACGGCATCGGCTGCCCTTGCGATCATGTCTGCCACGACCGGTCGTTCTTCCCTGTCGAAAGGCGAGAGGACGAATCCGGCCATCTCATGCTTCGTTGGCATCACTTCTTTTCTGATGCCGCACCGGATGCGGGGAAACCCGTTCGAGTTAAGATGATAAACGATTGAATATACCCCATTGTGTCCGCCATCGCTCCCTTTACTGCGAACCCGGAGCGTGCCAAGCGGAAGCGCGAGATCGTCATACACAACCAGAACCTTGTTCAAAAGCACCCCCGCCTCCTCCACCAAATCTCTAACTGCCTGCCCACTGTTGTTCATGTACGTCATGGGCTTGATGAGAAGGAGCTTCTTGCCTTCCACGTGGCCGGCCGCCTCTACGTGGTTACCCTTGCCTGGTCTCAATTGCCACTGGAGTCTCTTGCACAGCGCATCGACGACAAGGAAGCCAACATTGTGGCGGGTCTGCTCATACTCTGAGCCCGGATTTCCCAGGCCAACAACAAGAAGGGCGGCCACTGTGCAAATGAAGGCGTGTTACTTTTTCTTCTCTTCCTTGGCAGCGGGTTTTGCCTCAACCTTCGCTGGAGGAGCCGCTTCTCCT
>DASRUE010000155.1:0-7974 GCA_035687895.1 Bacteroidota bacterium | reverse complement strand
CTTCCCCTGCCAGACGGTCCCGCCGCACCAACATGTTCCTTCGGATTGTATCTCCGCAATAATCTTGTTTGTGGTCTCCGCATCGCCAAACGAAATGAGGACCTGGTTGAGGACAACATCGTTCAACACGGTGTACCCGGCTGCAGTAAGCCCTTCTGCGAAGCGACGCGCATGGCGGCACGTCCGTTCGATCAAGTCTGCAACGCCCCCTTTGCCTAATGTCCGAAGCGCCGCCCACACTTCAACGCCACGAGCACGACGCGAAAGCTCTGGTGTGAAGTCGGAGGGATTCCTGTGCTCGCTTTCCGTGGGGAGATACTCGGCAGCAATTGCCATGGCTGCTTTCAACGCGTCGGGATCCCGCACAAATGCCAGCCCGCAGTCGTAGGGGACGTTGAGCCATTTGTGTGCGTCGGTTGCCCACGAATCAGCGTCGGTAATGCCTTGCACCAGGTGCCTGTGGGACGGCGCTGCCGCAGCCCACAAGCCGAACGCCCCGTCCACATGGACCCACGCGCCACTCTCATGCGCGTGTGCGATGATCTCTCTGATCGGGTCCACGGCGCCGGTGTTTACGTTACCTGCCTGGGTGCACACTATTGCCGGTCCAGAAAGCCGGGGGAGTTTGTCCGCCCGTATCCGTCCCTGATTGTCCACGGGTACCCGAGTAACTCGGGTTCGTCCAAGGCCGAGAAGTCCAAGCGATTTGATGAGGGTCGGGTGTGCTTCTTCACCAACCAAGACGGTGATTTCCGGTGCACTGAAGAGTCCACGTGCTTCCACGTTCCATCCGGCTTTTGCGAGGACTGCATGCCGGGCCGCTGCGAGTGATGTGAAGTTTGCCACGGTTGCTCCGGTCACGAAAGCGCCGGCGCTCCCTGCAGGAAGTTGAAGAAGATCAACCAACCACCCTAATGCGACCTGCTCGAGATGAGCGGCTCCGGGGGTGATGTTGTACAGGCCGGCGTTTTGGTCCCACGCTGTGGCAAGCCAGTTGGCTGCAACCGTGACGGGGAGGGACCCTCCAATAACGAATCCGAAGAACCTTCTTCCTGCAATTCCCATCGTGGCGGGGGAACCGATCGCATCGAGCACAGCCATCGTTTCCTCGGGCGACCCTGTGCCGGTGGGGAGTGGCTCGTTGAATAACGCCAACCGTGAAACAGCATCGGGAGTAGGCCTGACCGACCGGGTGTTGATCGTTTCAAGGTATGCAATTGCCCGTTCGGCAGTTTCTTTGAGAAGGTTCGGCATGCTGTTCTCCGTGGAGTCGGGTGCGATGATCGGTTAGCCTGTGGGGTGTCCAGGCGTGGCTACCTCCTTGGATAGCGTCCTGAATATACATCAGCCCATTTGAGGATTCAAGTGTGAGAGGACTCTGTGGAGCGCGTTTTTCCGCGCTTCCAGCGTAGAATCCACCGGAGTGCACTCGCGTTGGTGTGTTGCTTTTCTGTCTCATCCCGCGATCCGGGACATGAACGGGAACTTTCATAAGGTTTTCTTTGTACAGAGGAATGTGTGAACCAGCCTAATCAGCGTCCCATCTCAATTCTCAACCCTTTCAAAAAGGAGATCTCTTATGAAGATCGGAATACTCGGCACCGGCGTGGTCGGCGAAACTGTCGGCACCAGACTTGTACAGCTCGGTAATCAAGTAATGATGGGCTCGCGAACAGCTACCAATGAAAAGGCGGCTGCGTGGGTGATGAAAAACGGAAGGTCGGCCTCGCAAGGAACGTTTGCGGACGCGGCGAAATTTGGTGATGTCGTGCTTCTCTGCACCAAGGGTGAATTTACCGTTGAGATCGTGAAGCAGGCGGGTCCGCCGAACTTTAAGGGGAAAACGGTTGTGGACATCAGCAACCCGCTCGATTTCTCAAAGGGGATGCCGCCGTCTCTCTTCATCAGCAATACCGACTCACTTGGTGAAGAGGTGCAGAAGGCGCTTGCCGATGCCCATGTGGTCAAGACGTTGAACATCGTCAACTGTGAAGTGATGGTCGATCCGACCGGAAAATCGGGGGGTGACCCCACGATGTTTGTCAGTGGCAACGATGCAAATGCAAAAGCTCAGGTGAACAAGTTACTCAACGACTTTGGATGGAAGGACATCATTGATCTTGGCGACATTACGACCGCACGGGGGATGGAAATGATGCTGCCGATCTGGTTGCGGACGTTCATGGCAACGGGAAACGGCCACATCGCGTTCAAAGTTGTGCGGAGGTAAAAAACCTGCGGGGAGTTGGGTCTATTTCTCCGGCTCCGCCTCTCTTCAGGCAAAACGGTCATGAAGGAGGGGGAACAATACTTCAGTGGTGTCGTCTTATTCTCATTACTGTTTTAGCCATTTGTGTGCTTTGTACCAGGACACAGTGTCCTGGATCCCCGCTTCAAGTGAGATCTGTTGCACGTACCCGAAGTCGCTCTTCGCTTTCGACGAATCACACGTCCAATAGTCCTGTACCATGTCACGGGCTTTCTCGAAGTTGATCAGCGCCGGCTTTGGACTGAAGAGGGAAAGGAACTCGGCGAACGCGGCGATGGTGTAGATGCCAAACTCCGGTATCCGGAGCCGGAGAGCGTTCTTCTTCATGACCGCCCGGGTGACTTCTCCGATCTCTTTCCAGCCGTACACATCCTTGCTTGCGATAAAATAAATCTGGCCCGCCCCCTTCTCGCTCTCGCCTGCAAGGACAAAACCCCGTACCAAATCGCTGACATGGATGAGGCTGACGTATTTCTCGCTGAATCCCACCATCGGCTGCAACCCTTTGCTCATCGTGTTGAAAAACTCGAACACGTCCTTGTCCCTCGGTCCGTACACCGCGGGTGGTCGGCAGATGGTCACGGCGATTTTTGTCGAAGCAGCAAGACACTCCTGCTCGGCTTTCCACTTGCTCTTGCCGTAGGTCGTCAGGGGGTGAGGTGTTACATCTTCAGTGATAGGAGTTTTCGTTTCGCTCGGGCCAACTGCCGCCTGGCTGCTGATCTGGATGAACCGTTTGAGTCCCGGGTTGTAGGTAAGCACCGCATCAAGGATGTTTCGTGTGCCAGTGGCATTGCCCCGGTAGTAGTCTTCCTTCCTCTTTGCCTTTGTCACGCCAGCGGAGTGATAGACATAGTCCACACTACTCACTGCATTCCGAAGAGCGTCGTGGTCGAAGAGGTCGCCGTACACGAACTCCACCGGCAATCCCTGCAGCCAGCGCATATCACTGGAGCGGCGGACAAGACAACGAACGGTATAGTTCCTTTTGAGCAAAAGATCAACGAGGTGACTCCCAATGAAGCCGGTACTTCCGGTAACGAGTGCATTCACAGGTGGATGGGGGATACTGGTGAGCGAAATCTGATTGACTTTTGAGGCACGTTCAAGTATATTGAAAACGCATTTCAGAAGCAACGGAGCCAATTCTGCGCCGCGCGAAGGAGTATGGGAATGAGAGACGCCAGAAGCGATCCTGCAATTTACCCAGATGAGCGAATTGAGAGGCAGCACACGGTGACTGAACCCCGCAAAAAGACTACAGACTTGTTTGAGAAGTGCCGTACCTTCACCCGTGCAGACGAGATTAAGGCGCAAGGCTACTACCCGTATTTCAGACCGATCGAAGAGAATGAAGGACCGGTGGTGATGATCGAAGGCCGGAAGATCATCATGGCCGGATCGAACAACTACCTCGGGCTCACTGCCGATCCGCGCGTCAAGGCCGCCGCCATCAAGGCCATTGAAAAGTACGGGACTGGTTGCTCCGGGTCCCGCTATCTTACCGGAACACTGAAGCTTCACATCGACCTGGAAGAACGCCTTGCTGCCTTCTTCAACAAAGAAGCCTGTCTTCTCTATAGTACGGGCTACCAGACCGCGCAAGGCATCATCCCGACCCTCGTGCAAAAAGGGGAGTATGTCGTTTCGGATCGTGATAACCACGCATGCATCGTTGCCGGCAACCTGATGGCGAAAGGCGCGTTTGCAGACTTTGTCCGTTTCAAGCATAACGATATGAAGGATTTGGAGCGCGTGATTGCAAAGCTTCCGCTCGAGGTTCCCAAGCTCGTCGTGTCCGACGGTGTTTTCAGCACGACGGGGACGATTGTGGATCTCCCGAATCTTGTTGCCGTTGCGAAGAAGTACAATGCACGTATCCTGATTGATGATGCCCATTCGACCGGCGTGATTGGCAAGGGCGGCCGTGGCACCGCGAGCCACTTCGGCCTGGAGAACGATGTGGATCTGACCATGGGGACGTTCAGCAAAACGTTTGCTTCCCTCGGTGGCTTCGTTGTTGGAGAACGTGCCGTTATCAACTACCTCAAGCATACAGCACCGGCCCTGATCTTCAGTGCCAGTCCGACGGCCGCGTCCGTTGCCTCCGCCATTGCGGCGCTGGATATCCTTGAGAAGGAACCCGGACTCATCAACCGGCTTATTGCCAACGCAGACAAGATGCGAAAAGGATTCAAGGCCATGGGCTTCAATGTGATAGACGGTCAGACGGCCATTGTTCCTGTCATTATTGGTGACGACCTCAACACGTTCAGATTCTGGCGAGCCCTGTTCGATGCGGGCGTGTTCGTCAACGCATTCATCAGTCCCGGTGTCCCGAACGGGATGCAGATGCTCCGGACCAGCTACATGGCCACCCACGAGGACCGGCACCTCAACACCATTCTCGACACGTTCGGCACCATTGGCGAGAAGATGGGCATCATCCACTAGTCTTCCGTTGCACGTTCTTCACCTGTTCCTTCAGTGACGGCAATGCCCCGGAGTTTTCCATATCCTCTGAGTACACCCAAGGCAGCCGGCACATCGTTCTCCCCCAATTCACGACAAATGATTTCATGAGCTCTGTTACAGTCCGTCCGGTTCGTACGAAGAAGGATGAAAGGACCTTCATCAAATGTCAGTGGAAGTTCTATAAAGGGAATCCGTATTGGGTGCCGCCGCTCCTTATGGATCGCCGTAAGCTGATCGACCGGAAGGGAAACCCGTTCTACAAGCATGCAGCGATGGAGTTGTTTCTGGCGGAACGGAATGGTGAAGTGGTGGGGAGAATTGGTGCGGTCGTCAACGATAACCATAACAAGGAGCACGATGAGAACATCGGCTTCTTCGGATTCTTTGAGTCGGCGAATGATCAGGCGATTGCCAACGCGCTGTTCGATGCGACGCGTGGGTGGCTTGAAGCACGTGGAGTAACAGCCATGCGAGGACCGGCCAGCCCCTCGGTGAATGACGAGTATGGACTGCTCATCGAAGGGTTCGACCGACTTCCGGCAGTCCTGATGGCGTACAATCCCGACTACTATCAAAAGCTTGTTGAGAACTATGGATTCCAAAAGGCACAGGACCTCTTTGCCTACTACATTCACAAAGACAAGGTCTTCAACGAGAAGTTCACGCGCATTGCTGATGTGGTGAGCAGAAGGGAGAGCCTCAAGATCCGTCCGCTTGACATGTCGCGTTATAATGAAGAGGTGAAGGTCGTTCGGGATCTCTATTCCCGGGGCTGGTCGAAGAACTGGGGGGAAGTGCCGATGACGGAAGAGGAATTCAACTACGTCGCAAAGGACCTGAAGATGATCGTCGACCCGCGGCTTGTCATCATTGCGGAGTCCAAAGGGAAGCCGGTGGGATTCGGGATGACGATCCCGGATATCAACCGGATCATGGTGTACAACAAGCGGGGCTGGTTACTACCTGCATTACTCCGCATGCTTCTCTTCAAGAAGAAGATTGACAGAGTGCGGATCATCATCCTCGGTGTTCTCCCTGAGTACGCCAACACCGGTATTGGGGCGGCACTTTTCTATGAGACCGGCCGCCGTTGCGTCGCAAGCGGCTACCCGCACGGAGAAGCAAGCTGGGTGAATGAAGACAATGTGATGATGAACCGCGGCGCCGAGCTTATGCAGGGAACGATCGACAAACGCTACCGGGTGTATCAGTTGACGTTCTAGACTGTTGCAATGCAACACGCTGTACAATATCCAACGTTGAATAAACCCCACCACGCACGCGAGGTGAATAATGGCCGTAAAGAAAGTCGACAAAATATGGATGAACGGGAAGTTCATCAATTGGGACGACGCGAACATCCATATCCTCTCTCATGTCATCCACTATGGATCAAGTTGGTTCGAAGGTATACGGTGTTACAAGACGGCAACGGGATCCGCCATCTTCCGTCTCGACCGTCATATCCGCCGGCTGTTTGACTCCACCAAGATCTACCGGACAAAGATCCCCTTCACCGAAGCTCAGATTGAACAGGCTATCCTGGAAACAATCCGCATTAACAAAATGCAGGCCTGCTACATCCGTCCTATTGTGTACCGAGGGTACGGTGACGTGGGGGTCAATCCGTTGAACTGTCCGGTCGACGTGACGATTGCGGTGTGGGAGTGGGGCAGCTACCTTGGACCCGAGGCGCTTCAGAATGGAATCGATGTCTGCATTTCCACCTGGGCACGGCCCGCGCCGAACACGCTTCCTCAAATGGCGAAGGCGGGGGGGAACTACATCCTCTCTCAGCTTATGAAGATGGAGGCGATCCAGGCCGGCTTCCACGAGGCAATTGCGCTTGATGTGCATGGCAACCTGAGCGAGGGCTCGGGCGAGAACCTCTTCGCAATCAGGGACGGTATCATCTACACGCCGCAGTTGTCATCGTCGCTTCTGCCGGGTGTGACCCGCGAATCGGTTATGCAGCTCGCCGAAGAGGCCGGACTCAAAGTGGTGACTACCAACCTGCCGCGAGAATTCGTGTATGTTGCCGACGAGTTGTTTTTCACCGGTACCGCTGCTGAGATCACTCCCATCCGGTCGGTGGACAAGCAGCTCGTCGCCGACGGCAAACCGGGACCGATCACGCTGAAACTGCAGAAAACCTTCTTTGATATCGTCAAGAATGGGAACGACTCCCACAAATGGCTGAAGCATGTATATAACGACTGACAGGATTCTGCCGGACGCCGGGACCACATCATACCGGCGTCCATCATTTCCGCCTCATCATGGAGGTACGTCATGAAGAAAACACCACGCCCCTCGAAACGCACACCAAAACGCGCACCCAGACGCACACGCCCCCCCCGCTCTTCACGCACAAGAGACCACCGACAGGCTGCCACCCATCGTCCCGACGAACTCTCGCGCATGATTAATCGAATTCTCGTCCCGATTGATTTCTCCAGCCATTCCAAGAATGCCCTCAAGTACGCCATCCCGATGGCAGAGCAGTTCGGCGCTACGTTGCACCTGATCTACGTGGTCGAACCCACAATTTACCCTGCTGATCTTGGTTTCGGACAGGTGGTAATGCCCGGCGTGGAAGATGAGCTCCGGGAGAAGGGTGCGGAAGAGTTGAAGAGTCTGATTGCGGAGGAGATCGGCGCGCGTGTGAAGGCGACGTCCGCAGTCCGGACGGGAAAGCCCCACCAGGAAATTCTGCAAGAAGCGGCAGAGCAAAAGATCGATCTCATCGTCATTGCCACTCACGGCCATAGCGGTGTTGAGCACATCCTCTTCGGCAGCACCGCGGCGCGCATCATGCGTCTTGCAAAGTGCCCGGTGTTGATTGTGCGGCCGCAAACGACAGAGTAGGGTTCGTCATTTCTCCCTCTCCACCACAAAATCCGCGAATGCGAGCAAAGACTGTTTGCTCGGTGAGTCGGGGAACGAGGCGATATCCTTCCGCGCGAGGTCGGCAAAGTGGTGGGCTTTGGCAGCGGCATACTCCAGTCCGCCGTGGGTCGTGACGAAATCGACTACCGCGGCGACCTTCATTTTCTTCCCCCCGTTCTTCACCATCCCGAGAATTTCCTTTCCTTCCCGCTTGGGCGCGTTTGCCAAAGCATGGATCAAGGGAAGCGTCAACTTCTTCTCGTTCAGATCAAGGCCGGTCGGTTTGCCGGTGATGCTCTTTCTCCCCACATAATCCAGCAAGTCATCCCGTATCTGGAACG
>DASRUE010000154.1:0-10438 GCA_035687895.1 Bacteroidota bacterium | reverse complement strand
CCATCATTCTTCATCCAATACACAGGATTATGCCCGGCATTCACTGCTTCAATGTCCCCCGTACCAGGTATGAGTAACGCGATAAACGCCGTGATGAATTTTTCAGGCGTTGAAGTACGACAGATGACTTTGTTAAGCCGGCCAGCAAGCTCGGCAAGCGACATATGTGTTTCGAGATACGCCGAAAGATACGCGTGCAAGCTGCTCACCAGCAACGCTGCGGGCATCCCCTTACCCGCAACATCCGCCATGACCAATGCGTACCTCCCATCCGGCAACGAGATGCAATCAAAATAGTCTCCGCCAACAAGCTTTGAGGGGATATTGATCCCGGCGATGTCGTACCCGTCGATCACGGGGAGTGCCTCGGGAAGGATCCTCTGCTGAATCGAGGCGGCAACGGATATCTCCCTCTCGATCTTCTGTTTTTCCAGTTCCTGCTGATGGAGGTACCGGTTCTCGAGGGATGCATGGACTTGACGCGCCAGAGCATCCAACAAAAGCTGGTCCGTTTCTTCGAAAGGAAGAATACCGTGGCGGCTTTCTTTTTCGAAGAGCTTGAACGTGTACGTCTTACCACCAAACCTGAAACTTGATGTGATACGGTGACTCAGGTTTTCCACCTTCCTCGTTCGCTCACCGACGGGAAAGAATGTTTCTTCCTTCACTCCGTTCTTGCTCGTCACCCTGACAAGACCCTTCGAGGCGTTCGTCAGCGAGGCAGCACGTTCCAGCGCTAATTGATGGAGTGCGATCCGTTGGTAGAGCTTTGACACTTCAATACCGGTATCGATAAGACTGTTGAGCTGCAGAACCCGATGGTTCAACGCAAAGACCAGCTCTTTTTCTTTCCGTCGGTAAAGCAACGACTGATACGCGTTATCGAAAAGCTGCACAAACAATCTAAGGGAAACGACGTCGGCATCAGAGTACTTCCTGGTGCCGGATCGTTGTGTCAGCACCAACCCTATTTGCGATTTGTCTACGAGTCGCTGAACAGTGCATATACTTCTGGAGGTCTTGTCGAGATAACCGGATGAATCGGTCAAGTCATCGGGGGGGACAGGGAGGGGCTGGCCCGGGCCATTGTGCTTCTGCCAATGTTCGCCGGGATCTACCCGATGAAAAACATGAGTCTGCGTGTTCGGAAAGATGCGATTCAGGATGGAAGCGAACTGGTCGGCGAGATCCTTTAGCGTTGCTGCTTTCGAGAGTTTCCGAAATCCATCCTGGAGGGATTCGATCTGGTTGAGAAGCTGATGAGCATGACTGCCCGTGGGGGCCGACGCTTTCATTCGAACGTATCAGTTCCCCGTTGTCAGCGATACGAGAGCTTCGTCAACATTCTTCGCTTTCCCCGCAAACTGAAATAGGCCCATGATTGTCAGCATCTTATCGACGGCAGGATCAAGGTTGGTAAACACCAATTTGCCGCCAGCGTCATTCAGTTGATCCACGATGTCGATGAGGAAGGACATACCAATCGAATTCACTACTTTGGATTGCGCAAGATTAACGATGACCTTCTTCGTCCCGCCCTCAAAATGACGGGAAAACTCTTCTGCGATCTTCTCCCCGCCGACGTTGTTCACATACCCTGACGTCGAAAGAACCAGACAGTTGTCTCGCACTTCCGAAGTGAGGGTGAATTGCTGTTCCATGGACTTCCCTAGCTCAGTAGCTTCTTGATCGTAATTCTGGTTCCGTGCGAGTCCGATTCGATGCGAAAGTCGTCCGACATTGTCTTCATAAGCTTCAAACCCCACCCGCGCTTGTCTTTTGTCCCCATCTTGCCGCGAATATCCGGATCCTCAACTGACGATGGCTCAAACCCTTTCCCGTAATCCTTTACCAGGATGATCAATTCCTGCTTCGTCATTGTGAATTCAACTTCCACCGAAGGATTCTCTTCACCGGAATGCTCGAGGGCGTTAATTATTGTTTCGGTGACCAGCACCTTCGCCTCACCGATCTTTTCATCTGCAATTCCAAGGTGATGGGCGAGCCGATCCAGTCCCTCAATGGCAACGAGTTCAATATCCCGGATCTTCGGCAACGATATTTTGAGCGAAACCGCATCCTTCATCTGATACCTTTAGACTAGTGCTCAACCGATCCGCCTTGCTTGATCACGAGCATGGTAATATCGTCGTCCTGTTGTGCTCCGTTCATCCAGCTCTCTCCCGCGTGTGTGAGATGCTTGATGATTTCATCCGGCGTATAGTCGCCCACTTCCCCAAATGTTCTTTGTACTCTTGCATAGTCAAACATTTCGCCAACCAAGTTCTTCTGTTCCGGTAAACCGTCGGAGATAAGAAGGACGGTATCGCCGACCTGTAATTCCGCTTCGTAAAGAGTATACGGAAAGTTTTTCATTGCACCAAGAGGCATTCCCTTGAGCATGATTTCTTCCACAGTTCTAGAGGCTTTTCTATACAGGTAGATCGGAGGCATCCCGGCGCTGGACATAGCGACCTTGTTCCCCTTCACTTTCAGGAGGCTAAATGCCATCAGCAGCCTGCCCAGCTTAATCTCTTTAATCGATCTGCTGCAATGATTGAAAAACGTCTGAATGTCAAGACGCGATGAATCAGATGTAAAGAAGCCTTTCATGAGTGTGACAATGGTTCCCGCCTGCATGCCATGACCGGTCGCATCCCCAAAAGCAATATTGAGTGTCCCGTCCTGCGCAGTGCTGAAGTCATAGTAATCACCACCAACCTCAGTTGCCGTCTTCATGAACACGGCGATGTCCAGGTGAGCAAACTTCGGTACATCCTTGGGAAGCATGGAGAGTTGAAGTTCTCGTGCTTCTTCCAGTTCTTTGGTTTTCCGTTCGTTTTCCACCTCAAGCACCCGCTTCTCCGCTTCTGCTGCCTTTGCGCGTAACCGCGACTCCCGCACCTGCGCTTTCTGTTCACGCCTATTGATCTCAAACCTCCGCGCACCATACAAGAAGCTGAGAATCATCAACGTGTAACCGGAATACGCCAGCTTCGTCTTCCACCACGGCGGCGTCACAATCAGTGTAAGCGAGGCCCCGTCATCATTCCATACGGCATCGTTGTTCGAGCCTTTCACATGCAGGAAGTATTCACCGGCGTCAAGGTTGGTGAAGGTTGCCTTGCGTTCCGTCCCAAGCTGGATCCAATTGTCGTTGAAGCCTTCAAGCTTGTATGCATAAAGGTTCTTGAACGTGCTGTAATAATTCAGCGCAGCGAATTCGAAGGAGGCGACGTTGTCCTTGTATGATAGAGTGATTCCCGACTTTGCTGCGATCCCCTTTTCAACGATAGGCTTGCCTTCCGCATCATCGGTGTTATACCTGATGAACGTGGTGAAGACGACCGGCGGTACAAATGGATTGTTCGTTACCTTGTCCGGATCGAACAGATTGAACCCGTTCATCCCACCGAAATACATCTCACCGGTTCGATGATCCTTCGCGAATGCACCGCTATTGAATTCATTTCCCTGAAGTCCATCGCTCTGATCAAAATTCCGGAATACCTTCCGCTGTGGATCGTACCTCGATATACCTTTGACGGTGCTTATCCAGAGATTTCCTTGATTGTCATCGAGAATCCCATTGATATAGCTATTGGGAAGGCCATCTTTCTCAAAGTATCTGTGAAATGTTCCGGTCTCCCGCTCAAACCGGTTCAGTCCACTCATTGTTCCCACCCAGAGATCTCCCTTCCGGTCCTCGCGCATGCAAAGTACGGTTTCGTGACTAAGGCTTCGGGGGTCTGAGGGATCACTCCTGAAGTGTGTGAAGGTTTCAGTTTCTCGATCGAAACGATTTAGACCACCCTTGTATGTCCCCACCCAAAGTACCCCTTCGCGGTCTTCATAGAGAGACCAGACCCCTGGCCCACTCAGCCTGCCCGGAATGGAATCGTTCTGCGTATACGCCTTGAAGGTGTTGGTCTTGCGATTGAACCGATTGAGGCCGCCACCATACGTTCCTATCCAGATCTCGCCTCTTCGGTCTTCCAGCAGCGAGTAGATGCGGTTGTCACTGAGGCTCCTAGGATTCAATGGATCGTGGCGAAAATGAGTGAACTTGCCGGATGTCCGGTCAAAGCGATCGAGTCCACTGCTCTGCGTCCCCAACCAGAGCGAACCAGATTTGTCCTCGAGGATACACTGCACCAGGTTCTCCCCCAAGCTCCCGGGGTTCGAGGGATCGTGCCGATGGTGAATAAACCTGCCGCCCGGACGGTCCCAACGATCCAGTCCGGCCTCCGTGCCGATCCAGACTGTGCCCAACTTGTCAAGATACATTGAATACACGGCGTTATGAACGAGACCGTCCGGGTTTTTCGGGTCACTGTAATAGTGTACAAAAGTCCCTATTTCCGGATTGAAGTAGTCAACGCCATTGATGGTCCCAACCCATATTATCCCCGACCGGTCCTGATACAACGAGTACAAGCGATCATCACCCAAACTTCTGGGATCTGATTCGTTGTGTTGGAAGCGCGTAAATGTTTCCGTAACACGGTCAAAGCGGTTCAATCCTCCCCGGAATGTCCCGAACCAGAGCACACCACTTCGATCTTCCAAAATCGGCCAGATCCAGTTGTCGCTCAGGCTGTGGGGATTTTTCTCGTCATGTCTGTAATGCACAAATCTCTCGGTCTTCGGGTCAAACCGGTCAAGGCCCTCCCGAGTACCAACCCATATGGTGCCGGATCGGTCCCCATATACTGAATAGACTCTGTTGTCGACAAGGCTCGCGGGATCCGATGGGTCATGTTTGAAGGTGGTGCTTTTCCCGCTTCGGCGATCAAAACGGGTCACCCCTTCACCAATTTTTCCTGACCAACGTATGCCTGATGGATCCTCATATGTCGAAAACACGGACCCGACCCGTGCGTACCTGAGATCGACGCTGTCACTTGGTATCTGTGAAAACGTTTCTGTGTCCCGGTCAAAACGGTTCAGCACCTGCGGATTGTTCAGGGTGCCGACCAAGAGTGTTTTGTTCGAATCTTCTGCGATGGTGACGACGAAATTATCGTTCAGGGTTGCAGAGTCTGCAGGGGAATTCTTGAAGACAGTGAAGTTGTATCCGTCAAACTTGTTCAGGCCATCCTGTGTACCAAACCACATGAATCCCTGACTGTCTTGCAGGATGCAAACCACACTCCCCTGTGAAAGTCCCTGATCCACAGTGAGGTGACGAAACATTACCGCTTGCTGGGCACCAGAGGTGGAGGGGAGAAGAAGAGTAATAAGGCAAGAGAGAGAATCTACGAGGAGCCACCATCCCCACCTCCCAGTTCTCCGAACTTTTCCCCTTTGCTTGCAAATCCGATGGTGCTTGTTGTACATTCGAGTTGTTCTGAGGATGACGCCCATGATAATAACAAGCTACCACAAGTGCAACGCTCGTGGTAGCTTTGGAATGTCATGCAGGAATTCCGGAGAACCCTATTTCAAGAAAAGCATCTTGCTTGTTTTCACAAAGTCCCCAGCCTGAATCCGGTAGAAGTATACGCCGGACGCGACGCCAGTCCCGTTTGCGTTTCTGCCGTTCCACCGGATTTCGTGGAAGCCTGCAACCTGTTCTCCTTCCACAAGTCGCGCTACCTCCTCCCCTAGCAAATTGTGGATCGTCAACTTCACGTAAGTCGGCCTCGGCAATCCATATTGAATCTGTGTGGTGGGATTGAACGGATTCGGGTAGTTTTGGTGCAGAACGAACGTCGT
Source organism: Bacteroidota bacterium (assembly GCA_035687895.1). GTDB lineage: Bacteria > Bacteroidota > Ignavibacteria > UBA10030 > UBA6906 > JAERML01. The sequence continues at coordinate 4,720 of DASRUE010000154.1, read as the reverse complement.
GGGAATTCTGTCATTCGACGAGACGGGTATCCCCTGCTTGAACAAGCCAGTAAACAATGGTAACACCCCATTGAATGCCGAATTGAGCGTTACACGAGCTCTTCTGCCCACAATGACGTTCTTCCCAATGAATGCCCCGGTCGCCTCTGTTTCCTGATTCAGCAGGATGGTTCCATTCCTTGCATACATGTTGACATTGACAATCGCATTGGGACTTATTGTCACCGCGAGGGAGAATGTACTTTGCTGATCAGTCGTTCCAACATAGACGATGATGTCTTTCGCGGTCACGCCCGGAGACGTGGAGGAAGGACCTATCGTCGAACGGTTGTCAGCCGCGAGACCACCGAGTATCCTAACATCTGCGGCTCCACTAAACAGAAGTCTCGAGTCGCTCTTCAACCAGAGGTCTCTGATATGATAGACACCCCCCGTCAACGTCAGAGTTGAGTGTGGTGACAGGATGATATCGCGATACGTTCCCGGAGCCAGTGTCATGGTAGTGCTTCCGTTTGGCACATTAACGTCCCCTGATGGACCTGTCGCAGGCTGACCATACTGGAACCCCGGCATGAACACAAGCGGGAATTCAGTAAGCCCTTGGTGAGGTGTCCCCGTAATGGTCCCGGTAAGTGTATTGAAATAAACGTCACCCGCAACAACTGCACCCGCGGCGACACCAATCGTGTTGGCAGCGAGAATGGACGTCGCTGGGATATTGACCCCCGGCCCCACAAACAACTGCGGATTCGGAGCGGTCAGTTGTTGGTTCACAACAACGTGTCCGGACACAATCCTGGATTCGTCTGTGAACGACACGCTATCTGTTGCCAAAATGACGATGGGAGAGGGTGTGTTCGACGGGAACACGAAAAATGACTGCTGGGTCTCCCGTGGGAATGTTGTACCAGGGAGAGCTGGGTCAGGCACCTCTGCAATAACGTTGATATTGTATGTGCCCGGGAAGTTTGTATTGGTGTATGTCCCGATATACCTACCGTCTATCTGATGAACAAGCTGAAGCAACGTATCAGGCGTCGTAGCGCCAGGTCGTGTGATTTGCACTATTACATTCGCGTCAGTAATCGGTTCACCCGCCGCTTGCTCGAACTCCGTATGCTCCTCGCCCGGCGCTATCCCACCCCTCCTGAGGATTGCCTCGATTGTAACAGGATCTCCGGGGGCGTATGTCGAGTTGGACAGGAGAACATCCATTGTCACACTCGCGTCAGCCACAAGATGGAATAAGATCTTTTCTCCATTCGGTGTCCCCGTGTTGTCCCCTTCCAAGTGCGCCAGCCAATCGCCGGGAGGCGGACCAGGAATGTAGTAGTAGGCATAGGTTGGTCCTTCAATGTACTTCCCACCCGGGAATTTCGTCCCAACGTTGGCGGGTGAGACGATATAGTCCGGGAGCGGAGCCCCAAGAACCAGAGGAGGTTGACTCCCAAAACCTGGCGCATCAAATCCCGGAGGTATCAAGAAGAGAACGAACCTGCTCCCCTGCCAGTTTGTGGCGGGGAGTATTGCTGTCGTCCCCGGGTCAAGAGCACCCTGCCAGTTGGTTGCACCCTGCCAATTGGTGGCACCTTGCCAGTTGGTAGCACCCTGCCAGTTAGTAGCACCTTGCCAATTGGTAGCACCTTGCCAATTGGTGGCGTCGGCAACTGCTGAAGCGGCAACTATCAGTTGAAGGCCCGTCAGCTCGTTCCACACTTGCTTGAGATCCTGACTGATGGTTGCGTTGTCAGTCTGGAAATAGACCCCTCGAGTCAGGTCTGCAATTCGGCTACTCAGATCCTGCCCCGCGCTTCCGGAGAGCCCAAAGGTGAAGAGGCGGATATTGGAGGCGCTGAGAATGGCTGCACTTGCAAGAGCACTTGTTTCGTCATTCGTCTCAGCATCGCTGAAAAGAACAGCCGCTTTTATTCCGAGTTCAGATCCTGACAGGAGAGTGTTGATCTGGTTCAACGCCCCTGCAAGATCAGTGCCCCCATTCGCGGCCAGTGCTCTCAGATAGTTCACCGCATCAGTAATTTGAATGGGTGGAGCACCACCACTCCCCGGTAACCCGACTGTAGCCTGGAAAGCAGAACTGCCAAATTGGAAGATAGTGATCCGGTCTCCAAACCGCAGTTTCGTGATCAGTTCTTCTGCGCTGTTTTTCGACGCGTCGAACGCATTGTATATGGTTGTAAATGAAGTGGAACCATCAAAAACGAGCGCGAGGTCAAGATGGCTATCAGGGACGTTGTCATATATCCAAGTGATTCCTGCAACGTCGGCAGGCTTCAGCGTCCGTTTGGCATTCTCCTGATCCTTGATGAACCCATACATGGTGACGTTTTGGTTACCAACGAGCATGTCTGGGACGTACTGTGGGTACCCGGGGTTGTAGCTATCTGCAAGGCCAAGAACGTGGCCAGCTTCGTGAGTGACCGTGGCTTCAACGTCTTTCGGCTGAGCGCCCGGCGGATCTACCTGGGAGCCGGCATCTTCTTCAACAGGTCCGGGAACAATCTCATATGCAAAGGTTTGGCTGTTGATTGCCATATCAGCATCCGTAATCTCTCCCGTGATAGCATTGTAACGGAGCCGGGTCACAGCGATCACATTGTCAGGAGCGCCAGTAGCCGCATTCCACGTCCCTGCTGCATTGGCCCCATCAACATAGACAACATTATTAAATCCGTCCGGATTTCCACCCCACTTCGCATCTGCCGTCGCCGAAATCGCTGAAGGATCAGGATCAACGTATTCCGTGATATGTAATGGAAGGACCTCACCCCATGTGTCATACGACCTTCGCATTGCTGCAAGAAAGTCGCTATTCGTTATCGTCCGGCTAAGCCGAAAATTCAACAGGCCATCACGCCAATGGAGAGGGATACCGGAAAAAGTGAGGTTGACAACAAAGTGGCCCCCTCCTGTGTTCGTTCCATTGTCGTAATATTTCGTTCTCACCCCGACGGGTAAATTCGCTGCAAACTCTGACGTATTGTTTGCAAAATCCGTTGCCGTCGCCGTTACAAACTGACCCATCTCGAGGTGTCTTGTCACAAACGTCGTGAACGATGCATAGCCTATGGCGTCTGTTGTAACCGAAGACTCCCCAATCAGCTCAGACCCTTCGCCGTTAATATCAGTACTTGCATCAGTCAGATAGATCTGGACTCGGAACGCTGTGTTTGGCCATGTTAGGAGTGAGCCCTCTACTTCCGAATTGATTCCAACTGCCGGCACGGAAGCAAAGTGGAGGAGCGGGAAGTTTACACCGTAGTTGGCGGCCGTAGGGATCGTGGGGCGTACCAGCGGCTGGGTAGGGCCGGGCGGGTATGTATTCGCAGTAATCCCATTCCCGCCCAGATCGATCCCAAGTCCGGTGTTCGAATAGATCAGATTCCCGAGTATCCCGTTGTTTGCTGGTGGAACGGCAGCAGACACTTCCCGTACGTCCACACCATTGCCACCGTTGGAGTAGATAACATTCCCGTCGCCAGAATTAGTGCCGCCAATGAGGTTTCCATTCCCATCCATGATACAGACGCCATGACTCCCATTGTTGTGGATCCGGTTCCCCTGAACCACATTGTCGTCACCCATAATACAGATTCCGGAGCCGGTGAAATTACGGACTTCCAGATTTCGAATCGTGCTTCCTTGAGGCGTGTAGCCGAATTGAGTAGAGAACCCTCCGACCAATTCGAACCCGTTGCCGTTCCCCGAATATGCAGGCGACTGCTCCACAATAACCGACGACCCACCCGTCACAGTCTGATCAGTCAAAGTCAGGGGCTGATACAACTGTATGGTCCGGTCGGCATCACTGCCGGTGATATCAAATCGGATTGAATCGAGTCCCGGATTGCCATTCGCAATGTTGAGAGCCCAACGCAGCGTTCCCACAGTGGGAGGACCGGAATTATCTTGATTTGAGGTTACCGGAATTGTCTGGTTGGCATTCTTCCCAAATTTTACTTCGACAGACGTGACAGTATCGAGCAGCACTGTATGTTGGTATCCAAAGACTTCCGTCTCAGCAGTGCCCTTCGTGACAATCCAGGATACGAAGTGATAGCTCGGTTCCGGAATCGCCGTCAAACTCACGGACTGTCCGTCTTCATATGGCTGAACATAATCGGTCAGTAAAGTACTCGAATTTCCAACTGTGAAGTGCCCTCCTGTCGCGTTGCTCAGAGTATACGTTCGGGTTCCGGTGTAAATATCATAGGTGAGGTCATACGTCCTGGCATTGATTTGCAGCGGGTACCAATTTCGCGAAAAAGTTGCACTGATCTGGTGGTTTGTCGTCACGTTCGTGAAAGAGTACGTCGTGTCCTTTGGCTGGTAAACCTGCGGTTGGGCAGTGAACCAAGCAACATTGTCGACTACCACACTGGCGACATGGTAGTGGCGATCGCCGGCAAACTTGATATCCTTACTGGCGCCTGGACTAACCAAAAAAGTGGTGGGGGACGGAAGAGGGGTGGTGCTGGGAGGGGCGAGAATCACGCCGTTGTCCTGGGTCGAACCGGACTCTCGCGTGATTGATGCCGTGATGACATAAGGAACCTCTCCACTGACATTAACATCAACATAGGCGTTTGCATTGCCATTTATCCAGAACCCGCGCACGGCAAGCACGTTGTCGCCTGCAATCAGAAGATTGTCCGGCACATTGAACACGAAATCCCCGGGGGCTGCACAGCTCTGATGGGTT
>DASRUE010000153.1:0-13151 GCA_035687895.1 Bacteroidota bacterium | reverse complement strand
CGGCAACCCCAATGGCGTCCTGAAGAACTACGGGCTCAGTCCGCTTTCTTCTGCCGATGCCACACGGTGGCAGGATATTCTTGCATCAAGGTCTGAGAGCCCATCGCGCAAAGAAATCCTGGAGTACATTGCAGGACTATTGCCGGGTGCGACCAGCGACGCAATGATGCGCAATAGTGCACCCCCAACATGGTGAAAGCGTTGTTCCCGGTGGACGGCCCTGACGAATGATGGCGCTTGCGTCCCGCCTGCAACGTTTCATCAATGCACAACCCCGAGCCATAGCACAGGCGCTGCAGACGTATTGCCGGTGCGTGCCCGTCGGGCTCCCCCGCCGCCTTCCTTCACTTCGTCGCCTTCACTTACAACCATACTGGATCGCGATCCCCGTTGTATTCGCTCGTCGGTGGTCTCACATGCTGGCCACCAGCGGACCTCGGCGGGAATTTCTCCATGATGTCCTCTGGGCACAGTACTGTTTGTACCTCTCCGTCAGGATCAAGGATGATTTCTTTGATGGCCAGGTGGGTGACCGAAGAATCTTGCCACTTGCGGAGCTGTTCCATCGCGAAGCCAGTGAAACACTTGCGCGACATTTTGGTGAACGTGCCGAGTTCTGGACTCACTTCCGGACGCACGTGCTGACATCCGTGAAGGGGATTGAGGAGGTGGATGCTCTGCAGCGCAAAAAGGTACAGGCTCGGCGCGCTTTCTTGCGCGGCTTTGCCAACACTTCATCGATATTCAAAATTGGCGCAACCGCAGTCTGTCTGGCGTCGGGACGACGTCGTGCACTCCCTCTCATTGGAACCGTTGCGGACGAGCTTGCCATCGGAACCCAGATCGTCGATGACGTCAGGGATATTGTGGAGGATCTGAAACGCGGCAGGTTCAACTACGCTGCGCGGATGCTCCTGAAAGGAAAGGCGCTCCGTAACGCCACCACGAAACGCGTCCTTCAAGAGGTTCTGGACAAGCTGATCTCTCCCGGACCGATAGAGGATGTAATCGAAGAAGCCGTGCGGCACTTCAGGCGTGCACATTCTCTCGTGATAGAACTCGACCTTCCCGAATTGAAGGTGGTCCCCCTTGTTCAGGAAGCCGGAGCTTACATGCTGGCAGCAGAGATTCACCAACGACGTGTGGATCGCTTGTTCCGGCAACAGTAATTGCCACATAGTCTGCTGCATTCGTGCAATATCGGTGGTCAGTCCCCTTTTCCCTCGTGCCGTTTGCCCCCAAGACCAATCATTCTTATATTCCATCCATCTCCTTACACTCTCCCGATTTCCTGCGGGGAGATGAGTGTGAATCCAACCCGGGATCGTTAATACAAACAATCTTCGACTACACCATGAGTGCCGAGAAAGCCAACGATCAGAAACTTGCCGACTTCGAGGCGAAGATCAACGGGGGCGAGAAGATTGAGCCGGGTGACTGGATGCCTGACGAATACCGCAAGAACCTTATCCGAATGATGAGCCAGCACGCCCACAGCGAGATTGTGGGGCAGTTGCCAGAGGGGAAATGGATCCCCTACGCACCGGGGTTTCGGCGAAAGCTCACCCTGGTGGCAAAGGTGCAGGACGAGGCAGGTCATGGCCAGCTCCTCTACAGTGCGGCCGAAACACTGGGTGTAACACGCGAACAGATGTTGGATGAACTGCTGAGCGGCAAAGCAAAGTACGCGAACGTTTTCAACTATCCAACCCCCACTTGGGCCGATGTCGGTGTTATCGGTTGGCTTGTCGATACCGCCGCTGTCATCAACCAAACGATGCTTGCCCAGAGCTCGTATGGTCCGTACGCCCGCGCAATGAAGCGCATTTGTTACGAAGAGTCATTTCACATCAAGCAGGGATATGATGCTGTTGTGGCTCTTGCAAAGGGAATCCCTGAACAACAATCAATGGTGCAGGATTCCATCAACCGCTGGTGGTATCCAACGCTTATGATGTCCGGCCCACCTGAGAGCAAGGGATTGTCGGTGCATTCCCAGCTGGCGATGCGCTGGAAAATCAAAACGAAGACCAATGAACAGGTGCGACAGGAGTTTGTCGATCACATTGTGCCACAGATCCGCGCCCTCGGCATGGATGTTCCGGACAAGGCGTGTGGGTACGATGAGAAGACCGGCCACTGGCACTATACACAACCAGATTGGGAAGAGTTGAAACGCGTCGTCAACGGCGATGGTCCATGCAACAAGGAGCGGCTGGAGATGCGGCGGAGAGCCCATGATGAAGGGCGGTGGGTGCGTGAGGCACTGGCCGCAAAGCAGCGCGCAAAGGAAGTCACGGCATGACCGACACACAGTGGGAAACGTACGAGGTCTTTCATCAGAGCAAGAAGGGTGACCCGCACATGTACGTGGGCTCCCTCCATGCACCCGACCCGGAGATGGCACTGCAAATGGCGCGCGACCAGTTTGCGCGTCGCCTGAAATGCGTAAGCCTCTGGGTGGTGCGTACCAAGGACATTACTGCCACGGATTACCAGAACGACGACTTCTTCGCGCAGACGACGGACAAGAGCTACAGGGACCCAAAAGCATTCGACGCGCCAACAAAGGAGTTATCGCATGAGTGATCTTCCGGCAGGATTGCCGCGGGAACAACTCCTGCGCTATATTCTCGCCCTGGCAGATGACGAGTTGATGCTCGGCCACCGCAACTCCGAGTGGACCGGACACTCCCCCATTCTTGAAGAAGACATCGCATTCTCCAACATCGCCCAGGACGAACTAGGGCATTCACTAGTCTGGTATACGTTGTATGAGCAACTCACCGGCAAATCACCTGACTCGATGGCGTTTGAGCGTGGGTGGCAGGACTTCTCTTGCTGTCGCTTCGTAACATATCCAAGAGGTGATTTCGCGTATACCGTCCTGCGGCAATACCTGTTTGATGAAGCTGAACAAGTGAAACTATCATCGTTTGGAAGGAGCTCATTTCCCGCGTTCAAGGACATCGCCGGCAAGCTGCTGCGCGAAGAGGCATATCACCTGATGCACCTGAAGGGGCTCGTCACCCGACTCGGAGACGCAACGGATGAAAGTCGCCGTCGAATGCAGGCGGCTCTTGACGCTGCCTTTCCGCAGTCTCTTGGTATCTTCGAGAAACTCGGGGGAGAGGATGCATTAGTGGCGGCCGGTGTGATTCCCGGCAACGAGGTATTGCAGCGCGAATGGTTGCAGCGAGTTGTGCCTGTCCTTGCTTCAGCATCACTCAAACCACCGGTAAACACCCAGAACGGCACCTCGTCCATCAATTGCACACCCGACCTCGGCGGGCGTCATGGCAAACACACGGAACACCTGAACCGTCTTGTCGATGATCTGCAGCTCGTCTATAGAATTGCGCCCGGTGCAAAGTGGTGAGTGAAGAGTTACGAGAGAATTGGAATTGATCATGAGCCTGTCCCGCGATCAACGTCTTCTTCAAGTTGCCTTGAATGTATGTCGGGAACTGCGCAAGAACCAAACCCGTACCGAGCAGATCATGTGGGGAGGTCTCAGAGCGAAACGATTCCGGGGAAAGAAGTTCCTACGTCAACACCCGATTTTTGTTGATGCCCACGGGAAGGAGACGTTTTATGTTGCTGACTTCTACTGTCATGAGCATCGCCTTGTGATCGAACTTGATGGGCGGATTCATGAGCGCATGAAGGAGCGAGACGAGTTGAGGACGGCAGTCATCAACGATCTTGGCATTGAAGTGATGCGTTTCAGGAATGAAGAAGTGGAGATGGGCTTGAGCAGTGTTCTCAAACGGCTCGCAGGAAAGCTGAACTCTCCCCTAACCCCTCCCTTACGAAGGGAGGGGGATGACTTCGGCAAGAGCACCCTGACTTTAGACTCCCCTCTCTTCCTAAGAGAGGGGACGGGCCTGCACGCCGTAGGGTCCCGACATATCGGGAGCCCGCAGGCGGGGGAGAGTTCGGGACTCAATCAACCACTCACCGAATCCGCTGTCTGGTCCGAGCTGGCCGAAATTCAGGACCCGGAGATCCCCGTCCTCTCGCTTGTGGAGATGAAGATCATCCGGAGCGTGAGTGTAGAGAATGAAGAAGTCTCTGTGGTTATGTCTCCCACATTCGTCGGTTGTCCTGCTCTTGACCACATGAAAGATGAAATTCGTGCGCGACTGAAGAACATCGGCTGCAAGGAAGTGAAAATCGCAATGACCTTCTCCCCACCATGGTCAACCGACATGTTGGAGGAAGCAACACTTGAGAAGCTTCGCGTCTACGGAATCGCACCACCTCCAAGAGTCCAGCAAGTCCTCACCGACAGCCTGAACACGCCTGCCCGGTGCCCCTTCTGTGGGTCGGACCATACACGCATGCAAAGCGCCTTCGGCGCAACACTCTGCAAACAGATGTACGTCTGCGAGAATTGCCGGCAACCGTTTGAGCGATTCAAACCTGTGTAACCATCACCCGGGCTCAGGCTCGCATGACCACTCTTCCCGGCTCCATGCCCCAACAAACGATTTGCATCTTCAGCGTGTCTGCAGGTACCGGGCACGTTCGGGCGGCAGAAGCTCTCGCAGCAACGGCAGCGCAACGATTCCCCCATCTCCGTGTCGTTCATATCGACCTGATGACACTCGTACCTCCCCTATTCCGGAAGGTCTATGCGGAGTCCTATTTCCCACTCGTCGAGCATCATCCTGTCCTCTGGGGATACCTCTACCAGAAGAGTGATCGGAGGAAGCTGAACTCCAGCACCGATAAGCTCCGCATCGCCATCGAACGACTGAACACACAGAAACTCAAAGCGGTCTTGCACGAAATCGAACCCGACTTCGTCATCTGCACACATTTTCTTCCTGCGGAGTTGTTTTCCCGCTGGAGAAGGAAAAAACTCTTCACGAAACCCGTCTGGCTTGTCGTGACAGACTTCGACATCCACATGCTCTGGGTCCACAAGCATCTTTCCGGATACTGTGTGGCAAGTGATGAGGTTGCGTGGCGTCTGGGGGATCGGGGGGTGGAGCGGGACGATATTCATGTTACCGGCATTCCCATTATGCCAGCCTTCTCTGCAAAACCACAACGGATGGAGTGTGCACGGGAACTCGGCCTCGACCCGACGCTGCCGACGCTTCTCCTTATGTCTGGCGGTGCAGGCGTTGGCCGAATCCAGGCCCTGGCGCGCAGACTGTTGAGCATCGACCGGCCGTTGCAACTTATCGCTCTTGCAGGAAAGAACACCCGACTCCTGACCGATTTGCAGAAACTGGCAAAGGATCATCCTGGCCGCATGATCCCAATGGGATTCACGACAACAATCGAACGTGTGATGGCCGCAAGCGATCTGGCCATCACCAAGTCGGGAGGCCTCACGACGTCCGAGTGTCTTGCACTTGGACTTCCCATGATTGTGGTGTCGCCGATCCCGGGCCAGGAAGAACGAAATGCCGATTATCTCCTCGAACATGGCGCGGCGTTCAAGGCGTATGATGATGCCGGACTGGAGTTCCGCGTCAGGGAATTGCTGCAGAACCAGCAGCAGATGCAAACGATGCAGGCAAACGCGCTCAGGCTGGGGATGCCGCGAGCGGCGGAGGAAATTCTGGATCAGGTTCTGGAGGGATCGTAAGAACTTCCCGACAGATGTCACCCTATGCATACGCCATTGCGTGCCCGATGCCAACGTTCAAGATGGCGCCGCAGGGCGCCAGAGATGTCATTGTCTATCTAACGGCGCCGCCATAACGAACGTGAGATTTCAACAATGACCCCCACTCGTTGTGCCTGGTGCACATCCGACCCTCTTTATATCATCTACCATGATCATGAGTGGGGCGTGCCTGTCCATAATGACCGGAAGCTGTTTGAGATGCTGACGCTCGAAGGCGCGCAGGCTGGGTTGAGTTGGTTGACAATTCTCAGGAAGCGGAGCAACTACAAAAAGACGTTCGATAATTTCGACCCCGTCAAGGTGGCGCGCTACGATGCACGAAAGGTGAAGTCTCTGCTGAAGAATGAAGGGATCGTCCGGAATCGCTTGAAGATTGCGGCAACCATCTCGAACGCAAAGGCATTCATTGCCGTGCAGAAGGAGTTCGGTACATTCAACAACTACATCTGGCAGTTCGTGGGCGGTAAGCCACTCAAGAACAAGCGTCGCTCCTTGAAGGATATCCCTCCAACCACACCTGGATCGGACGCGATGAGCAAGGACTTGAAGAAGCGGGGTTTCCGATTTGTCGGCTCTACGATTTGCTATGCATTCATGCAGGCAGTCGGAATGGTAAATGACCACACAATGGACTGTTTCCGATACAGGGAGTGACGTTCACAAGACTCCCACCAAATCGCTTCACACGCCAGAGCCTGACTATGGGTCGACTCAGACACAGTTCCTGACTGGCCGTTCCTGACACCAATCCTTTGACGGAAGCAAGCCCATGGCGTCCACCTCGCTGAAGCTTGAAAGTATTCATGCGTTGCTCAAAGCCACGTTCGCGGTTGTGGTTTGGGGCGCATCGTTCATTGCAACCAAACTTGCGCTGGAAGAAGTGGCGCCGATGACCATCATCTGGCTCCGTTTCGGCATTGGTGTAGTGATCCTCGGGCTCTTCGGCATCACGCGCAAGGAGCTGTCGATGGTCTCACTGCGGGAGTTTGGATACCTTGCGGGACTCGGATTCGTCGGCATCACCTTTCATCAATGGTTGCAGGCCAATGGACTGGTTACCGCGCAGGCCACAACGACTGCCTGGATCGTTTCCACAACACCGATTTTCATCGCCCTTCTTGGTTGGGTCTTTCTCAAGGAAAAACTCGGTGGCATTGCCATCGGCGGAATTGCCCTGGCAACACTGGGTGTGCTCCTCGTGGTGAGCAAGGGCGATATGAACGCGGTGTGGCGGGGAGGATTCGGCACACACGGTGATGTCCTCGTCCTGATCAGCGCGCCAAACTGGGCGGTTTTCTCCATCCTTTCGCGGCGGGGTCTCAGAACATTCTCCGCAACAAACATGATGTTCCATGTCATGACGCTCGGCTGGTTCTTTACAGGCCTGCTTGTATGGGCCGGAGACGGGTTGTCGGATATGCACACTGTGAGTCTGCAAGGCTGGACGAGCATAGCGTTTCTCGGAATCTTCTGTTCCGGACTTGCATATATTTTCTGGTACGACGCACTCAAGGCGATCCCCGCTTCTCGTGTTGGCGTCCTTCTCTATCTCGAGCCGCTCGTGGCGGTGGGTGTTGCAGCCGCACTGCTTCATGAGGTCGTGACGATCCCCGTGTTGTTCGGAGGGGCCGCCATTCTTCTCGGCGTCTGGCTTGTCCACAGACCGTAACATCACTCTCCTCTTGCTGATGGCGATGCGTCTCCGTACATTCTCTTGAAAGATTTCTCATCTGGGACGTTCACACTTTCAAACCACCAACTATGAATACGATTGCAGAACAGTATGTCAAACTCGTGCTTGCCGTCGGGCAGCATGATGCAGATTATGTCGATGCCTTCAGCGGACCGGAAGAGTGGCTGGAAGATGCACGAAAGCAGAAGTCGTCGCTGGATAAGATCCTCGCTTCAGCCCGGGAACTTGCAACGCAGCTCCAATCCGTCATTTTTCCGGGCGGCGATCCGATGCTCAAGCTCCGCCACCAGTACCTTACGAGACAGCTTGCCTCGCTCATCGCCCGCGCAGAGATGTTGAGGGGGAGAAAGTTCTCATTCGACGAAGAGTCCAAAGCGCTCTACGACGCGGTTGCCCCTACATACGCAGATGACCACTACCGGCAGATCCTTGGCAAGCTCGATCACCTGCTGCCGGGGAACGGTGGCGCTGGGAACGTCCAGCAACGCTACGACAAGTTCCGGTCGGACTTCATCATTCCTCCGGAGAAACTTGACAGCGTCTTCCAGGCTGCAGTTGAAGAATGCAGAAAGAGGACGCAGCAACACATCCCTCTCCCTTCCGGCGAGAGTTTCACCGTGGAGTATGTGACGAACAAATCATGGAGCGGATACAACTGGTACAAAGGAAACAGCTTCAGCCTCATCCAGATGAACACCGATCTCCCAATCTATATCGATCGTGCCATTGACCTCGGTGCACACGAGGGATACCCCGGCCACCACGTGTACAACGTGCTATTGGAGAAGAATCTCCTGAAGGGCCGCGGCTGGATTGAGTTCAGCGTCTACGCACTCTTCAGTCCACAATCGTTGATTGCCGAAGGGACCGCCAACTACGGGCGGGAAGTCGTGTTCACGCGAGATGAGAGGCTGGATTTTGAGCGACGAATCCTGTTTCCGCTTGGAGGACTCGACGTGTCGCAGGTGGAGCGATACTACGCAATCCACGAACTGATGGAGCAACTGGCGTATGCGGACAATGATATCGCGCGTCGCTATCTTGATGGAATAGTCGGGCGTGAGGAAGCTGAGAAATGGCTGGTGGACTTCAAGCTGCTGGCTCCCGAGCGGGCTGCACAGCGGGTGCGGTTTATCGACCAGTACCGAAGCTACGTCATCAACTACAATCTGGGCCAGGACCTGGTAAAGCAATACATCGAGTCACGGGGCGGCACAGCGGACAACCCGGTGAAACGATGGAAGGAGTTCGCAGACCTAATTTCGTCTCCGCGGCTCCCATCAGGCTTGAAGTAGTTAACTGCAACTGAATGGAAGGGAGATCGTAACAAGAGTGCAGATCAATCAATCGAGGAGGATGATATGAAGCAATTGGTTTTGCTATTGTTTGCTGTCGCATCACAGGCGTTGAGTCAGGACATTGGATCTCTTCCAGCACAGGACATTCCCCGGCCAGGTGTTTCGCCATTCCAGAAGCTCAGCTCATTCCGCGGAAACGGATCGTACAGCCACGTGATTGGTTTCCTCAGCATAACATCGTTCGGACTTTCGGGGAGGACGTACATCAGTCTCGCGCCGAGAGACCAGGTCACGCCTGAACTGAGCGTCGGGTTGCTTCGGATGAACTCCGGCTATGTGCCGCAAACACTAGTCGGCGGGTACACATACTCACAGGCGCTGCTGGTTCTACCTGTCTACTTTGGTGTGCGATACAATCTTGCAGAAGGCGGCACAGCTGGTTTTGACTGGAGTTGGTTCGTGCGGGGCGGCGGGGGACCGGCTGTGGGAATGTTGACGCCTCTGAGCCTGAGTTTCTTCGATGCACTCGACCGCTCCACGTTTCATTTCGGAGCCGGTGTTTTCGCCGCGACCGGACTGGAGTTCACATTCAACGAGAGCTACACGGTTTTCATGCAGGGTGGCGCAGACTACACCGGGTTCTTCCGCCCGATTGGCGACAGGCATGATTTCTTCGGGCCTTCATTCTCGATAGGTTTTGGGAAGCTGATACCATAACGGGTCTGTAGATTACTTGTAAGAAATGCCGCATCGTTCCTGTTGCGGCTTTTTCTTTTTATGGTGTGCAGAATGAGAAAGCATGGCGCAGTTCCTCTCATTGACTTTCATCTCATCCGTTGGTAGCTTTCTGTTGACTTCTCACTGTGCCTTTGCCTCCCATGTCTGAGATTTTCCTTAACGGCGCTGTCGGTCGTCCATCGAACATCCCTCCACCATCACGCGCGCCACTTGGTTTTCATTCCCGTCTCCCGGGCTATGCTCCGACCCCGCTCCTCGCAGCGCACGATCTCGCCGCAGAACTTGGTGTCGGACAATTGTGGCTCAAACATGAGGCGGACAGGTTCGGGCTTCTTGCCTTCAAGATTCTCGGCGCGTCGTGGGCAATCAGATGCCTCTTGAAAGAACGACTCTCGATTCCCGATGACGCGTGGAGTGACCTCGACCAACTCCGCCAATCGTTCGCATCATCCCCCTTCGCAGTCGCTTCGGCCACCGATGGCAACCACGGTCGGGGCGTTGCACGTATGGCTCGGCTGCTTGGTCTCGCGACCAGAATCTATATGCCCGCGGGGGCATCAGCCGCGCGAATTGAAGCCATCAAATCAGAAGGGGCAACGGTCGTTGTGAGAGGGACATATGATGACGCAGTTGCACGCGCTGCAAAGGAGACAGATGGAACGGGACTGCTGATCCAGGATACTGCGTGGGATGGATATGAGCAAATTCCCGGCTGGATCGTCGAGGGATACTCCACGATGCTCTGGGAGATCGATGATGCCCTCGAACAAATGCACGAGCATGGACCAACACATGTCTTTGTCCAGATGGGCGTTGGCTCCCTCGCCGAAGCTGTGGTCCGTCACTACTGCCGCAATGGTCAATCCCCTTTGATCATTGGGGTCGAGCCTGATCAGGCTGCGTGCGTGATGGCAGCGGTGAAAGCCGGGAAGATTGTGCACCTGCCAGGACATCAACATTCCCTGATGGCAGGACTCAACTGCGGCACGGCATCCAGCATCTCTTTCCCGATTTTGCAGGCAGGTATGGATTGTTTTCTTGCCATCGGCGATGCGCGTGCACGCGAAGCAATGCGCCTGCTTGCCCGACATCGCATTGTTGCCGGAGAAACCGGTGTTGCGGGCCTTGCAGGGTTGCTGCATCTTCTCTCATCGGTATTGGCCGAGGAAGATCGGACGCGTCTCCACCTCGATCACACCTCGAGGATCCTCGTGATCCTCACGGAAGGTCCCACGGATCCCGACACATACGAAGATGTCGTCGGGAAGCCTCCGCAAAACGTTTCATAGCCCGCAATGTCTCAGCATGGTGGGTTCCGGTTCTTGACATCAGACCGATTTCGGCGTACCATTGAGGGAGGGGAGTGATGAAGCATGGGTGAAACAGAAACTTTGCATGACGTCCTCGCGCATCATGTGCGCGAGGGAGAGCTGTACGAGCAGATGACGAACGGATGGCTCCGCTGTGTTGCGTGCGGTCATCGTTGCAAGATCGGTCCGGGCAAGGACGGAATATGCAAGGTCCGCTTCAACAAGGATGGCAGGTTGTATGTACCGTTCGGGTATGTTGCAGGCATCCAGGTGGACCCGATCGAGAAGAAGCCGTTTTTCCATGCCTTTCCGGGCACCAATGCGCTGAGCTTCGGGATGCTCGGTTGCGACTACCACTGCGCGTACTGTCAGAATTGGCTTACCTCCCAGGCCATCCGCGATCCCGTCGCTGGGAGTCTACCAAATTCAGTCTCCGCAGAGAAGCTTGTCGCTCTCGCTATCGAGCAGAAGACGCCAGTCATCACCAGCACGTACAATGAGCCGCTCATCACGAGCGAGTGGGCGGTGGAGGTCTTCAAGCTTGCACGGAAGTACGGCATCACATGCTCGTACGTTTCCAACGGCAATGGGACGCCGGAAGTTCTCGAGTACATCAGGCCGTACGTTCAGCTCTACAAGATTGACCTGAAGAGTTTCCAGCAGAAAAACTACCAGCAGCTTGGCGGCAAGCTGGAGAACGTGCTGGAGACAATCAAGACTCTCAAGCAGTTTGGTATCTGGGTGGAGATCGTCACGCTCCTTGTCCCCGGCTTTAACGACTCGAACGAGGAGCTGACAGACATCGCCCGCTTTCTTGTTTCCGTTTCGCCCGACATCCCCTGGCACGTCACGGCGTTTCACCAGGACTACAAGATGACCGACCCGGACAATACGCCGGTGGAAACACTGATCCGAGCCGCGGAGATTGGTTACCGTGAAGGGCTCCACTTTGTGTACGCGGGGAACATCCCCGGCATGGTTGGAAAGTACGAGAACACCTACTGTCCGTCCTGCAATGAGCTGTTGATCGAGCGGTTCGGGTTTAAGGTGGTGAAGAACAGGCTCGCCAGCGGGGTATGCCCGAAGTGCAACGTGGCGATACCTGGCGTTTGGAAATAGCATGGTTGAAAAGCATGACCGCAGAGAACCTGCCTGCCGGCTGGCAGGCGCGGAGATCGCAGAGTATGTTGAAGCCAGATTCTCCTACTTGTTATATGTATTTTCCTCTGCGTTGCTCTGCGAACTCTGCGGTTCAATCCCTCTCCTGGGTTGGGGCCACGGTTAACTTTCATCCTCACCATCTGATTAATGCCATCTTCCCCGCGTCTTTCCCTCATCATTGCAGTCTATAACAAGCCCGAGAACCTCCGACTGGTTCTTGCCGCGTGTGCGCGGCAGTCGTTCACCGATTTTGAGATCATCATAGCAGATGACGGCTCGGGTCCGGCCGTGAAGGATGTCATCACCGATGCGCAGCAAAGGTACACGTTTCGCATCATACATCTTTGGCACGAAGACCGCGGTTGGCGGAAGAACACGATGCTCAACAATGGTATCCGTGCAGCGAAAGCAGACCACCTGGTATTTATCGACGGCGACTGTCTCCCCTCCCGCCATTTCCTCCTCGATCACTGGAATGAACGAGAGCCAAGGCGCGTCCTGATGGGGAGACGTGTGGAGACGAGCGAGCGGTGGTCAAAAGCATTGTCGCTGGAGATTGTAGAGACTGGGGCGTTTGAGAAGTACGGCATGCAGGAGTGGGTGGATGGATTCAAAGGAGAATCGTTGCGGGTGGAAGACGGGATCAGGATGCCGAGCGCACTTGTGCGCAGGCTCCTCCTCAGAAATGTTCGCGGGATGTTGGGAAGCAACTTCTCGGCGGCAAAGCAGAACCTCGAAGCCATCAACGGGTTCGACGAACTCTACACTGGTCCGGGCTGCGGCGAGGACTCGGACATCCAGTACCGTCTCTCGCTCATTGGCGTGACCGGCAAATCCCTCCGCAACCTTGCCATCCAATATCACATCTGGCACCCGCTGACCAAAGTCTCAGACGCGTGCTGGAACAGATTCGAGATGGTAAAGAGGAGAGGCGAAGCGAGGTGCGAGGTGGGGCTGGAGAGAGCAGCTTGACAGGCAAACGTCAAACCAGAACACAAAAGCCACGACCGCGCAGCCGTGGCTCTTTAACGCTACTGTATCGTGAACGAAGAGAAGAAGAACGTTGCCAATTGGCAACTGACAATTCACAATTGAAAACCTAGTAGCTTCAGTTTTCTTCCCCCTCTTCCATCCCCTCCATCATTTTCGAGTCCACCTTCTTATAGCCGGCGGGCACGGTAAACTCCGAGGCGGGGGTGGAGCGCTTCTCCACCTTGGTCACCAGTGTGGTGATCCCCTGTCCCATCTCTGTCTGGATTGGGAAACCATCCACCTTCTTCATTCCTTCCGCCAGCCCCTTCATC
>DASRUE010000152.1:0-4947 GCA_035687895.1 Bacteroidota bacterium | reverse complement strand
GGTGACGTTCCGTTGCGACTGTGGCGGCACCATGAAACGAACTCCAGAGTTGATCGACGTCTGGTTTGATTCGGGCGCGATGTCGTTTGCCCAGTGGCACTACCCGTTTGAGAACAAAGAACTGATCGATTCCGGCGAGCAATATCCGGCCGACTACATCTGTGAAGGGATCGACCAGACACGCGGATGGTTCTATTCGCTTCATGCCATCGGAACGTTCCTGTTCGACAAACCCGCGTACAAGAACCTGATCGTGAATGAGCTCATCCTCGACAAGGACGGGCAGAAGATGTCCAAGTCGAAAGGGAACTCAGTAGACCCGTTTCAGATCATCAAGAAGTACGGTGCGGACACAACACGCTGGTATCTCGTTACCACAAGCCCTCCATGGCGTCCGACGATGTTCGACGAAGAGGGTCTGGGCGAGGTGCAGCGAAAGTTTTTTGGCACACTCGTGAACATCTACGCGTTCTTCGCCCTCTATGCAAATGTAGACGGCTTCAGACATACAGAGGCGAATATCCCCGTTGCTGACCGTCCGGAGATTGATCGGTGGGTCCTTTCGGAACTACATTCGCTGGTCACGCGCTACGCCGGATTCATGGACGCCTACGATGTCACCAAGGCTGCCAAAGGCGTGAGCGACTTCACAATCGATCAACTTTCCAACTGGTATGTTCGTAGGAACCGTCGTCGCTTCTGGAAGAATGAGCAGGGAAAGGACAAAACGGCGGCCTATCAGACCTTATATGAATGTCTGATCACGGTTGTGAAGCTGATGGCACCATTTGCTCCATTCCTGGCAGATGAGTTGTACCGGAACCTGAACGACATTACTAGAAAGGAATCCTGGGAATCCGTGCATCTTGCCGGGCTGCCCGTTGCCGACACGTCGGTGATGGATCGGGTGCTGGAAAACAGAATGGAACGCGCAGAGAAGATCGTGATGCTTGTGCGTGCAATGCGGATGAAGTCGAATCTCAAAGTACGACAACCGCTCAAGA
The DNA here is from genome assembly GCA_035687895.1 of Bacteroidota bacterium. Taxonomy (GTDB): domain Bacteria; phylum Bacteroidota; class Ignavibacteria; order UBA10030; family UBA6906; genus JAERML01. The sequence continues at coordinate 3,943 of DASRUE010000152.1, read as the reverse complement.
GGATCATTCTCCCGATCGCAGACGACCGGGAGCGGGAAGCAGTGCAACAGATGGAGGACATGATCCTTGACGAGATCAACGTGAAGTCCATTGAATACGTCACCGACGAGTCCGGTATCGTCAAGAAGAAAGCGAAGGCGAATTTCAAATCCATCGGCCCGAAGTTCGGCAAATCTGTTCAGCGGGTGGCGGGGCGAATAAGAGAACTGACCGTTGCGGAAATTGGTGATTTGGAGCGCTCCGGCACATTGAACCTGCCTGTCAATGGAAGCACCGTTACGATTGACCGGGACGATGTGGAGATCATTCGTGAAGATATCCAGGGATGGCTCGTGGAATCGGACGGTGGGTTGACAGTGGCGCTTGATACAGAACTGAACGACGAGCTGCGTGCAGAAGGGATTGCCCGTGAGTTTGTCAATCGGATTCAGAACATGCGCAAGGATGCCCGCTTCCAGGTGACCGACCGTATCGCGATCTTTTACAGGGCCGGCGAGAGGATTGATCGTGTTGTCCAGAGTATGGCTTCCTACATCAAAAACGAAACACTTGCCGTCGAGCTCTCGGGGCATCTTGAGACGGGCGAGTATTCATCAACATTCGACATCAATGGTGAGCCTGTTGAGGCTGCTGTTGCGCGTCGGAACTAACGGTACGAATCGTCAAGGAGGAGAAGTACACCAATGGCAAAAACCAGCAAGAAGGCGATAGTGAAGTCCACCGTTGAGATAATGAAAGAACGGGCTGCTGCCCGCTCGAAGCAACTCAAGAAAGCCAAGGTGAACCTGAAGAAAGCAACGGCGGTCCGGAACGCCAAGCTCGGACCAAAAAAGGCCATTGCCGCGAAGGTTGCCGCCGAGGTTTCCAAACGTTTTACCGCCGCGGAGTTAAAGCACCTTAGAGAGATCATCATTGAGAAGCGGAAGGAAACGGTCGAGGAACTCGACACGCTCAAAGAAAGCATGATGGACGTGACGACAGGAGAGTATGTCAGCGAGAACTCGACGTACTCACTGCACATGGAGCAGGGGACGGATGCCATGGAGCGGGAAAAGGTATTTCTCTTTGCTTCACGCGGAAGCAAGTTTGTCAACCAACTCGATGACGCCCTCATACGCATCGACGCCGGCACATACGGAATGTGCAAGGTATGTCACCTTCTGATTCCCAAGGAACGGCTGGAAGCTGTCCCCACGGCGCAGACCTGTGCCGAGTATAAGAACACAAACGTTCCGTGCGAGCGCGGCCGGCTTGCTCTTGCCAAGAAGCGGCCATGATTCACCAACAACCTAATGCCGGAGGTTGCGCGTGCGTGTGTTGATTCTGTCGGCAGCGATTGTACTGTCCGACCAGATAACGAAGCTCCTTGTGAAGGGGTTTTCCATTCCCTTGCTGGGCATTTCTGCGCAGGGGATGCAGTATGGCGCGAGCAAGCCGGTGATTGGCGATTTCTTTCGGCTGACGCATATTGAGAACCCGGGAATGGCGTTTGGCATCGACCTCGGTGGGAAGTGGTTCTTTTCCGTCTTCTCCATCCTCGCAAGCGCGGCAATTCTCGTCTATCTGTATCGCGCCCGCGAGGAATCGCTCGGGTTCAGGATCTCACTCGCGTTGATTCTTGGCGGAGCAATTGGCAACCTCATCGACCGCGTTTTCTATGGTGTATTCTTCAGTGAAGGCCCGCTCTTCCACGGAAAAGTGGTCGACTTCTTTGACGTCGATTTTTTCAACATCTCGGTCTTCGGCTATCATCTCTCCCGGTGGCCGGTATTCAATATCGCTGATGCAGCCGTGACGATTGGTGTGTTTCTCCTCCTCATTTTCCATCGCAGTACAGCGATGGAGGAAGAACCCGCGCGTGCAGAGATGACCACGGAACCAGTCCAGCCGCTTCCCTCCGAAACCATATCCACCGATAATTCCGGGAGGGATCCCGCTTCACCGCGGCCCTGATCGCGCACCACTGTTTTTCACATGCCGTATGAATTCGACATAGTCGTTCCCCCTGGAAAAAAGAAAGAACGCCTCGACGTTTTTCTAACCAACCACGTTCAAAACGCTACACGTAACAAAGTCCAGCACGCAATCGAAGAAGGAACAGTGCTTGTCAACGGCGCGCCCGTCCGCTCCAGCCACAAAGTCGTACCAGGCGAGGTTATCCACCTCATTCTCCCCCAGTCCCCCCCTCAAGAAGCCCGACCGGAGAATATTCCGCTCGACATTATCCATGAAGACGACCATCTCCTTGTTGTCAACAAGCCCGCGAGAATGGTAGCACATCCGGCATACGGAAACTACACCGGAACGCTGGTCAACGCGCTGCTATACCATTGCAATCATCTCTCGACGCGCAACGATCCTACACGGCCAGGGATTGTGCACCGCCTTGACAAGGACACGTCGGGTCTGATGGTGGTTGCAAAGACCGATGCCGCACACGCTTCGCTGGCAAGGCAGTTCGCACAACGGACTATCATCCGAGAATACTGGGCCCTCGTATGGGGGACCTTTGAGCGAGCGGAAGGAGTGATTGAAACACTACTCGGGAGAAGCAAGTCGGACAGGAAGAAGATGGCCGTGGTGAAAGAGGGGAAGCAGGCGATCACCGAGTATGCGGTGATGAGGGAGTTCGATTATCTTTCACTTGTACGCTTGAAGCTCCGGACGGGTCGTACCCATCAGATCCGCGTTCACCTTGCTCACATCAATCATCCGGTATTCGGAGATCCGACATATAACGGCAGGCATGTTGTTTGGGGGGCGGGGACACCAAGGCAGAAAGCAGAGGTCCAGCGAATGCTGAAAATCCTAACACGTCAAGCCCTCCACGCAAAAACTATAGGGTTTATCCACCCTGGCACAAAACAGCAGCTTTTCTTCGATTCCGACCTTCCGCCGGATATGCAGGAATGTCTCGCCGGACTGGAGGGGAACACCCGGCAAGTTGACTGAGCGCACGCGATTTCACCGGTTCATAACGTACTCTAGAACCACACATTTTGGTAGTGATTTTTCTTTCCGTGATATGTAACTTCCCATTGTAGCCAATTCCGCACTAGAAAACGCGTATCAACTCATTCATACAAACACCATTCAGAGGAGGCACAATGAACACATTGCGTCGGGTTGTTCGTTCTCGCTGCGTCGTTATCCTGGCGACGATGCTGGTGGTTCTCGCCGGCAGCGCGCAGTCACAATCAGACCTGGAGGAGGCGCTGAAGCAGTATAGCGCGCAAGACGTGGAAGGCTACATTAAACCCATGGCAGATCTCTTCGGAGCTAACATGAACGCGGGATTCTTCCATTCTGCGGCGATCCCCACAACGGGATTCACATTTTCTCTCGACATTATCGGCATGGGAGCTGTGGTCGGAGATGATCAGAAGAGCTACGATGCCAAAACTCCACCGGGATTTACCCCGGGGACCTTCAGGACTTCAACGATCTTTGGAGGTACAGGAACAACGGTGTCAGACGCAAACAATCCCTCGCTGACCTATCGCGGCTCCGACGGCATCATCAACGCGTCGCTCTTTCCGCTTGCTGTACCGCAAATCAGGGCCGGATTCCTCGGTACGGAGGTAGCCCTTCGGTTTATTCCATCTCCGTCCATTAGTGCGTTCCCGAAAACAACATTGTTCGGTATCGGTGCCCGCCACAACATCGGCCAGTACATCCCGACACTCGGGTTTGACGTCGCAGCCGGCGTGTTCTACAACAAGTTTACCGTCGGCGACATCATTGATTTCAGCAGCATTGCATTCGGTGCTCAGGCGGGGAAGTCGTTCAGCGTCCTCTCAATTTATGGCGGCCTGCAGTACGAAAAGAGCACAATGAATATCAAGTATACATCCAGTAATCCTCTCGCAGCACCCGCGGTTGACATTGACATCCCTGGGGACAACACGTTCCGGTTCACGGCGGGAGCCGGGCTGAAGCTTGG
>DASRUE010000151.1:0-4137 GCA_035687895.1 Bacteroidota bacterium | reverse complement strand
CAATACATAGAACCGCAACAGTGTCGGCGGACCGACCTGGGTTCCACCTAGCAACACGAATCGCACATCGTTGTCAATGCGCATGCCAAGCTCAGGACCAAAGGGTCCTTCATGTCCGAGCAGGGGTGTTGCACGTGCCATATTCGTCCCCACGGTCACAGCCCAGATCGCAAGCTGATCCCACGGCAGAAGATAGCCGGTGAAGCTGAGGAACAATGTGAGTGTCAGAAGAATGACGCCGATAACCCAGTTAAACTGCCGCGGTGGCTTGTATGAACCAGTGAGGAAGACGCGGAACATGTGAAGCATGACGGTGATGACCATTGCGTGCGCGGCCCAGCGGTGCATGTTGCGCATCAAAGGACCGAACGCCACGTCGTTCATCAGGTATTTCATATCATCATACGCGTATTCTGCCGCGGGACGGTAGTAGAACATCAGGATCACGCCGGTAACGGTCAGGACGATAAAGAGGAGGAACGTGATGCCACCCATTCCCCATGTGAAGCCGACGTTGGTGGCATGGCGGGTGATTCGAATAGGATGGAGGTGCAGGAAAACGTTGTCCACGATCTGCAACGCGCGGTTCCGCTGTGTATCCTGATAGTTGTGCCGGAAGATGGACTTGTAGATGTCCGTCTTCTGCATCTTCTCCTTCAACTGGTCAAGAATTCCGAGCATGCGAGACCTTATGCGTTGGTGAGGCTTAGCCGTACTTCAGAAATGCGTCCGGCTTGGACCACTCTTGCTTTTCGTAGAGGAACTTGACGTTCCGGTCAACGAGAATCTGCCCGTCCTCCGAAAGCGCAATCTTCAAACGCTCAAGAGGTCGGGGTGTCGGCCCTTCGAAATTGATCCCGTCCTTATGATATCCGCTCCCGTGACAGGGGCACTTGAACTTGTTGTCCGAAGGTGCCCACCTCGGTGTGCATCCCAGATGAGTGCAAATTGCCGCCAGGGCGTAGAAGCCCTCCTGCTCACGGACAATCCACACGCGAAACTCATCCTTGTACTTCTCGTTTACCTCCCCGATGATGAAGTCCTCAGGGTACCCAGCCTTGAATGCCGACGGCGCTTCATAGAGAACACGGGGAACCATCAGTCGGATTGCACCAATCGTTGCAGTGACGAGAAAACTCATGAACGCAAACCAGCCAGCCACATTCAGGAAGTTCTTCCGGCTCATCCGCCAAATGCCCTGATCGTTCTCCGGCGGCTTGTCCTGCTTTGGCTTGACAACACGCGGGACACTTCCCGGTGCCGGAGCAATGGGCGCGACCGGACGTGGAACAGAGACAGCCGGTGCAGGAGTCGCGACTGTAGGTCGAGCCGGTGGTGCGGCACCCGCAGGTTTTGCACTCGAAGACAGTGGAGGAAGCGGTGGACGTGAGCCTGCCGGACGCCCAGACGAAGTCAATGGAGGCAGAGGCTTTCGGGCAGGAGGTGTTGCAGGAGTGCCCTCCTTTGTCTCGGGCGCCCCACCGGTCGATGCCTGACCGGGGTTCTGCGGTGGTGTGCTCTCCTGCTCGTTGACCATGATTATGCCCTTGTCAAATAGCCGCAGCTATTCGCTTTAATCTGAGTATCTGAATGAAATGTTGGTTGAATAGTTCTGGACGCGAACGGAAACAGCGTTGGAGCAACGAAACGTACTGCGGCAACAACTTGGCCTGATGACGGGGTAACCCTAATGGACATTTAAGAGTACGTTAAAGCTTGATCAATGTCTAAGGAACAGTAACAAACCAGGAGAAAGCCCGGGTTGAGGTTGATGTACGCTTGAGATTTGCGCCTGTAAACCTCCATCAAGATAACAAAGGAGGAAAAGAAAGTCAACAACGGCAATGGAAATTAATCTCTCTTCCAGTAGATGAACTCCGAATTCTGGTGAGTTACTCAACAGAAATCGGTGACTGTTGGATGTCGTTGCGTCTAACCAACGTCGTTCGGTAGTGGGTCAGTTTGATTTCTCCGTTCGCAGGAACGTCACCCTGAGCGGAGTCGAAGGGTGAAAAGCGCCCACTCGACAGGCTTTCCCGACTTTGTCGAGACTCAGCCTGACTCAGATTTGAAACTGACCCACTACCGTCGTTTCTCGTTTCTTGCTTCTCCTTCCGCAATCTGTTATATTGGCGTCGAGTTTAGCTTCTTCATCACCTTCCACATCCCACAGATCAACGCGCACAGTGAAGCCCGTAGAAGACCAGATCGCCACACTCGTCCCGATGGAATGGATTGACTACCGACAGCTCCCCTTGTCCGCCGGGGGATTTTCGGAGTTGTTCTTCGATTATGTGTACGACTTTAAACAGGTCGAACGGTTCTTTCCGCACAGCTTTCGGGATGGACAGGCGTTCCCCAAGGTCATGCAGGCAATTGATGAACATCCCATCGACCGTGAGACGCTCCAGCAAGTACTGATCGAACAGAACACGGCGTTCGGCTCCAACCCAAAAGCGTTCGAGAATATCGCACTCCTCGGCAAGCCGGGTACGTATGCCGTCGTTACGGGTCAACAGGTGGGTCTGCTGGGTGGACCTCTGTACACGGTGTTCAAAACCATCACGGCAATCAAGCTGGCAGAACGCCTGAAGACCAAGTACCCGCAGAATGACTTCGTGCCCGTCTTCTGGGTGGAAGGTGAAGATCACGACTTCGCCGAGATGAACAACATCTCCTTGTTGGACGGAGAGAACAAAGTCGTGAAGATCGAATATCTCCCCGGGGGTGAAATGCCGGAACGCAACCTCGGACCGGTCGGCGAACTGGTCTTTGATAGGGCGCTGGAACAGACATTCGCAGCAATTGAAGCAACGCTCCAGAAAACGGAATTCACTGAAGACCTTCTCCAGAGACTGAAGGCGTGGTACGCTCTGGGAAGGACGTTCAATATCTCCTTCACCGGATGGACGAACGACCTCTTCGAGGACTACGGCCTCGTATTCCTTTCCCCCAATCATCCCGGACTCAAGAAGATTCTCTCCCCCCTGTTCGTCAAGGAGATTTTAGAATTCCCCAGAGTCTCCCAGATGGTAATTGGTCAGAGCGCAGAGCTTGAAGAGAGCTACCATGCACAGATCAAGGCAAAGTCGATCAACCTCTTCTTGTTCCACAAAGGAGGAAGGTATCTGATTGAGCCGAGAGAGCATGACTTCAGCCTCAAGGGGACGAGGCATTTTCTGCAAAAGGAAGAGCTGTTGAAGATTGCCATGGAGACGCCAGAGCAATTGAGCGCCAACGTTGTTCTTCGCCCGCTTGCACAGGACATGCTTCTGCCGACCGTGGCGTATGTTGCCGGGCCTTCCGAGGTTGCCTACCATGCCCAGCTCAAGCCGGTCTACGAGTACCTGAACGTGGTGCAGCCGGTGATTTACCCACGGGCAAGTGGATCCTTCGTTGAAGAGCGTCTGGAACGGGCTATGGAGAGGTACTCCATTGCACTGACTGAGTTCTTTGACGACGGAGACAAGTTGATGAATCGTATCTCCGAACAGATCTCCGAAGTGAAGCTCGACCAGATCTTTGGCGAAGCACACTCACGGGTACATGATGCACTGAACGAGCTGAAGTTCGGGCTGAAGGAAGTGGACCCGACACTGCTCGGCGCACTTGAGAGCGTCAAGTCAAAGATTGATGGCAATATGAATGTCCTGAAGGAAAAGGCAGTCGGCGCACAGATGAGGAGAAACGAGACCGCGATGAGGCAGGTGGAGAAGGCCATCGGGAGTCTCCTCCCCAACGGGATGCTGCAGGAGCGAGAGTTGAGCGTGATCTACTATATGAACAAGTACGGTCCCGACCTTGTGAAGTGGTTGACCGGTGAAATGGACATTACCGGGTTCAAGCACCAGGTCCTCTCCTTGTAAGGGTTGACCAATAATCCTGGGCCCCTGTCATTGCGATCCCGACGAAGTCGGGAGAAGCAATCTCGCCATCGAATGCGGTCAAAAAGTGGGATTGCCCGCCTGCCTTCCAAGCACAACGTTGGCGGGCAGGCTTCGTCGCTTCGCTCCTCGCAATGACTTGTGATTTGCTTTTTGGACAGCATCCGCCGCGGCCCTTGATGGAAGGTGCTTAACAGCAGAAGCTAAACGCCACTAATAACAAACACGCCCACACGGGAGAACCGGGTGGGCG
>DASRUE010000150.1:0-22370 GCA_035687895.1 Bacteroidota bacterium | reverse complement strand
CAGTTTTGCAATTCACGTCAGTTCAAGAGTCCGGCTGGCCTCTGCCACGCCCGAACAGAAACTCTCATAGATCGACGACGTTGCCAGAAGGTGCCATTCCCCACACCTTTCCTTTTGTTCTTCACCGCACGTAGCTGAACGTAGCATTTCCAAGCGATTGGAATCAGACAAGTCCACACCAGGATGAACGCGACTGTCTCTCAACGCAAGCATTTGTTCTCACATCCATCCACACCAACCACCACTCAAGGAGGCATCATGTCTCGCAGGTTGCTATCATTTTCCTGCATCATGCTCGGAATGCTGATTGCTGGATCCACGTTCGCGCAAGACCGATCAGCAATGTGGAACGCAGCCAAACGCGTAAAGTTTGGCTTGGACCCGGCTGTACCTGCATTGCCGATTCAATCTGGTGGCGGAGCCACAGTGAACCCCGACAGCCCGCCGAACACACCTGACATTCAGGTGTTCAATCCTTCCAATTTCTGGCAGAGTGAAAACTCAATTGGCGTAAATTTCTCAAACGAAAACCACTTGATGATCTCAACAAACGGCCAGATTCCAGGCTCTAATCCGGTCGTTCAACAAACGTGGGCATTTAGCACCGACAATGGAGTTACCTGGCCCACTGCATTGCAGAGCGAGAGCATTCCCCCGGGTATCCTTGACTGCTTCGGCGATCCCGTTGCATTCTTTGACAGAAGCGGCCGCGCCTACTTTTCCACTCTGGGTTCACCAGGCGGTCTCTACTTCGTCAGTACTACAAATTTCGGTGCAACATGGAGTGCTCGGAGCAACGGCGACCTTTTGAACAGTACGAATGACGATAAGCAGCATGCGATGGCGGATGTCTCTGGCACGTTTCCAAACAACGTATACGTTGCATGGACGGATTTTGGTGTAGGCACTGCACCAGTCCAGTTCGCCCGTTCGACGGATCAGGGCGCAACATGGAGTGCACGCACGACACTGGCCATTGGTTCAAACCGTGGACAAGGGGTACACATTGCAATAGGTCCGAACGGAGAGGTCTACGTGATGTGGGCGGACTACACCGGAGGAACTGCGGAAGTCGGCATCGGTATTGCAAAGTCAACAGATGGTGGTGCGACATTCAACACTCCGGTAGTGGCGTTCCCGATCAGCGGTATCAGAATCTCAAACGGTGGGATTGCGGAACTCAATAATACTCGTGCCTCGAGTTTCCCTTACTTTGACGTTGATCGTTCAACAGGCCCCCGCCGAGGATGGGTATATACTGTAACGCCGGAACTTGTCAGCGGCCAAGCAGACGTCTTCTTGCGTCGGTCGACCGACGGCGGCACAACCTGGAGCAGTCGCATCCAGGTGAACGGCCCTGACGTTCAGGTAGGCAAGTGGCAATGGATGGCGTCGATCGCGGTCGATCCGTCAACAGGCGGCATTACCGTCAGCTACTACAGTATGGACTCGACGGGCTCGAATTTCATGACGAGCCGCTATGCTGCATACTCTGTTGACGGTGGCGACACGTGGGACCGTTTCCGCATAAGCGACGTGCGAGCTCTGTGGGCACCTCAACTCACCCCGAACACAAACACCACCTACAATGGCGACTACTATGAGACTGCCGCTTTGGGGGGAAAGGCGTGGGCTTTGTGGACAGATCGTCGCAGTGGTTCCACTGGCGCCTCGAATAGAGCATATGTTGAACGTATCGTATTTTCAGAGAATTTTGGCTGGGTACGAGGGACAGCGACAAATGTGAGCGGGGGGGCGCCAGTCCAAGGTGCGGCAATTGATTTCGTGGAGCCTGTCCTGCAACAAGGCGGTTCGACTCTGGCTAATGGAACGTACTTGGTGGGCGCCAAAGTTGACACCCCTGGAACGACAGCGAACCTTACACTGCGCGCGCGAAAATTCGGGTTCCGAGACACGACGCTCGCGGTCACGGTCACTCGCAACGATACGCTTACCCGCGACTTCCAAATGACTCCTGCAGCGGGTGGTACACTGACAGTGCACGCTTTCAAGAATGACAACTCGGGCATCCGGGCGAACGTTCGTGTGAAGTTCAACGGAATCGAGGTTGTCGCCGGGTTCACAGACTCCACAACCGGACTCTTCTCAACACCACTCCCCACCGGAACGTATGACGTCCTCGTTGATCCATCGACACCATACGCGAGCAGATCGTTTGATGGCACAGTGATCAGTGGTGGACAAACAACAACCATCGAGGCGCTCCTTCGGTTTGCTGTGGAACCCAATCCGGTTGCCATTCGTGATACGCTTGCGGTTGGTCAGGTGCATGCAAAAACCCTTCAATTAATCAACACGACGGCAGACAGTATTCCCTATCGGTTGACTGATGACAACGCTCTTGCCCGCGCGCGGTACAGCAAGCCGGCGATTCAGCCAAACGACCGTCCGGTCATTGCCCCCGAGGGACCAAAGGATGTTCCGCCTACTGTGCGAGGCAACAGTCCCAACGGACAGGGGGGACCTGATGCGTTTGGATATCGTTGGATCGACAGCGATGAACCGGGCGGCCCGACATACAACTGGATCGAAATCTCCGGTGTTGGAACACTGGTCAGTGGTCTGGGAGACGATACAAATCTCGGTCCATTCCCAATTGGATTCTCCTTCCCCTTCTACGGGAACAGCTACAATCAGATTCGACTCTGCTCGAACGGGTGGATAAGCTTCTCATCAACGTCGACAGCATATACCAACGAAGCCGTCCCGACCGCCGCAGAACCGAACAACGCTGTTTACGCATTCTGGGACGATCTCCTCTTTTCGGCGACTAACGGTGGACGGGCGTTCTACTATTACGATGCCGGTAACACACAGTTCATCGTTCAGTATGACTCCGTTCCTCATTTCGGAACCGCCGAGCCAGGAACGTATACATTCCAATTGATCTTGAGACCCAATGGCGAGATCGTCACGCAGTATCGACGCATGGTGGGCACCTTGAACTCCGCCACGATCGCCATCGAGAACGCAAACGGTAGTGTTGCGCTACAGACTGCGTTCAACGCGGCTTACGTACATGACAACCTCGCAATCAGATTCTACCTGCCGGATGCGCCATGGATTTCGGAGAACCCGTCTGTTGGTACAATCCCGCCAGCGACGACGCAGAATGTTAATGTAACATTCGACGCGAATAACCTGGTGCAGGGAACGACCTACACTGCTAACATCGCGATGGATCTCACACATCCCGACGTTACCGGACCGATTCAGATCCCGGCCAGCTTACGGGTGATCTCCGGTGTTGGGCCGGTTATCTCCGTTAACCCGACGACGTTGACGTTCCCGACAACGATTATCGGGAACACGCGAAACGACAGCGCACGAGTTCGTAACGTTGGTAGCACACTGCTGAGCATTAGTTCAGTGACAACAACGAACGCGCGCTACGCGGCAACTATTACCTCGAGCTCGATAGCGGCTGGTGACTCAGCTCGTATCCGCGTCGTGTACGCGCCGGTTGTTCCCGGAGGAACAGACACAGGACGCGTGATCATCCTGAGTAATGATCCGGCAAATCCGCGCGTGGATGTTATCCTGACTGGTACCTCTGTGGGCGCCCCCTTCCTTGCTGCCCGCATCGATTCCCTTGTGAAACCCGCTATGCAGAGCGGAACGCGTGATTCGATTCAGTTCTACGTGCGCAATATTGGCACAGCGTCCGGCAATTTTGCTGCGCGGGCCATCATGTACCCGCGAACGGTTGCCCCCGGAAGACCGACGGAACCCATAATCATCCCCCTGAAACTGCACATGGAACGTCGAGTGGCTTCCGTTGCAGGGATAGAAGGTGTGCCGCAAGGTGTCAGCTCTCCCATCGGTTCGGAGACTGCTGACCGGAGTCCTTTCAGTGGATCGCAGGGGCCCCCGGCGGCTCCTCAGGCACCGCTTGCGCAATTCGATCTGCAGTTCGATTATAACGCATCGACTGTTACCGGCGCGGCGGGCAATGCTGCAGCGGTATTCATCAACAATGAATTCTGGACTTCCCGATGGGCAACCAACGTTCTTCACCGCTGGACCGCCAGCGGAACCCTGATTGAACAGTTTACAGTTGCCGGTGTCACGGGAGTTCGCGGCCTCACCACTGACGGCCAGTTCCTCTATGCCTCAACAAACACTGCGTCGATTCACAAGATTGATCCGGTGACCAAAACTCTTGTCAGCACCATTACTTGTGCATCACCGGTAACAACCCGGGTGATTGCCTATGACCCGGTGCGCGACGGGTTCTGGGTGTCAAACTTTGCAGACGCGTTGTCCTGCGTGAACCGGAGTGGAGCGGTCATTGCGACAATTCCGAACACGCTCGCTGCAAAGTACGGCGGCGCGTACGACCCCTACACAGCCGGCGGACCGTACCTCTGGGTGTTTGACCAAACTAACACTGCTGGCGGACCGCCACAAAATATCTGGCAATTCAATCTAAACACGCTCACTCAAACCGGGGTCTCGTTCGACATCCTGACGCGAGTAACAACGGGTGGAACTGCGCCAATCGCCGGCGGTTTGTTCATTGCAACGGGTCTTGTCCCCGGAAAGGCCACAATCGGTGGGTTGCTGCAGGGAGGGGGAACGGGCCCTTCCGATCGTCTCTTTGGATTGGAGTTGGCTGATGCTGTCGGGTCAGCCCAGTGGCTCTCCGTTGCTCCGACAAGCGGACCAATCGCCCTCAGCGATTCCGTCCTCTTCACGGCACGGTTCGACGCCACCAGTCCGGTCGTTTATAACGACCCCGGCAACTACTACGGTCGGATAGAGATCAATTCGGTTGGCGCCCCGGCGCCGGATACCTTGAAACTGCCGGTACGGATGTATGTCGTTCCATCCGCAGGAGCAGACCTCGTAGTCACTCCCGATACAGTGGATATCGACAGCGTCCAGATCGGATCGACAGACTCTTCAAAGTCGGTCCTTGTCAAGAACATCGGTCAATCAACGCTCAACGTCACGAACGTGACCTTCACCGGTTCGTCCGAATTCTCTGCCAACCTCACGAGCTTCTCCCTGGCGTCGCTTGATAGCGTGCGGATCAAGGTGCGTTTCAGCGCCGTTGCTCCGGCTGGAGTGCGGACGGCGCGCATGAACTTCACGAGCAACGATCCAACACCCGGTTCGGTGGGCGTGCGTGCTGTGAGCTTTGGCGTTCCTCTGCTTGCCGACCGAATCGATTCACTCGTGAAGCCTGCAATGCAAAGCGGGACGCGTGATTCGATTCAGTTCTACGTGAGAAATGTTGGAACGGCATCGGGAAACTTCGCAGCCCGTGCAATCATGTACCCGCGGACTGGACCTAATGGTACATCAACCGGAGAGCCGGTCGTCATACCTTTGACGGTTTCGCAGACAATACCGATCAACTATCCTAACGATCCGGTACCTCCATCCGTGGGATTTGCTCCTGTGGGTGGCAAGCCGGCTAGGTCCAGCAACCAGGAAATGCCTCCGGCGAAACTGCCTGAAGGCCTTAACCGAGTGCTGGTAGCGAACGCCTACGGTAATGACTACCGTAGTCTCCAGTGGACAAACTTCGACCTGGCGACACCCGGGACTCTCATTCCTCTTGGTCCCATCGTCTCGGCAGATGCAATATACGCCGGCGACTTCACGTCGGATGGCACGAGGTTCATTGCAATTAAAGGTGCCACCAACCAGTTGATTGAGATTAACATTGCCAACGGTTCATACACGGTGATCGGACCTGTGACAGTAGATGCGGGTCACACGTGGACCTCTGCCAAGTTTGACCCGGCAAGCGGGACATTCTACGCCACCTCCACGAATATCACCGTGTCGTCGTTGTATACAATCAACATAACGAACGGAACGACAACCCGTATTGCTACAATTACCAACATGCCTGCGATTATCGGCATGGCAATCCAGGCCGCTACTGGCCAGATGTACGGCTACGATATTGTCGGAGACAATTTCTATGGAATCGACAAAGTCACCGGCACGGGAACGTTGATCGGCCCTATCGGCTTCAACGCGAACCTAGCACAGGATATGGCATTCGACCGACAAAGCGGCATTCTGTACATGGCTGCATACAGCACAGCATTTGGCCAATTGCGCACCGTGAACCTTGCAACCGGTGCGACAACGCTTATCGGACCGCTTGGCGTGGGTGATCACCTGATAGACCCCTTCTCTGTCCAGGGGAGCTTTGGTCCAAGCGCCAACTGGCTGGAGATCGCTCCGACAAGCGGCCCAATTGCCCTCAGCGATTCCGTCCTTTTCACTGCACGATTCGACGCCACCAGTCCGGTGGTCTTTAACGATCCGGGGAACTACTTCGGGCGTGTCGAAATCAATACTGTTGGCGCACCAGTTCCCGATACGCTGAGACTGCCTGCCCGTATGTTTGTCGTTCCATCTGTGGGAGCGGACCTCGTTGTCATTCCTGATACAATGGATATCGGCAACGTGGAGATCGGAGTGACAGACTCTTCGAAGTCGGTCCTTGTCAAGAACATCGGGCAGGCGACGCTCAACGTCACCAACGTCACCTTCACTGGTGCATCCGGATTCTCTTCGAATCTTGCCAGCTTCTCGCTGACATCGCTCGATACGGTCCGGATCAAGGTGCGCTTCAGCGCCGTTGCTCCGGGTGGAGTCCGCACGGCGCGCATGAACTTCACGAGCAACGATCCAACGCCTGGTTCGGTTGGCCTGCGTGCTGTCAGCGTCGGCGTATCGCACATTTCGGTGGCGCCGGATACGTTCGGGTACACTCTTCCATCGAGCAACGACACGACGCGCTCGACATTCCGTATCAGAAACACGGGAACGGACACGCTACGCTTCAACATCAACGAGGGGCTGGCGGCTCCCACGGCATCGATACTCCGCAGCGTAACACAACAGGCTGCATTGACCCGCAACAAGGGCGTAGAGAACCCGAATCCCGGCGAAGGCACACCTAATGGCGCGGGTGGACCGGATGCATTCGGCTATCGCTGGATCGACAGCGATGAGCCAGGTGGTCCGCAGTTCGCCTGGGTCGACATATCGACCATCGGCACGCTGGTAACATTCCCGTCAACCGATGATGCATTTGTCACCGTCTCGCTTCCGTTCACGTTCCCATTCTACGGTGTGGACCAATCATCCATCAATATCGTCACGAATGGATTCATGAACTTTGGGCCAACATCGTCCTCGTTCAGCAACACGGCAATCCCGACAACGGCAACGCCAAACAACGCGATCTATCCGTTCTGGGATGACCTGAACTTCGCGACGGGCGGCACGGTCCATTACTACCACGATGTAGCCACCGGACGTTTCATCGTTCAGTATACGAATGCCCCGCACTTCGGTAGTGGAGGACCGTATACCTTCCAGGCAATCCTCAAGCCAAACGGTGACATGCTCTTCCAGTACCTTACGATGAGTGATCCCGTTAACTCGGCTACAATCGGCGTCGAGAATTCGGGTGGTACGATCGGGTTGCAGGTGGTCTTTGACGCTGCTTACATGCACAACAACCTTGCGATCCTCATTACCAAGGATATCCTGCCATGGATGTCTCCGGGCGTAACAAACGGCATCATCGCACCGGGCGATAGCCAGAGCGTCGAACTTCGCATCCACCCTGCCGGTTTGCAGAACGGCAACTATACGGGACGGCTGACTATTACCGGCAACACTCCAGATGTCGCCAGCGTCCGCGTTGGCCTCACGGTTACAGGCGGCGTTGCGGGTGTTACTGTGACGAGCCCGAACGGCGGCGAGGTGTGGAGCCGTGGAAATACCTACTCGATCACGTGGACGCAGAACAATGTGGACACGGTCAGGATCGAGTATTCGGTCTCCGGCAACGGAGGTCCGTGGCGTCCCATTACGAGCGGCGTCCCGGCCCGTCCGAACATTGGGAAACATCCCAAACTGGACACCCGTTGGATTGAAGGCGGCACATGGATCGAGGCACTCGGTGCGTTCTCCTGGCTCATCCCGGATACGGTCGCCCCTTCGGCAAACTGCTACGTCCGTATTTCGCAAAAGTCCAACGCCGCGATTTCTGATGTCAGCAATGCGGCATTCACAATTACGAGTACGGTCCCTGGCGATACATCGTGGGCAGCGCAGACAAGCGGCACTACGGCCACCTTGTTTGCAGTGAAGGCAGTTGATGCCAACGTGGCGTGGTCAGCTGGTGCCGGTGGTGTCGTGCGACGAACCACTAATGGCGGCGTGAACTGGACAAGTGCAGGCTCGGTCGGTGTTGATGTCTACACGATCACCGCACTTGACGGCAATACAGCGTTCGTTGCCAGCAGCCCGGCCACAGGTCTTGCCAAGATCTGGAAGACAACAAACGGTGGAACCACGTGGGTGGCGAAGGACAGTTTCGGCGTGTTCTTCAATTACGTCCATATGTTCAATGCGACGACCGGCTACGCAATGGGTGACCCGACAGGCGGTAACTGGGTGCTGCGCAAAACAACGAACAGTGGTGAGTCCTGGTTCAGCCCTGCGACGCTCCCGGCAAATCCGACCACTGAAGCGGGCTGGAACAACTCCATGATGTGGTTCGACAACAACAATGGTTGGTTCGGTACGAACTCCAGCCATGTGTATCGAACAACTGACGGAGGCACGAGCTGGACGGCCACACCAACTGTGTTCTCGGGAGGTCAGGCGAACAGTTTCGCAGTACAGTTCAACAGCCTCAGTATTGGTCTCACAGGCGCACAGAATGGCTCGCTAAACCTGTCAACGGACGCCGGCGCCACATGGGCGTTGCAGACCAGCACGCTGGCAACAGCAACGCTTGGGATGTCTGGTGCTACCGGGACGCAGAACTTCTGGGTCACGGCAGGCAACAACATCAGCTACAGCTCCAACTTTGGGACGTCGTGGTCAACGGCGGGACCGTTGGGCTATAATACGGGCACCGCCCAGATGAACCATGTCAACATGGTGTCAATTGGAAGCAGTGTCTATGGCTGGGCAGTTGGCGCCAGCGGCGTCACAGCCCGGTTCAGACTGGTCCCGACGGGAGCAAACGATGGTGTCGCAGCATTGCCCACATCGTTTGGCCTCAGCCAGAACTATCCGAACCCGTTCAACCCCTCGACAACAATCAAGTATGATCTGCCAGAGGAGGCAACGGTGACCCTGAAGATCTACAATCTGCTCGGTCAGGAAGTGTTTGCACTGGTGAATGGGCCACAGCAGGCCGGCTACTACGAGTCGGTGTGGGATGGCCGGAACACCACCGGGGCCAGCATCAGCAGCGGGGTCTACTTCTATCGGTTCGAGGCGATTGGCCAATCCGGCCAGACCTTCTCGAACTTGAAAAAGATGCTGTTCCTGAAGTAGGTTCTTCAAAAATATGTTACCCTATGCAGGGTAACACGTTACACAAGAGGCCCTTTCCCTTGTGGGAAAGGGCTTCTTCTCTTCCAAAATTAAGGCCTTCCCCATCTTGATATCTTCGTTACTTTTTCCTATTCTGCTATCAACGAAATCAAATCCCCCACTTTTGCTCACATACGCGTACTAGACGGAGGATTTGAACTATGGGACAGCAGCAGCTCCTTCTTATTCTTCTCGGAGTGATCATTGTAGCGATTGCGCTGTCGGTTGGTTTGACGTTGTTCGAAGACAGTGCTGTTTCCGCGAACAGGGACGCTGTCAGTAACGATCTGGTCGCCCTCGCAGCAAGAGCTCAAACGTATTATCGCAAGCCCACGTCTTTTGGAGGGGGGCAGAACTCATTTACCGGCTTGGCTATCGACAAGCTAACCACCAAGCCCGTGAATGCTAACGGGACATATGAGATTACGACAGTAACCTCTGGTCAAGTGGTTCTCACTGGAACTGGAGTTGAGAAAGGGGATGACGGAAACAACCTGATCGTCACTGTCACGGTCTTTCCCGACAGCACATTCATGGTTTCCAACAATTGATGTCATTGTCCGATCCGCAGGTGTACGTTGTTGGAGCTCTTCGTAAATGTCCGGAGCTGAATTCGTTGGGTTGACCTTCGTAGATTCAAACGAATTTCCTTTTCCACACGTCGGATTGCTCTCACAGCGAATCCCCAATCCGCATCTTCTGCAACTCGTCACGATGATCTCAAGTTTCTTCATGCATAACATGTCCTACCTCAAAGGTGTCTTCGCTCCACGGTCGTGATTAAACGACATTTTCACTGATTGGATCTTGTTGCGCCTTTGGACGGAATTTCAACCAAGGATTGCCCCCCACAAAGAACATTTTTGCTTGACAATCAACTCTGCGTTTGTTATGTTCGTGCAGTCTACTCCTGCCAGTACTCCCCTTGTCTGGCACTTACCCATCCAAGGGTTTCCAAAGCATTCAGAGATCGTACTCCTGAAGAGTTATCGTTCCGCAACATTCGTCCGATTATGCACTGACACAATCGCTACTCTGGTCAAGTACGAAGTTTACAAGTGTGGAACAGTTGTTTTAGACAATCTGACGGTTCGCGCATAGCGGTTTTTGCTGGCCACACCGGACAGCTGCACGGTCATCAAGTCTGAAAAATCACTCCAACCCAAACATCCACAATATTCTTGTAAGGAGGAATACAAATGAAACGCATTGTATCAATGTTGTTTCTTGTTCTCTTCAGCCTCATTGTTCTGGGAGTAGGAAGTGCGTGGGCGCAAACGAACAGCGCGAGCGAACGCGCGAAGTTGAAGTTTGGTCCCAGCTCACCGCTCAAAGCTCCACCCATCGGACTCCCGAGAATTACCGGGCCATCCTCGGTAGACGTGTATGTCGTTGAGGACTTTGAGGGCGGAGTGTTCCCTCCGACCGGATGGACTCGGATAAATCCGGATACCTCTTACACCTGGGAAGATACCTCTGCGAGCAGTTATGGTGTCGGAGTAAGTTCCGCGTTCATCAACAACTATAATTACAGCACTGCCCCGGCGCTCGATTCTCTCATTTCCCCCACCATCACCGGAGTGCTGGCAACCGATTCGATCAAGTTCGATTATGCATACACTGATTATAGCCCGTCGTTTTCGGATGACAGTCTGTTTGTGGATATCTCGACAGATAATGGCGCGACTTGGACATCATTGTGGCGCGAAGGTGGCGCGGGTTTGCGTACACGGCCATCGATCACCACTTTCTTCATTCCCACCCCTAGCGAGTGGGCTACAAAGAGTCTTCCCGTCCCTGCAGGTGTGGTGGGAGCAAACGTGAAGGTCGCGTTCACCTCTCGAAGTAACTTTGGCAACAATCTCTTTATCGATCAAGTACGTGTTGGTAATCCTCCACCCGTTCCTCTCACGGGCGGCTCAACATACCCCATCAATGGAGTTCAAAATCCTCCGACGTCCTTTGGTTCGATGCGATCAGCAGCAGCGTACTTGAACGTAACGGGGGTAACAGGGACAGGAGATGTGGTTCTGGAGCTTACCACAGGATATGCGGGAGAGACCGACACTGTTGGAATCCGGGCAATTCCTGGCGCGAGTTCAACTTTGCGTGTGGTCTTCCGACCCGCCGCCGGCTATACCGCAGTCACCTCTGTCGTGGGTTTAGCCAGTCCCAATCAACATGCCATCAGATTGGCTGGGGCATCGTGGGTAACTCTGGACGGGCGCTCGGGTGGAGTAGGGAACGGCAGGGACTGGACCGTGACCTGTCTTGGCGCAAATGGACAGATGGCGATCCGACTTGATAATACAACGGGTTCGATGACAGGCATAACGATCCGCAACATCGTTATGCAGGCTCAGGCTCCGAACACCACTGGCGCAATTTTCCAGATTACGGGGAACACAACAAACACGATGTCAGCCGTTACAATCGAGAGCAACCTCATTCGGAGCAACCCTGACAGCACTGGCGTGCGAGGATATGGAATCACTGTTGCGGTGGCCAGTAACACTGGAAACACGGGGCTCGTTGTCCGGAATAACGTTATCAATCGATTCTATGCACGCGGTATCAACTTCACGGGTGGATTCCCCGGAGCCCTGGTGTATGGCAATGTCATCCACCATACGGCACCTGTTACCCAGCCCACCACCACTGAGTTCAGCGGAATCTATTTTTCTACTACAACCAGCCCTGGCACAGAAATCCATAGCAATCTGGTTTACGACATCCAACTAGCGAACGGTCTCACAGCCGTCAACGGGATCTATGACTTCAACGGCAACACGACCGGCGCAAGCGTCAAGATTTATAACAACCGGGTCGCGATCGGCTCTGGGATCGTCCCGACAACGATACCAATCTATGGCATCCGAGAGAACGCTGTGTCGGGATCGCTTATAGACATCTCATTCAACTCCGTCTACGTTGGTGGGACGGCCACCGCCGGCACTGCGAACTCTGCAGCATTCCGCAAGGATGCGAGTAACTTCGTCAATCTCAAGAACAATGTTTTTTACAACGCTCGCACGAACACAGGTGCTACAGGAGTGCACTGGGGCATCTCAACCAACAACATCACCTATGCTTCCATCGGGAGCAACGACTACTTCGCGGATGGGACGGGCGGCGTATTGGGAACAACAACCAACTCAGCAGCCGGCAACCAGTTGACAATCACTGCCTGGCGCACAGCAGTACCTGCCGATCTTGGCTCCGTGTCTCAGACTCCGAACTACGTAAATGCCGGTTCGTCACCCCCCGATCTTCACATTAATCCAGCAATCCCAACCCAATTGGAGTCTGGTGGTGTCGCTGTCGCCGGGATTACATCAGACTTTGATGGTGATACGCGCAATGCAACAACACCCGACATCGGTTCAGATGAATTTGCGGGGACCGGGCTCGATCTCTCGCCACCGGCGATTTCTTACTTCCTACTTGGCAATAGCGGTGTGGCAGCCACGCGTACGCTGGCTACAACGATCACCGACCTGTCCGGGGTCCAGTTGGCATCAGCCGGCGCTCCGAGAATCTATTACAAGAAAGGAGTTGGTGGACCGTACTTCGCTGCACAGGCGACAACTATTGTCGGCGCTGATTTTACATTTACCATTGACTATACAAATGTCGGTGGTATTGTTGTCGGCGACACGATCTACTATTATGTGGGCGCCCAGGATAGTCTCAACAATGCCGGAACAAACCCCGCAGGCGGAAGTGGTATCGACCCGCCGGGCAATGTCCCACCAGTGAATCCGAACTTATACAGGATCGTCACTGTCATCTCATCGTTCCCATACGTTGAAGATTTCGAAGGAGGGCCGGGTGGATGGACCTCGGCGATCTTCTCAGGTTCGGTGAACGATTGGATACTCGGTACGCCGGCAAAAGTGCAGATCATCGGGGCTCACAGCGGTGTCAACGCATGGGTGACCGACCTTGACAGCAACTATCGGCACAATCAGAATGCTTACGTTCTCTCCCCTCTCTTAGACATGAGCTCATTCACACAGGATCCTTCGCTGAGCTTCTGGCACAACTTCAACATGGAGCTTAATTGGGAAGGCGCGGTCGTTGAAATGTCCACCGACGGAGGATCAACGTTCAGTCGCGTCGGTGTTCTGAACGACCCCTTGGGCTTTAACTGGTACAACAACAGTAGCACATCTGGCCCCGTTATTCCACCTAAGTGGTCGGGGAATTCCTCGGTCTTCGGAACAGGGTATGTATCATCCAAAATACGTCTCACCGGGGCAGGAGGCCACGCTCTTGTCTACATACGATTCCGCTTCGGGTCAGACGGCTCGGTCAGTACCCCTGACGGCTGGGCATTTGATGACGTGCGCATTGCGGCTTCACCGGCCGTCGATTATTCAATGAACTCGCTCACGCAGCTCAATGGCATCCCTAATCCCTTCAGACCCGTGGAGAGGACCATCCAGGAAGATGTCAAGGGTGATCCTGTGACCCTCGCCAATCCAAATTCCCCGGGAGCTCTTCCTTCGTCGAATGTGAATAGAAGCGTATTGATTGACAATTCGCCAACACGCTTTGCTCATTCACTCGAGGCATATACACCTGATGGCAGGGTATTCATCATTGGCGGAGGAGTCGATGGCGCCTTGGCGAATAACCCTATTACAATGACAAGCACCGTCAGCAGCTTCGGGCTTACGGCACCTCCTTACTCTATCCAGTGGTCCGTTGGCGGCGTGGCAGGGACGCCTGTTCCGAGGCCCGGCTTCCCGGCAGGCACTCTTGACACCGTGAGTCTCACGACTACTCCTCTGGTGCGCGGAACACTAACGACCATTGCGAGGGCAGTAGCTTCGGGTGATAGCGACACCACAAACGACAGTAGACAGTACATGCACACGCTGGTGTATCCTGACTTGGCCGTGCGCGTCAAGTACGACAATGGCCCGAACACACCGAATACGTACATAGGGTTCAATAACGGGATCAATGCAGTGACGGCAGGTGTTCGTTTCACTGCCCCTGCGGATATGAAAATCGCAAACGTGGATGCCTTCTACCGAAACGAAGGAAATGCTGACTCGATCGAGGTGCGCGTCTGGGCGGCAGGCGTCGATACAACTGCGCCCGGCGCGATGCTGTACAGCAAGAAAGTCGGTGGTGGCAATTACCTCCAGCCTGGCGCAGTGGGGGATTATTTCACCGTCCCCCTCGGCGATGACGCTCCCGCTTTCGCGGCTGGATCAGATTTCTGGCTGAGCGTCACATTTTCGCCACTCATTCCATTTCCGATGGGCGCACACAACTCACCACTCACCACGCCCGGTCATAGCTACGTATCCGGCGATGGCGGGATAAGCTGGGCGCCGTTGGTTATTACGACCGAAAGAGCATGGCTCCTTCGCGCTGTTGGCGTAACTCCCCCCGTGCACGACATCGGGGTTTCCGCCGTGGAGCGGATTGCATCACCGCCGGATACCGTCTACTTCCGTGCTCTTGTTACGAACTACGGAGACCTTGATGAAGCAGCCTATGATGTTGCGTGGTCCATCGACGGAGTAACGCAGGCAACGGTCAGCAATACAGCAACACTTGAGATCGGCGACGTCGACACCCTCCTCTTCCAATGGAATACCGCAACGCTGGGCTCACATACTGCCATGGCGTGGACGGTTCTTGGAACGGATGCCAATCCCGCAAACGACTCCGCTTCGACGACGTTCACAGTCAGCATCCCGTTGCCGACGGAACAACGTAAAGACCACGTGACGTCTGCATTCCGAGCCACAGTTACGAACGAAGGTACAATCGGTTCGTTGAATGCATTCGTCGGTACGGGACCTGGCAGCGGCTTCCGGTTCAACCCGGTGACTACTGCGGGTCAGCGATTGTTCGGAGACGGCATCATGGTCGCGCTTGACTCGACACGCGTGTCCGATGGCGCGCGCACCAATGCATCAAACGGAGCGTACGACGCCGACTTCAAGTTTCTAACGGCGCTCGATTCCGTTACTACAGGAAATAGAACGACGATGACAACGTCCTTCACGGACTCGTTAGCGGAGACCCCGTTCGGCGCTCGTGTTAATCAGCGCACTGTCAGTTGGGATTCTGCAGGTATTGACAATTTCCTGATCTTTGAGCTTGACATCGTCAATACCTCTGCTACTCCGTGGACAACACTCCACGCAGGTGGACTCCTCGACTGGGATGTGGACCCTGCCACGGCAAACGATCGCGGGGCAGTCGTTGTCGATTCAACCAACACGATTCCTGGCGTCAATGGCGGGAACCCCTTTGCGTTCGACATGCTGGAAATGCATCAGGGTGCGTCGCCCAATAGCTGGATGGGTGTTGTGCCGTTGCACGAGAATCGTTTCCGCGGCCGGCGCGTAGCCATTTCAACATCCGAAATCTACCCAACAGCACACGTGACCAACGGAGACAAATGGCGCTACATGACCGGCAACCGTGCGACGAATCCGAACGGCGACGCCGGTTCAGCCGTCGACCACGCGCAAGTCTTTGGTAGCGGACCATATAGCGTTGCTGTAGGCGCCACAAAGAGGATTGGCTTCGCGATGTTCGGCGGGACTTCTCTCGCCAATGCGGTCGCTGCGGCACGTGCAGCGCAACGGGCGTGGGTGCAACGCTTGGGCAACACAATAGACGTGACCCTCGTCGGTGTGAAGGATGAGACAGCCGGTTTGCCTGAAGTTTTCGATCTGGCACAGAACTATCCGAACCCCTTCAACCCGGTGACGACGATCCAGTACGCACTCCCAACAGAGTCGTTTGTAACGTTGAAGGTCTACAACGTGCTTGGTCAGGAGATTGCCACACTGATCGACGGCGGGCAGCAATCGGGGTATTTCACCCTTGAATGGAACGGTCGGAACCAGTCTGGTTCGCCGGTCGCAAGTGGTGTATACTTCTACCGCATCGAGGCCAGGTCGGTGGACGGCACCGGAACATTCTCCAGTATCAAGAAGATGCTCATGCTGAAGTAATTTCGGGCAGTGGGTAACACAAGGACCCCGGGTACGGCAAACGTGCCCGGGTTTTCTTTTGAGAAGAGATTGAAAAAGATGGAAGGCAGCGCTATATTACACTATTGAATACCTGAAACACTCATTGGCTCCTGATGCGAGTATTCCTCTTCTTGACCTGTTCCACCATTCTGCTCACGTATTTCTGTGTGGCATCAGTCGATGCTCCGCTCTCGGTATATCTCACAGAAGGATTTGATGGCGGCTCAATTCCAGCCGGTTGGAGCGTTCATCGCACAACAGGAACGCTTGCGGCCTGGACTGTCGTCGGGGTAGGCACCAACCCTCCGATTACCCCTCACACCGGCAGTGGCCAGGCAAAATTCAATTCATATGAGGCAGCCGCCGGGGAGCAGGCGCGTCTCATCACACCAAGAGTCGATCTGTCTTCTTCCGTTGATCCTTATTTCGAGT
Source organism: Bacteroidota bacterium (assembly GCA_035687895.1). Lineage (GTDB taxonomy): Bacteria > Bacteroidota > Ignavibacteria > UBA10030 > UBA6906 > JAERML01. The sequence goes on along the minus strand of DASRUE010000150.1, from coordinate 5,532 downwards.
TCTTCATGTACCACGATGACGAATTCTCATCAAACCAGGACTCTGTCTATCTTGAGGCAACCACTGGAGACAGCATCAGCGGACCCTGGACTTTGATCGCTGGAATCCGGAGGTACCAGTCAGTACCCGGTTGGAGAAAAGAAGCCACGTCGCTCCTGCCATTCCGTGGGATGAACCGCGTTTTTTTCTGTTTTCGAGGGATCAGCGGCTACGGAAACAACATGTATCTTGACGATGTCAGCATCCTGGACTCTTCATTTCATGATATCGGAATGATATCGCTCATCAGTAGTGGTGGCGCACAATCGGCTCAAGGAATCATGGACGGATCCCGCCAGTCGGTACTGGCAAAAAAAAGCACCACGAGATTCGAGACTATGTTTACGGAAGACTTCCGCGCCCTAACCCTATCGGCCGTCATTCGAAACTACGGGTCTTTTGTTGAACCATCTTACCAGATCCAATGGATGGTGGACAGCCAGATGCAACCACCGATCGTAAACAGCAACCCTCTCCCCCCCGGTACAACCGATACACTTTCGCTTCCACGGATGAGTCCGTCACCGGGAACTCACGTGATCATTTCCTGGACAGACCTTGTGGGAGACTCCAACACTTCCAACGACACAGCTGAGGCGATCGTTCAGGTTGTTGATTCCAACGTGGTTTTTCTGGAAACATTCAATGACAGTACATTCCCCCCGGCAGGCTGGACCGCGGTCAATAGGGATGGAGGAATATTCCCCGCGTGGTTCCAGGGATCGGCAACATCTCCATTTCTTCCCTTTGAAGGGAGCGGCTTTGCCGGCAACAATTTCCAACGGGCAAATAATCTCTATATCGATGACTATCTGATTTCCCCACCCATTCCCGGCGTAGGCGCACCCAATCGCATGGACACACTCAGATTCTACACGAGGTCTGTCCTGCAACCACCGCCACAAGCGAATTTCCCCGACTCTTTGATGGTTCTACTCTCGACAAGCGGTGTCGACACATCAAGCTTCACCATTATTGTCGACTACTTCGAGGTTCCCAAATCGGGGTGGAGCCTGAGGCAATACCCCCTGACCGGTCTTGTTCCACCGAACAGCACGGTTCATGCAGCGTTCAGGTACCTCCACTTCAACGGCGGCTTTTCAGGGACGAGTTCCGACTTTTTGGGTATTGATGCGGTCCAGGTGGCGCGGACCATCTCAACCCATGTTTCCCCAACCGAGGAACGACCCTCGACATTCACATTGATGCAGAACTACCCGAACCCGTTTAACCCAACCACGACAATCCAGTTTGGATTGCCGGTTGCAGCGAACGTAACGGTCAGGATCCACAACGTTCTGGGACAGGAAATTGCAACACTTGTTGACGGGCCTCAGAGTGCAGGTACATTCCAGGCAATCTGGAATGGACGCAATTCAGCAGGGGCGCCGGTTGCGAGTGGTATGTACTTCTACAGCCTTGTGGCAAAGTCTGCCGATGGCAAATCATCATTCACCAACATTAAGAAGATGTTGCTGCTGAAGTAACACAGGCAATATCGTTATCATTTTTCACCGTCCCGTCGATTCATCAACGGGACGGTTCTGTTTGGGGACGAAACACAAACGCCTCCGGGTACTCCCGGAGGCGTTCTGTTCTGTGGATGTAACGAAATAGTCTAGGGAGTCTCTTTGACGGACTGTCTGATGATCCCCAGCCCTTCATCAATCTCACTTTCCGAGACAGTAAGCGGTGGCCGGAACCGAATCGACCGCTCGCCACTCGGTAGGATGATCAATCCCTTTTGGAAGCAGCGCTGTCGGAGCTTCGTGCGGACATCGTTGGAGGAGGCATCGAACGCCGCGTAGAGACCCCTTCCCCTCGGATTCGAAATAATGGTGGGAAATTCCTGTGAGAGGGCCACCAAACAGTTCAACAAGTGCTCACCCATAGTGCGGGCGTTGTCAACAAGGTGTTCCTCCTCGATGATCTCCAAATACCTCTGGGCACGGACCATGTCCACAAGATTCCCCCCCCACGTTGAGTTAATCCTGCTCGGCACCACAAACACGTTCTCCTTCACCTCATCGATCCGCTTGCCACAGAGGAAGCCGCACACCTGCATCTTCTTCCCGAACGAAATCATATCAGGCTCCACGAAGTGCTGGTGAGCCCACATCTTTCCGGTCATGGCAATGCCCGTCTGCACCTCGTCGAAAATCAGCATGGCATCGTTCTCGCTGGCGAGTTGGCGAAGTGCTTGGAAAAACTCCGCGCGAAAGTGGTTGTCGCCTCCTTCACCCTGGATGGGCTCAAGGATGATCGCAGCAATGTCGTCCTTGTTCATCCGGAAGGCTTCCTTGATTTGCCCGATGCTCTCTGCCTCCTCCTTGATTACCAGGGCCAGGTTTGCATCATTCAGCGGAAACTTGATTGCCGGATTATGGACCCGCGGCCAGCTGAATTTCGGGTAGAGGTCGGTTTTCACCGGATCGGTGTTGGTCATCGAGAGCGTATATCCGGTTCTGCCGTGGAAGCACTGTCGGAAATGAATCACTTGCCGGCCCCGTTCCTCCTTGTACCCCTTTGCAAAGTTCTTCCTGATTTTCCAATCGAATGCCGCCTTGAGTGCGTTCTCCACACCAAGGGCACCACCTTCGACAAAGAACGCATGGGGAAGATAGGAGGGAATTGCAACCCGCGAGAACGTATTGAGGAACTCCGCTTGTTCCGCGGTGTAGATGTCCGAGTTCGACGGCTTATTGACCGCAACATAGGCCAGACGCTCGAGGAATTCGGGCGACGTCATGCGCGGGTGGTTGAGACCAACGGGAGAAGATGCCACGAATGTGAAGAAGTCGAGATACCTCTTCCCGTCCTTGGCGTCTACGATGTATGATCCTTTGCTTCGTTTTAGATCGACAACGATTTCGAAACCGTCCACCAGCATATGCCTGGCAAGCGTCGGGAGGACGTTTGAGGGTAATACGGCGGTTTTATGTCGCGACACCGCCACTGGAGCTGCCTGTTGTATTGACATAGTTGAAATCCTTCCATGAGTGTAGGTCGTGTGGGAATACGTTGACTATCCGACACACGGCTACTTAGAAGAACTCCTGATGCTCATAGAGGGAGATGATATGGATTCTTTGCTGGACCATGGCGACGTCCTCTTAATAATTATCTATCTGCGCGCGCTGTAAACCGCCGCTATAATCAATGTAGACAGCCTTCCACTCTGTGAAAAAGTCATAGACCGTCCACCCACCTTCGCGGTGACCGTTGCCGGTTTGTTTTACGCCGCCGAACGGCATATGTGCTTCGGCGCCAATGGTTGGTGCATTAATGTACGTGATACCTGCTTGGATGTCCCTGATGGCTTGAAACGCGCTATTGACATCCTTCGTATAAACGGACGATGATAAACCGTAGATCGTATCGTTCAGAATATTCACGCCCTCCTGTAATGACTTCGTTCTGATGACGGAAAGCACGGGGCCAAAGATCTCCTCTTTCGCGATTCGATGATTCGGTTTCACCTCACTGAAGATTGTCGGCTTGTAGAACCATCCTTTGGCCAGTTGAGGATCTTTGGGAATTTCACCACCGGCTGCGAGCGTTGCCCCCTCCTGAAGACCGATGTCGACATATTGCTGGACTGTTTCCTGCTGACCCTTGTTCACGCAAGGACCAACATCGACTCCTTGAACAAGGCCATCACCCAGCCGCAGCTTCGCAACCCGGCCGACAAGCATGGAAAGGAACCTGTCGTGAATCTTCTCATGGAGGATCAATCGGCTTGTCGCTGTGCAACGCTGGCCGGTTGTACCAAACGCTCCCCAGAGCACGCCTTCAAGAGCAAGGTCAAGATCGGCATCGTCCATGACAAGCTGCGCGTTCTTCCCACCGAGTTCGAGCGAAACACGTTTCAGCGTCTGGCTTGCAATCTCCGAGATTTTCTTTCCCACTCCGGTTGAGCCGGTGAAACTTATGAGATCAACATCGGGATGGCCGACAATGGCGTTCCCCACTTCACCACCGCCACCGTGAACAATGTTCACCACACCTTCCGGCACTCCTGCATCCATCAGGATCTGGACGAGTGACGTTGCGGTCTCCGGTGTGTCCGAGGCCGGCTTGAATACGACCGTGTTGCCCGAGAGCAATGCCGGGAATATCTTCCAGGTTGGAATCGCCATGGGGAAATTCCACGGTGTGACAATACCCGCCACTCCAATTGGAACACGAACGGCCATGTTGAACTTGTTTGGCAGCTCAGAGGGCACCGTGTGACCAAACAGGCGACGGCCTTCAGTGGCTGCATAATATGCCGTATCGATCCCTTCCTGCACATCACCGCGCGTTTCAGCAAGGACTTTCCCCATCTCCTTTGTCATTTGCTGCGCCAGCTGTTCTTTGCGAGCCACCATCAGATCGCCTACTTTACGCATGATGTCGCCGCGCTTCGGCGCAGGAACGAGACGCCATTTCTCAAATGCCACACGCGCAGCGTTCACTGCTTCGTCGACATCTTCCTTGCCGGACTTGGGGAACGTGCCGAGCACTTCATCCCAATTCGCAGGGTTCCGGTTCTCGAACGTTCGCCCGGACCTGGCGTCCACCCACTTTCCGTTGATAAAGTTCTGAAATTTCTTTGCCATGATTGTTCCTTGTTGTCTACGTGCTATGCAAGCCCCACGCGTTCGAAGATGTAGTCCACATTCAGGATACTCTTCTTCAGATCGAACAACTGCTCAATCTCCTGCGCGGAAAGCATGGAGTTGACACTGGTGTGTGATTGTAAGAGCTCTTTGAAGTCCTTTCCCGACTGCCAAACATCCATTGCACCGGCTTGAACGATCCGATATGCTTCCTCCCGCTTCATCCCTTTCTTGGTCAGGGCAAGAAGGACTGATTGAGAAAAAATAAGTCCATGTGTCCGATTGAGGTTCTTGAGCATATTTTCCGGATACACGATCAGACGGTCGATCACGTCGGTCAGAAGCGCGAGCATGTAGTCCAGTAGGATGCAGCTATCGGGAACAATCACACGCTCGACAGACGAATGTGTAATATCACGCTCGTGCCATAGGGCGACGTTCTCCATTGCCGCCAGCGCATTACCTCGAAGCACCCGTGACAAACCTGCAATACGCTCGCAAGTAATTGGATTTCGCTTGTGCGGCATTGCCGACGAGCCCTTTTGACCGGGAGCAAAGTACTCCTCCGCCTCGAGGACTTCCGTCTTCTGCAGGTGCCTGATCTCCGTGGCAAATTTTTCCAGCGAACTGCCTATGACCGCCAATGTGGACATGAATTCCGCATGGCGGTCTCTCTGCAGAATCTGAGTGGATACAGGCGCCGGTTTCAGTCGCAGCTTTTTGCAAACGTATTCCTCAACCTTCGGGCTGAGGTGTTCAAATGTTCCTACGGCGCCGGAGATTTGTCCGACGGAGATGCGTTCAATTGCTGCTGTCAGCCGGTCGATGTTACGTCGCGTTTCGTCAAACCACACCGCAAGCTTCAGCCCAAAGGTCGTTGGTTCGGCATGAA